>DATION010000008.1:0-19362 GCA_035473115.1 Candidatus Udaeobacter sp. | reverse complement strand
ATGACAGAAAGAGGTGTAATGTGCGGTAAACAAAATTTTGAAGCTGGTGGAGGATCGTCAATTAGGTTTTCAGTAGAATGGAAAGATTTGGAAGATATTTTGAATTTGGAATTGGTAAACAGGCTTCGGGAATAATTTTAATTTATAATCTTTTTAATAAAGCAAAAAAGTGAACAGTTAAGTTCACTTTGTCGCGATCTGCGGAGAGGGAGGGATTCGAACCCTCGGTACCTTGCGGTACACAGCTTTAGCAAAGCTGCACGATCGGCCACTCTGACACCTCTCCAGGTGTTGCCTTTTATTTAAATTTGATTTTATTGATACTGACTTAACATTTCTTCTAATTCTCTGTCTTCTCTGGCCTTTTTTTCTTCCTCAGTTTCGGTAGGTTTTTCAGTTAATATTTTAGCTGTTACTTCTGCAAAAAGTTCATCAACTTCTGCTTCGGTTATTATGTTTGCTTGTCTGGCTATACTACGGACAGCTTCAAGGCCATATCCTTTTCTAATGTTTTGTTCTAAACGATCGATGGCAAATGGTTTTAACTCAGTTTCTGGTACGCCAAGGTCTTTAAGTGCTTTAATTAAATCACCACCTGTTCGTGTTTTTGCACAAGCAAGATCATATTCTGGTCTCTCGGTAATTTCCAGTTTTGGTTTTTTCTCTGCCTCTGGATTAAAGGATGGTCCTCTTTCTGACATAACAGAATTGATTAGTATTTATTCATTAAATTGTAATTGATAATCGAGATGCTGAGTATGTCAATTGTATGTAGTATTTAGCTGCGAAACGCTTAGCGTTTCAACAGCCGCGCTCAGCGCGGCGGAGAGATAGAGATTCGAACTCTAGAGGCCCTTGCGAGCCCGGCAGTTTAGTAAACTGCTGCCTTAAACCACTCGGCCACCTCTCCATTTATTTTAAAAGATTTGTAGCAATATTGTAGCAAAAAATAGCATTTAGTCAATGGGTTAAAATAAAGTTATTCTATAATTTTATTGAATTTTGTTATATAATAGTAAGGTGAAAAAATTCTTCAAAATTTTATTTAAAACCATTTTGTACTTAGCCATAATCGGTGGGTTTATTTTTGCATTTCGCGACCGTTTGCAGAATGTTTGGTTTCAAGTTCAAGGCCAATATTTTCCTTGCAGCCAGCCCATTGCTTATAGCCTCGGTTCTTTTGATAACCGTTTTGATATATCGCAAAAAGATTTTCTTAGCGCCGTTAGCGCTGCCGAGCAAATTTGGGAAAAGCCAATAAATAAAGATTTGTTTGCCTATACAAAAGACGGGGATTTAAAAATAAATCTAGTCTATGATATTCGCCAGGAATCTACAGCTAAATTGCAAAAATTAGGTTTGACAGTTAATGATAGCAAAGCTTCGTATGAAGCAGCCAAAGCAAAATACGATTCTTTGAAAGATCAATATGCCAAAGATATTGCAGCTTTAAAAACTAAAACAGCCGAGCTTGAGACAATGAAAAATAAATATGAAGCTGATGTGGAATATTGGAATAGCCGCGGTGGCGCTCCCAAAGAAAAATATAATGAGTTAGAATCAGAAAGATTGAACCTCAATACTTTTATTGAGCAAATAAATCAGATGCAAGATAGTATCAATGCCAAAGTGGATGATATTAACGCCCTGGCAACAGTTTTAAACAGGCTAGCTGCTTCGCTTAATCTTACGGTAGATAAATATAACCAGATTGGTGGGCAGTTAGGCGGCGAATTTGAAGAAGGCGCCTATCAAATTAATGATAATGGCCGGAAGATAGATATTTATCAATTTGATAATCGGAATAAATTAATCCGAGTTTTGGCTCACGAACTTGGTCATGCGCTTGGTTTGGAACATGTTGAAGATCCAAAAGCAATTATGTACCGATTAAATAATGGAGTTAATGAGAAATTAACTCAGGTTGATTTAGTAGAGCTGAAAAGTCACTGTCAAATTAAATAACTTTTGAATTAATAAAAAAATTCCACCGAAATAGTGGAAGTTTTTTATTAATTCATCAGGCTACTCGTCAGCGTTGTAAATATTACAGCGATAACGAGTGGGCAGCCTGGTGGTGGTTTTTGCCTTGGCTCATTACTCTTGGTGCTGGTTTGTTAGGTTCTGCCCAGGCTAGAAAGGTAAAGGCGAAAATTATGTGGGTTAGCTTGTCTAGATTTAGAGCGCGATTCTTTTCCTGGCCGTAGACAACTTTCTACCCATTCTTCTACAGTAACATTGTTGACTACCTGGCTGGTAGTCCTAAAAAATCCAACCAGACCACCGTTTATACGAACCCAAGAAACATGCACCATGATGTCATATTCATGGAATGTTCCGATTTTTTCTGTACTAGATCCAGCGCCCTCCCAGCTGCCGATTGTGCCGTCAAATTTTTCTTTAAGGCACAGTTGTTCATACTCAGTTGCCTCAAACATGAATTCAGCTTTCCCCGAATGCGCAGTAATCATCGTAGCCTCCATTTTTCTAGCGACCAATCAAAGGACAAACCTTGTCTTTTTATAGTTTTTTATAAATTAAAACTAATAAATTATTATTACTAAAAAAGCGTCTGCTTGTCAATAGTAGATCTATTATCTCGGCTAATTATTAGAGTCAAATATTTAAATAGTCTCCAGATTCAAAGTTTGAGTAATGCCAATCTGTTCCACAAATTCCGGTACATGGCTGACCAAAATTATGGCGCCTTCAAATTCGTCCAGCGCTTTGGCGATAATAGGCAAGTGGCGGAAATTTATGTGGTTGGTCGGCTCATCCATAATTAGTAATCCAGGTTTTTGCAAAACAAATCTGGCATAACAGAGCAAGCCTTTTTGGCCTTCGGAAAGCGACCCAACTTTATTTTTTAAAATTTCCGAAGACAGTAAAAATTGCGCGCCCGTAGCGTAGATTTCTTGGTTAAATGGATTCGGCATCATTTCCTCTAATGCTTCGTAGGCAGTTTTCTCAAAATCAAGCCCGGAAAAATCTTGGCGATAATAACCAACCCTAACATCCGGAGAAATAGTCGCGCCGGTTTCCGTGCCATCGGCCAAAGCTTGCAGCAGAGTGCTTTTACCAATGCCATTAGGGCCTTTTATTAACAAACGCTGTTTTTTACGCACCGTAATTGGCGGATCAATATTTTTTTGCACTGGTTCATGATCGATCATTACACCTACAGATTTTATTTCTACCATTGGTCCAATAATTTCCGGTTGAGAAGGGATATTAAATTCGTTAATAGTTTTATCTTCCTGGCGTTCATCCACCATATTTTCTTCTGCGTCTTCTATCTGGTCGCGCAGTTTGCTGGCTAATTTACGCATCTTGCCGCCTTTGTTGGCGAAAAAGTTTACTTTATCTTTTCTGTCTTGAATACTTTTGCGCAGCTGAGCATTTTTCATTTTTTCGCGCTCAATTCGGGCTTCAATTTCTCCTAGTACGTTATAATAGTCGCCGATATATTGTTCGATTTTGTGAGTGTAAGAATCCAAATATAAAACGCCGTCGGTAAAGGAATTTAAGAAATTGGCATCATGAGAAATAACTAAACAAGTTTTTGGATAAGACATTAAAAAAGCTGTCAGATGTTCTATGCCTTGGGTATCAAGATTGTTAGTAGGTTCATCAAGTAACAAAATATCCGGTTTTTGAATCAAAGCATAAGCCAAAAGCAGTCTGGCTTGCTGGCCACCAGAAAATTGCTTTATTTTTTTATCCAGCGGGGCTTTTAGGTGCACGATATCCAGAACTTCGGCAATTCGTTTTGGCAAGTCGTATATCTGCTTAGAGAATGTTTGGGCGAAAAATTCTTCTACAGTTTTTTCCAGATTTTCCGGTTTCATTACCTGGGTAGCAATAGCAATGCTTGATCCCAAACTAATATTGACCTGGCCGCTGTCTGGTTTAATATTTTGAGTGATAAGTTTAAAAATTGTGCTTTTGCCGGCGCCGTTTTGACCCATGATCGTAAATTTGGAATTTTCACGTACCGAAAAACTGGCCTCGTCTAAAATAGGTTTTTTGGAATCATAGGAAAACGAAACTTCGTCAAAACTGATAATTACGTTGCCGTGGTTAGTCATAGTTCGAATAGTTTAGCAGAAACAAGATAGTTGGTCAATTGTTGATAGATAGTAAACAGAAAGTATGTTATACTTAATTTATAATTTTTTACTTTAATATATGTTTGAGGATAAGAAAAAATTAAGAAGAGGTGTTATCATAGGTTTGGAGGCTTTGGGTATTTCGGTTTTGCTCTGGGTCGTATTTTATTTTACCGGCGGCAAACGGTTTTTAGTTCCTCATTTGAATTATGATAAAATGGCCGTCTATACTGACAGTTCCGGTTATGGCAGTGTTCAGCAGGGGTATGGAATGAACAGTGGAATTATAATTCCCGAACCTGCTATAGCTCCGCCAGTTGATATGGTGAATAAATCAAGAGGTCTTAATAATGAAAGTATATCACGAGAAACTGTTTTGCCAGTGTCAACCGACAGAAAAGTGGTAAAAAACGGGTCTGTAAGCATGCTGGTCAAAAAAGCCGATGAAAGCGCCGAAAAAATAAAACGGATTGCTGGAGAGTTTAACGGTTTCGTAGACGGAGTTAATATAGAAGACATATCGGAAACTTCCAAATTTGGCACCATTACCATCCGAGTTCCAGCTGATAATTTTGATAAAGCTTTGGGAAAGATAAAAGAATTGGCAATTAAAGTAGACAGTGAACAGGTAAAAGCCACTGATATTACCGAAGAATTTGTAGATTTAGAAGCCAGGCTTAAGAACTTAAAAGCCCAAGAAGCTCAGTATCTGAAAATTCTGGATCAAGCGAAAAAAATAGATGATATTCTAAATGTTTCCAATAATTTAAGTTATGTTCGGGGTGAAATTGAAAGATTGGAAGGAAGAATGAGATATCTTTCCGATCAGGTGGATATGTCATCAATTACTGCTTCTCTGACCGAAGAAGCCGATGTCCAATTGTTCGGTATTCGTTGGCGTCCTTTATTTAGTTTAAAACAGGGCGTAAGAGATATGCTGTCGGGGCTGAAAGATTATGCAGATTCCGTATTGTCTTTTATATTTTTATTGCCAGTATTAATTGTCTGGTTAGTTACTTTTGCTATTGGCTTATGGCTGCTGATTAAAATTTACCGTTTGATCAAAAATAAATTCTTTTATAAATTTAAGTTATAAACTCACAGACAATAACAGAGAACTGTGTTATAGTTACTCTAGGCTTGGCTTCTAAAATTTAGAGGCTAAAGAGGGAAGAACAATCTTGAGAAATCGAGATTGTTTTTTTATTAAATTTATTTAAAAAAATTTTTATTTTAGTATAATCAAATCACTTATGCCCTTTTCCACCCAACCCCTATCCACCTTTTGTAACCAAAAGCTGGAGGGAAAAGTTCCCGAGCACAGATGTCCTTTGTCTCGAACTGCCATCGGCTCATGTCGCTTTGGCGTCCAATCAGCAATAGTCTTATGGCCGCCAATAGCATGACATTTCACCGTGGCCAGTTCGGCCAAAGTCCATAGGCTCGGGTATCGACCGTCCATTGTCCATTGTCCGTCGTTGGCTCCGAGCCTATGAACGCTTAGCCTAGCAGTTCGAGATAAGTGGAGCGTGGCCGGCGCAATGTTTGAGCCCGCAGGCGAGTTTTGCGCCGGAGCGGAATGAATCCGAACTGGCTGCTAAGCGTTCATCCAGCTCGGCAATTTTTGGTTTTACCTTTTGTTTGGACAAAAGGTAAATAGTTTTTTGTGGATAACTCCCTTGACAAGTTTTTAAATATCCTATAGTGTACCTTCTAATCAAAGCCACCTTGGTGGCCGAGAAAAACTTCCAACTGGAGAACTTCACAATGAACAAGCATCGCTGGATCAACAACGACACCGACAACCCCGCCGCGGCCGCGCACAACATGTCGATCGACGCCAACTACGTGCAGAAGAACGGCATCAACGACGACAACCCGGCGAACGACCACGGCGGCGGCGCCGGCTAGCCACATCGCTCGGCGGCTAGCCGATCCCGCACTGCGTGAGCAGACCTAGCTCCCGCCGGCCTCTCGGCCGGCAACAGCGCATGCTCCCGCAGCCCGGCGCGGGGCGGCACACAATCTTGTGTGCCGCCCCGAGCCATACTAAAAATTAGTTATAACGAAACGGAAACACGCTACTGGCGAGGTTTTTTTGTTTTATGGCAAAAAAACAGATATTGCTTTAATTGAAGCTTGTGCTATACTACGAAGCGTAGTATAAAATTAATTTTATTAAAATATATTCGTTCGTCCCGCTTAGCGGGATCTCAACTCATTTCGATTATACTACGGTATATGCTCATTCACTCGAAAATATTTTAGCAAGCTAAATATTTCTCTCATTTATTTCGCATATGAAAAATAACTTGCCAACTCTTGGCAGCTTAGAAGAAGAAATAATGCAAATCAGCTGGAAAGAACCGGAAGTTTCGGTACGTTTTGTATTTGAAAAACTGAAAAAAAAGCGTGATATTGCTTATACTACAGTTATGACCATAATGTCCCGTCTGCAAACCAAAGGAGTTCTAAATCGCAAACAACAAGAAAATGGCGCCTATATTTATTCTCCAGCCGAAAGTAAAGAAAAATTTTTAGAAAAAACTTCCGCCAAAATAATAAAACACCTAATACATAATTGCGGTGAAGTAGCGGTAGCTCAATTTTTCGATATCATCGAAAGCGGCGAATATAAATCAAGTGAGTGGCGGAAAAAATTAAAACAGGTTAAATAATAAATTTTATAAAAACATGCGATCTGGAATTTTAAATAAAAAAACTAACTTTATTTTTATCGGGCTTTCCGCAATCAGCCTAGTATTGTTGACAGGGCTCGGCTGGGCGGGAATAAAATTTTACCAGTATTTTAATTTTATTCTGAATTCAGTCCTGGGAAAAATCCAAACCACTTGTAGCTGCCAAGCACCCATTTCTTTTACTAATCACCCATATGCCATTACTGCTATTTTTATTGCGGCCCTAGGATTAACGATCACCATTTCTTTATTTATAAACAAAACATTCCGTATTTATTTACAAACTAAGCGATTTATAAAAAAATACACCAAACATGGCAGTTTAAATTCAGAAAAATTAAATCGTATTATTGCAGAAATTAATTTAAATAATAAGGTTTTAGAAATAGAAACAGAAGAACCAATGGTTTTCTGCTATGGATTTATCAACCCTCGTATTTGTATTTCTAGCGCTATCATAAAGTCCTTATCCTATGCAGAATTAAAGGCTGTACTACGGCACGAACAACACCACCTTAAATCATCCGAGCCAATAAAATTATTTATAATAAAAATAATTAATAATATTTTATTTTTTATACCCGGTATAAAAAATTTAACCAAGCAGTACGCTATTTTTTCGGAATTGTCAGCAGACGAAGCGGCCACCGATAATTTTAAAAATAAAATTCCTCTGGCTCGGGCGCTCAATAAAATTTTGGATCAAAAAGAAAACATGCTTATCCAACAAGGTTTGGCTGTTTCATTTTTTAGCCAAATTATTGAAGAACGAGTTAATAAACTAACAGACAACAATTATATACCCGAATTAAAATTCGGCTTTATCAAACTTTTCTCTAGTTTAGCTACACTAGTTGTTTTGATTTTTTCGGCTAAATTCCTGCACCCAGCTTATAATCAAATTTTCCCGACTGAAAACTATACAGCTAACTGTCCCTTTGCTCAAGAAATTAAAACAGACACTACTTGTGCAAATAATAATTCTCAAAATACCGGCTGGTATAAGGCAGGGGATAACTAACACTTTGACAAAATAATTTATCCATACTACAATACGTAGTAGATTTAATAAAATTAATATGTTTATTTTTACAGAAAAGAAAATTAAAATTTTAAACTTCGCTTTACTAGGCACGCTGATTATGGCTATAGTTGCCAACCAGGCTGTTTTGGCCAACACTGAAAAAACTGTCGGCATAAAACAAAGCTCGCTATTTTCAATCGGCTCAATCAAATTATTTAGCGATACCAAACTTACTGGCAACTTATCTGATGATGCTACCAAGCTTTCATTTGTCCAAGGAGTGCCGGAAAAATATGGTCAAGAACTAAATGTCAGTTTTGACCAGGTACAAAATGCAATCGATATCATGAAGCAGTACGACCCAAGCTATGGCCGACAAAAAATAACTTTCGCCGGTGCAGAAAAACAACGCTATATTAATATCGGATTAAAAATAGCCTGTGAATTTTGTTGTGGCGTGTCTGGTATTGTCTTTGCTAACGGCGAAGCTTCTTGCGGCTGCGCCCACTCTCAAGCCATGCGCGGTCTGGAAGCTTATTTAATTAAAAACCACGGCTCCGAATATTCCGACGATCAAATTCTGCGCGAATTAGCCAGATGGAAAGGTCATTATTTCCCTAAACAGATGGTGCAAAAAACAATGGACCAAATCCAGAGCGGCAAATATACTCCAGATGTTGCAGCCTTACTGCTCGATGTAAAGTTGCCAAAATATGGCGCTAACGACACCAAACAACCAACTCAATCTAATATCGAAAATGCCCCAGCCATGGTCGGCGGCTGTTAAAATTTAATTCTAATAAAATATTATTTATTTTTAATTTAAAAATATGGACAACCATAACGAGCTAGAAAATATCAAAAATGAAATTATTACCAAGATGGGGGAAGGACACCGTAAAAGTTTATCCTGGAATAACACTTTGATTACAGTTATTTTAGGAGTTCTTACTCTGGTATCTATCGGACAGATGGCTGAATCAATTCATATACTCAATAAATTAAAATCGGGCAATTTTGGCTCTTCTAGTAGCGCTTCTCAAGTAACCTCTCCTCAAGATGCTCCAGCCATGGTCGGCGGCTGCTAAAATTTAATTCATCTATAAAAAGGTATATGTCCGAAGAGGCTAAATCAGGTCTAAAAATAAATTATTGGTTTTTATTATCTGTTTTTGGAATAATTCTAGCCAGCATTCTTGTTTCCAGTTCTGTCTTTATAAAAGCCAACGGAATTTTGAATAAAAAATTAACCGAAACTAAAGAAGCAAACCGACCAGCTAATCTTGAGTTAACCATTCTTAACGATCAAAACTGCTCGGACTGTTTTGACGTTAAGCCTCTGCTGGATCAGCTGCAAAAAGAAAATGTAAAATTTAACACCTACCAGAGCATTGATAGCGCCAGTGAAGCAGGCAAACAATTAATAACTAAATTTGCCATAAAAAAACTACCTACCTTTACTCTCTCCGGAGAATTAACAAAAAATCCTAACTTGGCAAAATTTTTCTCTCAAGCCGGAGATATAACCGCTAACACTTTTGTATTCAGACAAACTGGCGGACCTTATACCGATGTTATGACTGGTAAAGTAAAAGGCAGACTAAACTTAACTCTCCTGACTGATATTACTTGTACAGAATGCTACGATGTTACTCAGCACGAAAATATTCTCAAACAATTCGGTATGCAGCCAAACGCCAAAGTTGTTGATATTAAATCAGCCGAAGGAACGGCCTTAAAAAATAAATATGGAATCAAAATGGTTCCGACATTTGTTTTATCCGGAGATGTAAATGCTTATCCAAGCTTCAAACCGGTCTGGCCACAAGTAGGAATAATTGCCACCGATGGAGCTTATGTCTTTACCAAAGGTGTACCGCTTATGGGCACATATAAAAATTTAACTACTAATAAAGTTATCGTTCCTCCTGCCCAACCGCCGCAAAAATAATCGCATGAATAATAATCGCTCGTCTTCAAAAATTTGGTGGATTGTCGGCCTAATCAGTATTATTTTTATAATACTTATTATTAAAGCCGCGACCAAACCGGCAAAAATCAAAAACAATGCCCAGTTGCTGGCCAGTTGTACCACAGATATGGCTACTCAATTTCATATTCATCCATATCTAAAAATTATTATTAACAGCCAGCCGCAAGAAATCCCAGCCAATATCGGAATCTCATCCGAATGTATGCATGCCATTCATACCCACGATAATACCGGTAAAATTCATGTCGAATCTCCGGAAAAAAGAGATTTTACTTTGGGAGATTTCTTTCTAATCTGGCAAAAAACATTCAATAAAAACCAAATTCTAAATTATAAAGCTGACGCAGCACACATAATTGGCGAGACAGTTAACGGTCTGGTAGTAAACGATTATGAAAATACAATACTCCGAGATAACGACCAAATTGTTATCTACTACTCAGAAGTAAACCCATAATATGTTAATACAAATTATTACAACTATTCTAAAAAGAAAAAAATATGCTTTTATTGCTTTAACTATGGCAATAATTATGGCCGCAATATCTTATTATCTAACTATAGTAAATGTTGCTTTCCATAGCTTTTTTATTCTTTTAGAAATGGACGGGCCATTATTTACTGTGGTTTCTTTTATACTCTCTCTCATAATTTCTGCTCTCTTTGGAATTTATGTCAGCTTACTTGTCTTTAGACGAGACTTAATAAAAGACAGTAAAAACGCCAAAGCTGTTTTATCCGGGATTGGAGGAACTATAGCCAGTGTTGTTGCTTCGGCCTGCCCGACTTGCGGAGCACCGTTACTCGCACTATTTGGCGCACCGCTGGGCTTGATGGCTCTGCCTTTCCAAGGTTTGGAAATTAAGGTTTTGAGTATTTTATTAATGCTTATTTCAGTTTATCTTCTAGCTAAAAGTATAGAGAAAAAAATAAATTGCTAAGTTTTATAAATAAAAACTAACCCATCGTCTAGGTTAGTTTTTATTTTTTACTAAATTTATTTCATTTCACCCCAGCTGCGATCAATACTAATACCAACTTTTACCGGCACGCGTAGAGTAACCACTTTTTCCATGATATCTTTGACCAGCTCGCTGACTTCTTTGGCTAATTCTTTTTTTACTTCCAAAACCAACTCATCGTGCACCTGCAAAATAAGTTTAGCTTGGCTTAAGGCTTTGTTATCATTATTCTTAATTTTGCTATAGACCTCGATCATGGCCATCTTCATTAAATCTGCCGCTGTGCCCTGAATTGGATGATTTACCGCCATGCGCTCAGCAGCTGCCCGTAATTGAAAGTTGCCGGCATTTAGTTCCGGCAAATAACGGCGGCGACCAAATAGCGTCTCACAATAACCTTCTTTTTTGGTAAATGCCAAAGTTTCATCTATATATTTTCGTACACCGCTAAAGGCTTCAAAATACTTTTGAATAAAATCCCGTGCTTCCGCCTGTGATATGCCGGTGCGCCAGCTTAAACCATACGGGCCCATGCCATAAAGCACGCCAAAATTAACTTCTTTGGCCGCATAGCGCATCTCTTTGGTTACTTCCGAGAGCGGCACATTATTTATAGCCGCAGCGGTAGCTTTATGAATATCTTCATCTTGATTAAAAATTTCAATCATTCGCTTGTCTTGAGCTAGCGAGGCCACAATACGCAATTCAATCTGTGAATAATCTGCGCTAACCAAAACATTGCCGGTCTCAGCTACAAAGGCTTTGCGTATCTCTCGCCCCAGCTCGCTGCGAATGGGTATATTCTGCAAATTAGGATCTGAACTGGAAAGCCGGCCCGTAGCAGCCACAGTCTGATTAAAATGAGAATGAATACGGCCCGTTTTTTTATTTACCAAACCGGGCAAAACATCGATATAAGTATTCTGTAATTTTGTCAGTTCGCGAAATTCTGAGATTTCATCAATTATCGGGTGCAGACCTTGCAGCTTTTCTAACTCTTCGGCCGAAGTTGATAATCCGGTTTTGCCTTTTTTTATACCCGCTACCGCCAAACCTAATTTATCGAATAAAACTTCACGTAATTGAATAGGCGAAGCAATATTAAATTCCATGCCAGCCAAATCATAAATTTTTTTGGTCAATTTCTTTATATCGGCCGCAGCTTCAGTTGATAATTTTTTTAGCATAGCCAGATCTACCGCAATACCGTTTAATTCCATTTCGGCCAAAACATTTATCAGCTCCATTTCCACTTTTTTAAACAAGCCAAAGTTATCAGCTGCCTCTAAATCAGTCTGCAAGCTATGTTTGGTTTGATTAATCAAAAATAATTCTTCGGCTAAAACTTTTTTATCAATGCCAAACAAACTGGTCTGAGCTGTATTTTGCGGCAAAACTTTACCCAAAACTTTTAATAAAATACTGGTAACATCATGCGCTCTATTGCCCGGACTAAGCAGATACGAAGCCACCATCACATCGAACATATCATTTCGTATGACGCAGCCAAAATTATACTGCAAAGCCTTAACCAACTCTTTTAAATCATGCCCAACCAATTCTAAATTTTTATCTTCAAATAAAGGTAAAACTTTTTTTATTATTTTATTATCAACAAAAAATACTGCCGCACCGGTAGCAAATATCAGTCCCAAAAACTGACTATCCAAAACTTCTTTGCCACTTAATACCGCTCGACAAGTAAACGATTTTTTTTCTTTTATTAGCTTAAGCAAATTTTCCAATTCACTTTCTTTATTTATTTCAGAAAAAACCATCCTGTCCGTGCTTTTATTTTTTTCTTTGGAGATTTCTTTTTCCATTTCAGATGAAAAGCCCGGAATTCTTTTGAGCAAAGAAACAAATTCAAATTTTTGGAATAAATGATTAATCTTTTCTTTATCCAGCTCTTTAATCTCGCAGTGCTTAGAATCAAACTTTAAATCCGGCACAGCGCAATCTATGGTAGATAATTCTTTGCTCATCTGAGCACTGTCTTTGCCTTCAACTAATTTTTTAATTACTCCCGGTTTTAATTCTTTATCTATTTTTTCTTTGTTTTTTAGCTGTTTATAAATATTCTCAATACTGCCAAATTTCAAAATTAATTCCAAAGCTGTTTTCTCGCCAATCCCAGGCACACCCGGAATATTATCCGATGTGTCGCCGCGCAAAGCTTTGTAGTCAATCATTTTTTCCGGACCAAAACCAAACCTGTCTTTTACCGCCTGCGGATCATAAACAACTACATCGCTGATGCCTTTGCGTAAAGTATAAACTTTGGTTTTATCGCTTACCAACTGCAAAGTATCCATGTCGCCAGTGACCACAAAAACTTCCGCATCTTTTTCTTTTTCTAAATTTTTAACTATGGTGCCAATGACGTCATCGGCCTCATAGCCTTTTTTTTCATAAATAGGCAGGCCAAAAGATTCTACCACTTCGTGCACCAAAGGTATTTGATCATATAATGCTTGATCGGCTTTGACGCGCGTGGCTTTGTATTCTTTATACTGGGCATGGCGAAAAGTTGGGCCAGCCATATCAAAAGTGACCGCAATGCAGCTCGGCTGCAGATCTTTCCAAACCTTAAGCAGCATGGAAGTAAAGCCATATACTGCATTGACCATCACTCCTTTTTTGGTGGTCATAGGTGGAATAGCGTGATAGGCCCGATGAATTATCGCATTGCCATCTATAACAATTATTCTTTTTTTATACATACACTAACATTCTACTCTTGGAAAAATTTTTGAGCAACTTTATAAATAAAAAAACAAAAGCGACCCCGAAGAGTCGCGCCGACCGAACCTTGAAGCTTTCTCTTGTCACTTGAAAGCGATCTAGAGAAGCAAGCTGATCAAGGCTGCTGTGGGCAATAGCAGAAATACCCCTATCACCAAATTCCTTACCAACACAGCAGCTCTTGTCGCCTTGTCTGGCGAAGAAGCCACTGGGCGGCTGGACTGGTCAGAAACAAAAGTGATAGTCATTTGACTACTAGTGCCCGTACCACTGGATGGTACGAATAACCAAGTTGTAGCCTCCCCAGGCGCCGAAGGCCAGCACCAGGGGCAGACCAAGCACCACGTTCGGATCCGCATTCTCGAAAAACCTTCTGATATTGCTCATCTGGAGTGTCTCCTTGTTGGGAACTGATCCAATTGGCATAGTTTAGGAACTACGCCAGTTAAATGTTGGTAACATTATATACTAAAATAGGCATTTTGTCAAGATCAAAATGCCTATTTTTTCCTAATTTTAGCTATTTTTTCTTAGATTACTTTAGAAAATTTGAGGTCGGGATGGGAATCGCACCCACGCATAAGAGTTTTGCAGACTCCTGCCTTACTGCTTGGCTACCCGACCGCTTAAAGTGTTAAAACAATAACATGTATTTTAACAAATTTCAACCCCGCCCGTTAAGAAACGAGGGTCTATCTAATAAACTGGAATGGATTAGTACGGACATTGTTCACCCAAACTTCAAAATGCAAATGAATACCTGTAACTCCGCGTACATTACCCGTATTTCCCATCAAACCAACAGTTTGTCCGGCTTCAACATAATCTCCAACAGAAACCAGCAAACGAGAATTGTGGCCATATAACGTCTTTAAACCATTGCCATGGTCTATTACTACCACACAACCATAACCTGAATTCCAGCCGCATTGAGATTTAATAACTACACCGGCTTTAGCCGCATAGTTTGGAGTAGAAAAACTGCCGCCCGCAATATCTACACCGTGATGCTTCCAAGTAAAATACTGAGTAACGACATGAGCGGCTGTAGGCCAAATAAATCCGGAAACACTTGGGGACTGTCTTGACCCGGCTGGCGCGGCTATTTGATTTATATTACGTGGTGTTACCGCTGGTTTTGGCTGCTGTTTAGCTCCATTTGGAACTAAAATACTTTCTCCAACTACCAAGTTAGATCCATCTGATTTTAACTTATTAAAGCTGATAATATCTTCGGCTTTAGCGCCATAGAGGGCAGCGATTTTCTTAAGTGTATCGCCTTTCTTTACGGTGTGAGTCAAACCGCTAACTGGCAAAATTTTCAACTTATCACCGGGGTGTAAAAAAGAATTCTGACCCAAATTATTAGCCCAAAGAATTGTGGCGATACTGATCTGAAATTTTTGGGCAATCCCGCCTAAAGAATCTCCTGACTCTACTATATAGTCAATTATCTTATCACGAGAACCGTCGGCAAATTGGCCCGGGAAAATTATAGGTTTGGCCAAAGCGCTGCCCCCGGCCACTACTGTTCCCAGTTCAATTTCCGGAACCGAACCAGGACTGAAGGAAAAATTATCCGGACTCAAAGCTCCGGTTTTCCAAGCCGGAGTTATAGGCACATCAAACTGCGAGCCTTCATTAGCAGTTACTTCTTCAACTACATAGTCTTCGTCTGTTGGAGTTAAAGCATAAGCCAAAGTTTTTTGACCGGGCAAATTGGCATCTTTTTTAATATAAAGCTTGGTTTGTGGTAAAGCCACTATTAGTAAAGCCACAAAAATGAGTATCTGCAAATTAGAGCGTTTTACCAGCTGGCCATTTAAGCCGGTAACCATGGCTACTTTTTTTAAAAAATAGTCGGTTTTATAGTGAATAAAAGCAATAAAACGCCAGCCCGGACTAAATATTTTGGCTAAAACAAAAAGACTTTTGGCGCCTAACCACCAAAAAAATCTTTTTAGATATATCAGAACTTTCAGCGTTTTTAACAGTATTTGATAACGCATATAGCTTGACGTAAAAACTATACTAGCATATCATATTGATTAAAACAACCTATGTTTGGCCGACTTTGAACGGTCAAGTTTTTAGGTAAAAATTAATTTTTAATCTCATACAAGGTATGATCGTATTTCTCTACGCAATATTGCCGGCATTAGTGGCAATAATCTACGGGGTAATTCTAATTAGCTGGATAAATAGACAGCCAAATGGTGATGACCGTATGAAAGCTATTGCCAAAGCCATTCAAGAAGGCGCACAAGCTTACTTAGGACGTCAATATAAAACAATTGCCATCGTAGCTATAATCGTAGCGGCTGTTTTAGGTTTATTTGTAAACTGGCTAACAGCGATCAGTTTCCTTGTCGGCGCATTCTTGTCCGGCTTGGCTGGAATTATCGGTATGAATGTTTCGGTTAGAGCCAATGTGAAAACTGCTGAAGCTGCCAAAAAAGGCTTAAAAGAAGCTTTGAATGTGGCAGTACGGGGCGGCGCCACAACTGGCTTACTAGTTGTTGGTTTGGGATTACTTGGCGTAGCCGGTTTTTATTTTTTAACAAAAGATTTATCCGCTTTAGTCGGTCTAGGATTTGGCGGTAGTTTAATTTCTGTTTTTGCCAGAATTGGCGGCGGTATATTTACCAAAGCTGCTGATGTTGGCGCTGACTTGGTTGGCAAGGTAGAAAAAGGCATCCCAGAAGACGACCCCCGCAACCCAGCCGTGATTGCCGATAATGTGGGTGATAACGTGGGTGATTGTGCTGGTATGGCTGCCGATTTATTTGAAACTTATGCGGTTACTGCCATTGCCACTATGGTTTTGGGTGGACTGCTTTTTGTAGGCAATGAAAAAGTTGTTACATATCCTTTGGTTTTAGGTGGTGTTTCTATCATCGCTTCAATTTTAGGAACATTATTTATTCGTTTAGGAAAAACTCAACACATAATGAACTCTTTATACAAAGGCTTGGCTGCATCTGGAATAATTGCTTTGGTAGCTTTTTACCCAGTTACCAAATGGCTGATGAGCGGATTGGAAGGTTATAGTGTCAATAAAATTTACCTGGCTTCCGTAATCGGTTTGGCTCTATCGGCAATTATGGTTTGGATTACTGAATATTATACTTCTACAGAATACGCTCCGGTAAAACAGATTGCCAAAGCCAGCGAAACTGGT
Organism: Candidatus Udaeobacter sp.; assembly: GCA_035473115.1. GTDB lineage: Bacteria > Patescibacteriota > Patescibacteriia > Magasanikbacterales > GWA2-37-8 > XYD2-FULL-39-9. The sequence continues at coordinate 2,649 of DATION010000008.1, read as the reverse complement.
CATGGTACAAATGTAATTGCCGGTTTAGCTGTCTCAATGAAATCTACTGCTTGGCCAGTGCTATTTATCGTTGCCGGAATTTTAAGCACCTATTGGTTGGCCGGATTATACGGAGTAGCAGTAGCAGCCATGAGCATGCTTTCTCTGGCCGGAATTATAGTTACTATTGATGCTTACGGACCAATTACCGATAATGCCGGTGGAATCGCCGAAATGAGCGAGTTGCCAGAAAACGTTCGCGAAATTACCGACAAGTTAGATGCGGTTGGCAACACTACCAAAGCTGTTACCAAAGGCTACGCCATTGCCAGTGCTGCGTTGGCTTCTCTGGTTTTATTCGCCGATTTTACTCACAAACTTCCTCAGTCAATAAAATTCTTAATCAATGATCCAAAAGTTTTGGCCGGATTATTTATCGGCGGCTTGCTGCCATACTTATTCGGTTCAATGCTTATGGAATCTGTAGGTAAAGTTGCCGGCAAAGTGGTAGAAGAAGTTCGCCGACAATTCAAAGAGATTCCAGGCATCATGGAAAAAACTGCCAAACCAGATTATGGCAAAGCTGTAGATATTGTCACCAAAGGCGCGATTGGCCAAATGACTTTGCCGGCAGCCATTCCAATTTTAGCTCCAATTTTAGTTGGTTGGATTTTGGGAGTTGAAGCTTTGGGCGGATTATTACTTGGTACAATTATTACCGGTTTATTTGTGGCAATTTCGATGACTACTGGCGGCGGTGCTTGGGACAATGCCAAAAAATATATTGAAAAAGGAAATTATGGCGGTAAAGGTTCTTTTGCTCATCAAGCAGCAGTTACCGGTGATACAGTTGGCGATCCATACAAAGATACTGCCGGTCCAGCCATTAACCCAATGATTAAAGTTGCCAATATCGTAGCGTTACTAATAGTTGGTTTACTGATTAAATAAAAAAATACCAAAATATAAAACACCCTTTTAAATAGGGTGTTTTATATTTTTAAAAAACCGCTCTAATTTTAATTACAAATTTTATAATCAAAATTAGTATAAGCGGTTTTTCTCCGTGTTAATTTAGTTACGTAGTTTGCTAAAAAACTATACTCTCACTACCAACTCATTGACCCGGCAAGAACGAGAGTGCTTCCCTTCTTCTTTGAACACCCTGGCTATATCCTCCAATACTTTCATCCACTCACAAAACTCGTCCTTATCCATTCCCATCGGAGCGTCGACAGTGTCAACAGAAGGAAGAGTTTCCAAGTATTGTCTTGGCACCACCACCATTCGGTGCTTGATGGTCGAACCTTCACTTGGTGAAATGTTTATCAGACAAGTCACTACAATCAGGCTCTTTGTCTCTAGCCCATAAGATCTGGCCAACTGTCCGGCGCTGGAGGCCTCTGCCCAAAACATATTAGCCAAATTTCCAACAAGCTGCTTGCTGTGGCTCTGACCGATCCTTAGTACGCGACCAAAAGACTTCTTCACGTAGTAACGCAGTAATGACAGATCATGTCCCGACATGACCTTCCGCGCATCGGGAAAGTGCTTTTGAGTGCTTAGGATAAGGCGTAATCTACCGTTTTCTAAGGGTAGAAAGTAGATGTAGATGAAAGTCATCTGGTCCGTTTTTGCCGGATAACGGCGACGAAACCAGAAAACGAACATCCCTCCCAAAACAATTGGAGGGATCAAAGAAAGGTTCCCGACCCAACGGGCGAGAACTGCCGTAACGAACCATTGCCAAAAGCTCTGCATCTGTAACTCTCCTTCTTTAATTAATCGGAAACTTACATTATTTATAGGGGAAAGTCAAGATATTATAGACTTATTTAAATGCCTCATTAACTTGAGGAGTCTTTTGTTATTTAATATTAACAAAAAAATATCTGTGCTTACTTTGGTAAATTTTTTGTTACTTAATATTGACAAAATGCTTTAAATATGGTATACATTAAATATTATTCTCACGTCCTATTCAAAGGATATGAGACACACAAACAGATAGGGAGAGGGGACAATGGAAATTACAATTAGCAAACTCGAGCAGTTTGTTGGTGGTCAGGTAAAAATCACCAAACCAGCCGATCCGGGCAGCTCCGTTGGCTGCGGAGAGATCGAGAAAGTCCGGCTCGAAAATGGCTGGGTAATCTTGGGTCTAGCCTGGTACGTCACCAAGCCCGTTGGGGCAAGTGACAAACAGTTCTGTGCTGAGCACAGAAACGAAGTTATTATCTCGGCCAAAGCTTTTGCTGGCGAGATAACAGACCACGGTTTGAAGTTTTTCGAAGAGGACAGCGGGACCTTCACAGTTCTGCGACCTCCAGGCCATCCGACTCTCGTAGATGGCACAAAACTTCGGGCCTTCCCAGTACCGGAACAGACGTAAAATAATCATTAGGCCGGGCCGCCGAGGTCAAAAATGCAGCAATGCTAGATCTCGGCGGAGAAAAATCTTATTCACCTAAATGGTGTTTTTTTGTTATAAAAATCTTTTCCTTAATTTTTGCCACTAAAACCTCTCCATTACTTCTTCAAAGAAGTAACCAAGAATCGCTCGCGGTGGAAACTTTCGGATAATTTAGGATTCATTGTCATTCTGGTTGTGAACTCGCTCGACCGTTTCTAACGGTCGGCTCAAACAGCACAACCAGTCCTATTGGGCTC
>DATION010000007.1:0-108916 GCA_035473115.1 Candidatus Udaeobacter sp. | reverse complement strand
TTAAAATTATTCCCGAAGCCTGTTTACCAATTCCAAATTCAAAATATCTTCCAAATCTTTCCATTCTACTGAAAACCTAATTGACGATCCTCCACCAGCTTCAAAATTTTGTTTACCGCACATTACACCTCTTTCTGTCATTAAACAACCATTGAAACCAACCTGATAGTTATTATATAAATCAGCATTTCGCTTACTGATAATATTATTAATTCTAGATTCATAATCACTTCCCGGAATAAAAAAATCTTTAAGAGCCAACTCTTGTCCAGAGACCGCATCATAAATAAGCGGCTTTACTTCTACTTCAATACCCTTCATAGTTTCAAATGCTGTGGTCAAAATTAAACGCATACTAACCAAATCCTTCTTCGATACGTATATATCCCACGCCAAAAAGAAATTGTTATGACTATTTTTTTCCCATCCAGACATTATTTTGTCACTAGCTCTTGATTTGACCATATCTTTAAAATCCTTCAGCCTTTTATTTACTTCATTCTCAATACGCCTGTTTAGCTCTTCTTCATTTGCCGCATTGCTAAAACCACTAAATTGCGGATATTTAAGGGTAACATTATATCGTAATTGCGAGCTAGATGCACTTATTGTTTTTTCAATAATTTTAACGTTACCGTTTCTGATAATTACACCTTCGCCCTCAGTACTCCGACTAAACCAATGATCCTTAGCAAACATTTGATCTAGCAAGTATTCTGGACTGGAAGTAGTAGATAATGTCGTATCTATATTAGAAATTGAGGTAGTTTGCGTTTTAGGCTCTGGCTCTGATAATGATGCTGATTTGTTAGGAATCAAAAGAGATGTTGATTGAGATTTTAAAAAATACTTAATTCCAAAAATTAATCCTAATACGATTAAAATTAAACTAAATACTAATACTATAATAGTTTTAGTAAGGTACTTGTTGTATAAAATGATCCTACTAGTCATTTTTTATATCTTTAGGAATTTTCTTTGAAGCACTTGAATTTCAAAATTGCTTAATGCCGATCAAAATTAATATAATAATAAATAATAACGGGAAGGGAAGCTGAAACCAGTCTTCTTTGTTTTGTATTAAAGTTCCTACAATAATTTTATAAATAAAGATAGTCAAACCAAACAGTCCGGCACTCAAGAAGACTAAGCCAAGTAATTTTGGTTTGCCAGGATATTTTAGCCAAACCGGAATGCGCCCACCAACAAAATAACCTGGAGTATACTGATGATCTTGCCAGTCCTTTAACTCAGAAATGTAATCATTTTCATTTTTTTCCTGATTTGTTTTCATAGCAAGATTATTAAATTTAGTTACAGTAAGAATACCATCAAAATTATTTTATTACAATTTAAAAGGAACGTACAAATTATATTATATACTAAGTCATCGGACTGCCCAGAAATGACAATCCGATGACTAACCTTTAGGTTTTTTTACCTGAATTAGCGCCAACACTGTCTCATTTGTCTCATTATAAACTTTAAACTCCAACCCTGGTGCCTCAAATTTAAGTCTGGACAGAAGGCCTAGAAAGCCTTACACTGATTGTAACTTATATAACCCAAGTGGCCACTAATATATTATTATTCAAATATATGCAACAACTCCTAAGCAATCTAATTTCTGCTCCGTTACAGGTTGCAGTGTTTGCCTTAGTTCCATTCATCTTTTTTTTATTTAGAAAAGATAAAACGGTAAATTTTCCTAAGTACATTGGGTTATATCTGCCTTCCTCAAACAAATATCTCAAGTATATGGCGTATGCTACATTGCTGATTTTGGGCACGGGCACTGGTCTCGTCTTCTTAAATGAAGATTTCAAAAAGATTCTCCTTACCGCGCAAAGCGTGACTGGACAGTTACATCAAGCAGGGTTGTCGTTAACTACCATCCTATCTTTATTGGTTATAGCATGTATAAAAACTTCTCTTTCAGAGGAAATACTGTTTCGAGGATTTATCGCGAAGCGGCTAGTACGGAGATTAGGATTCGGACTAGGTAACCTTTTGCAGGCATTAATATTTGGAATAGTGCATTTTTTATTATTTTTTTCATTAGTAAAAGTTAGTATATTGTCCTTGGTAATGGTCTTTGCCATGTCTTCTTTGGCCGGATGGATCATCGGATATATTAAAGAGAAACACGCTGATAGCAGCATCATCCCGGGGTGGGTTGCTCACGCATTAGGTAATACAATTTCTTATTTCGTCATTGCTTTTATATTAAGTTGATAAAAAATTAATTTTTCCTTCCTTTAAAAGAAGGTTATAATATTTGTTAATATAATATAAAAACACTCCACATTTTTGCGGAGTGTTTTTATATTTTTCCCTAAAGACCGTCACTACCATAGCAATAAATTTTACAGCCATAGCAGTTGGGACGGCCAGGAAGTTAGAATGCCTACATAGAAAGCTTAGTGGCAAAAGCTAATCCATACCAGACTAAATTAATGAGACATCCAAGACATGATTCCGACAAAGAGCGTTAGCGCCAGAAGAACAAGGCTGGTACTGGCCATATAGCGGTGCGCACCAGAAAATTTTGGATTGGTTTTTGCTTTCCACCCCAAAAAACCAGTGAAGAAGAAAATTAAAAGGAACGTACCACCCCAAACTAGATGCGTGATATACAGCTTGCTTAACGGAACGTCTTGCTGCGCTGCTCTGCCAAATACCGCCGCTGTAAGCAAGATACCAATCCCCATTACCACTGCGCCAGTGGTGTTATGCCTGGAACTACCGCCTTTGCTGAAAAAAACCTGATGGAGGATTGCCAGCAGTATGGCAATTGATCCAGATCGAACCACTATATCCAGAACCATCTTAAAACTCATTGTTTTGGCTCCCCTCAAAATTCCTAACTAGACTACTAAAATAAAAAGCTAATGTAAAGACATCACACCTAAAACAAAGTTGGACAAAAAGCTTAAAAAATTTTACAATGGATTGTAAATACTAAATTAAATTTTGAATATGTCTAAAAAAATTCTAATTGTTCTCACTAACCACGACTTATTTTTAGATGGCAAACAAAAAACAGGGTTATGGCTGGGAGAATTAGTGCATATCTACGATCTTTTGAAAAAATCAGGTTACGAAATTGACCTTATGAGTCCAATTGGCGGTCCGGTTCCGCTTGACCCAAGCAGTTTAAAATGGCCATTGCTAGACAACTTAACCAAATCATATTATTTAAACGAAGATTTCCAAAAATTACTGCAAAATACTTTAAACCCCGCGCAAATTAATCCAGAAAATTATTTAGCAATTTGCTATGCCGGCGGACACGGAGCTATGTGGGATTTTCCAAACAATGAACAGATTGCTAAAATCGCCGAAAAAATTTATCAAAACGGCGGGATAATTTCAGCTGTCTGCCACGGCAGCGCTGGTCTATTAAATATAAAAATTGATAATCAGCCTCTAGTCGCAAATAAAAAAGTTACAGGTTATTCTTGGCCGGAAGAAATTCTGGCTGGAAAAAATAAACTGGCGCCATTTAAACTGGAAAAAGAACTAACAGATCGCGGCGCGATTTATTCAAAGGGATTCATCCCCTTTTCCTCATATACAGTTTCTGATAATAGACTTATAACTGGACAGAATCCCCTGTCAGCAAAAAAATTAGCAGAAAAAATTTTAAAGGCACTGAGTAAAATCGGTTAACCGTTATACTCCAAAATATCTCCCGGCTGACACCTTAAAGCTTTACAAATAGCTTCTAAAGTTGAAAACCGTATCGCTTTGGCCTTTCCATTTTTTAATACAGAAATATTGGCCATCGTGATGCCTACTTTCTCAGCCAGTTCGGTGACGCTCATCTTTCTTTTTGCCAACATGACATCAATGTTAATAATGATTGACATAGCATTAAACAGTTAAATCGTTCTCGGATTTTATATCTACGGCGTTTTGCAAGATCCGCTCAAATACTGCTGCCGCGGTGGCGATCACGATTGAACCGAAGGTTATTAGGACGCCCATAAAAACTCCACCGGCCCGATCATCACTGGTGTTTGACATAATAAATATTTCTTCTACTATCACAAAACCAATGATAGCTAGCGCGCAATATTTTATAGTTCGCAAAGCTTTGACAGCTCCTTTAGAAAATATTTTATTTTGCCTAATGCATCCAAGTACTTTAAATGCTTGATGGAGGGCTGCAAAAAAAGGAATAGAGCCTAAGTAAACAAGAACTAAGAAAGGATCCTTAAAATATATTTCGAAGTTTGTGGCATGGGCGTTTCTGCCTTCGACGCGAGGTTCCCAAAGCAAAAGGGCAAAAGCGCCAATGCCGATAAGGATGATTATTGCCTGAAGAAATATTGTTGAGCTGCGTTTCATAAATATTAATTTTAAATTATTAATAAATATACTTTAATCTTATATTTATCGTTTGTCAATATATATTTATTGTTATTTGTGGATAAACGAGATTAATGACATGCTCAAAAAATTGAAATATATAAAAAGAAAAACCTCTATGAAATAGAGGTTTTTCTTTAATTTTAACATCAGGCTACTCGCCAATATTATAAATAATATAATACTAACGAGTTGGTAGTCTGATGCTTAACTTTCCTTCCCGCCGTCTAAAAGACAAACGGATATATTCTTGATTATTACTTGTCAGCCAGCTGATTCAATAATTGCTCCAGCCAGTCCCATGAATTTTCCCGATTGGTAGCATGAGTTGAACCTTCAAGTCCAAAGTCTGCCGGAACAACTCTGCGCCAAAATATTTCGTTATCACAAACTGCTTGAGCAACTCCGAGCCTTTCAGCTGTGTCTAAATCTGCTAGCTCTTCATACCTATACCCGCTTCTCTGAAAAACTCCAACGGCATGTAAGGCACGCAGTATGTCCATCACGCTCTGAAAGGCATTGGAGCTGTGATAGCCAGAAAACTGATTGTTCATCTTTATCCACTCCTCTATATTATGAGACAGGATAACCACTACTTTTCGGATTTCATGGTCTGTAGCAAGAGAATACCGTATGCAATACGAAAACTTGGTACCGCTTCAGGGTAAAAGGTGGCATCCTCCCGTGTATCTTTTGGCTGGCACGGCAGATACTGCGCTCGACTAGGAGAACCTTTACACCCATCTACAGGTAACAGATGACGTGGGCTCTTTCTTCGTAAAACTATCATCCAATCATCATCCCTATGAGCCTGTTCATGCTCTAGTTGATAACTATCGCCATAAATCCTAACCATTTCCAAAATTACTGTGAATCTCGTAGAATCATTACAATCCTCTACGGGTTGACCACAGAGATCACAATTACCAACGGTCTTCATTTGCCCTCCTTTTTTATTGCTGCTCAACCGCTGAGCATGGGTTTAATTACTAAAAAATAATCAAACTCATACTTAGCTGTCTAATAATTTTGACTATATAATCTAGCATAAAAACAACTTGGTGTCAATTTATATATCTGTTTGGCTTTAACCAATCCAAACTAAACGCCTTAAATTCATCTGGACATAATACTTAGAAAACCTTACAATGATTACAATCATAACTTGTTAAAATAATTAATTACTAATATAGTTTTATGCACAGCTTCGAACACCCTCATATTGAACAAGACAATAGCGAAGACAGGTTTACTGAATATTCTAAGTTTATTGAAAATAATTACTCTAAAAATGAACTCGCCAATCAACATATAATTGAAACGGCCTTAGATGGATTTGAAGTACTTGAAAGAAGAAATAAAAATAATGAATTAATTGGCTTACTGACTTATACTATCGGGTCAGATAATAAAAAACAAAATTATTGCGCTTTAGGTGTTATAGTAATAGAGGAAGATGGACGTGGAGACGGATTATCGGACGAGTTATTTGCAGAAATAAAATCAATTGCTAACGCGGCCCACTGCACTCATATCTCGGCTAAAGCCGAAACTTCATCGGGTAAATCTTTTTTGGAACGAATTGGCTTTGAAGAAACCACTGATCCTGTTAATCACCAAGAATATTACCGATTTGATTTGGAATAAATTTTGAAAATAATTATTAAAGGTATGAAAAAAACTTTCCTACTACTAGCACCCTTGCTGCTTCTAACCGGCGCGGGCTGCACTATTGCCCAAAGTACCACCAAACCAATCTCTCCTGCTAAACCAGTTTACTGTACTCAAGATGCCAAACTATGCCCAGATGGTAGTTATGTTGGCCGCACAGGACCAAACTGTGAATTTACTCCTTGCTCTTTGGAAAAAAATTGCCAAAATGGCAACTGCACAGGCAATAACGAACCTCAAAATTCAAACAAACTAAAAACATACTCTATCGGCGGAATTGTCAATTTTCAAGTTCCTGCCAGCTGTAATTCTGATGCCGGAGCTGGCTCTATCTATATTGTTTGTCCAGACGATCCTAAAGCAACTAGTTCACCGCAATTTGTTTTTTCCTCCGATGGCATTCAGGTAAACATGCGGCGCTGGAATAATTATCAATCTCCATATTGGGATGACGTTTTGGCTTCAATGAAAGTAGTTCAACCCCTCACTCATGAGATACAGATAAATATAGAAAAATAGAGTCTTAGGCAACTAGATTTTTATTTTAATCTGTGCTAGACTGTTGCCTAGTGCTATATTTTAGCGTATAACTTTAATTCACTAACTCATTAAGATAAGGATATGTATAATATCAAAAAAATAAGCCTGTCCGCAGTAGCGATTTTTATCGCCGTATTTTTATTGCTTACTAGCAATGAATCCAGCGCCGCCGCTTCCTTTGTACAGCAAAAAGCTGCCGCTGCAGCCAGCGGAGCCAGCTCTCTGGCGACCACATTTACTTCTAGTGTGGCTGCGGGTGATATTATTCTGGTTGGTTTTGATTATGATAAAAGCCAAAATGCCAATGTAGCTTCGGTTACCGATTCACGCGGCAATACTTTTACTCAGATCGGCACTGAACTAACCACTCCGGGCGGAGCTCACACTCGTCTGTATTATGCTAAAAACACTACTGCCGGAACAGATACAGTAACAGTTAATCTAACAGCTGGCTCAAGTTTTATTGAAGCATATATTACCGCTTATAGAGGTATAGATAATGTAAATCCTATCGACGCCAGCGCTGGCAGAACCGGAAATACAGGAACAGTAACCAGCGGTAATGTTACTACAACTTCTGCTGGTGATATTATTTATGGTTTCTGTATTGGAGACGATGCTTGTACTATTGGTTCAGGTTTTACCGCTCGCTCTACCATGAACAGCAATCTTTCTGAAGATAAAGTTGCTGGAACAGCCGGAGTATTTGCGGCTACAGGATCAGCTACTAGAGGCTGGACAATGCAAATGGTGGCTCTACGACCAGCAGCAATCACTTCTGACACTCAAGCTCCAACAGTTCCAACCAACCTATCCGCCAACGCAGTCTCTGCTTCTCAAATAAATCTTGCTTGGACAGCTGCTACAGATAACGTTGGCGTAACCGGATATAAAATATTCCGTGACGGTGTACAAATTGCTACTACTGCAGCTACCTCTTTCTCTAACACTGGTTTAACTCCTTCAACAGACTATTCATATACTGTGGCTGCTTTTGATGCAGCTGGGAATACTTCAGCTCTGTCAATTTCCGCAAATGCGACTACCCAAGCACTGCCAATAACAATTACTGTTAGCCCGAGCAGTAAAACTTTAATTACTAATTCCACTCAGACATTTACTTGTACTGTTACGGGCTCAACAGACACTTCTTGCTCTTGGTCAATTCAAGAAGGCTCTGTTGGAGGTTTGGTAACTCCAACTGGCAGTTCCTCTTCTTTATACACTGCTCCTTCTGTGCCTAGTATTTACCACTTAGTAGCTTCCAGTAATGCCAACCCTGCAAAAACAAGCATAGCAACTATTAACGTAGTAAGCGCTTCTTCTACTTTCCCATTCCCGCTTCATGTAAGCGCCGACCGCCGCCGACTGGAAGATAACAACGGACAACCTTTCTTAATAAAAGGAGATTCAGCCTGGTCGCTGGTAGCTGGCTTAAATGATCAAGATGCGGACTTATTCTTGTCTGATCGCCAACAAAAAGGATTTAATACCGTGCTAGCTTCAATCATTGAACATAAATTTGTTCCGCAAGCTCCGCTTAATGCTTTTGGAGTGGCTCCATTTACTTCTCCGGGCGACTTCTCTACTCCCAACGAAGCCTACTTTGCTCACGTAGACAATTTATTATCAATGGCTGCGCAAAAAAATATGCTGGTGCTGTTAACACCGGCTTATCTTGGTTTTCCAAATACCGATGAAGGCTGGTATAACGAAGTAATTGCTAACGGTACTACGAAAATGCGCGCTTACGGACAATATTTAGGCAATCGTTATAAAAATTATAACAATCTAATTTGGGTTATCGGCGGTGATCGCGAACCAGATTTGGCTCTGCCTGAAGTTGAAGCTATGGTTCAAGGCATTAAAGATTCCGGTTCCAACCAACTAATAACTATTCATGGCACCAGAGATAACTCACAAATGGATGCTTATCCAGCAAATGATTCTTGGATTAATTTTAATTCCACTTATACAACCTGCAACACTTTGCCAAGTCGAATTGCTAGTGATTATAACCACTCGGGACCTTTCCCAACCTTTATGGTTGAAGCCTGGTATGAGAATGAACATACTACCTCTCTAGCCTGTCTTCACGGCCAAGAATATTGGCCAACCTTAATGGGAGCAGACGGATCACTGTTTGGTAATGATCCAATCTGGTTCTTCGGCAACAACCCAAGCGATGGCAATCCAGGTTGGAGTTTTGGTGACGGTCAATTTCAAGGCGGCTGGAAAACAGCTTTAAACAGTCAGGGATCAGTTGGCGCCAAATTTGCTCATCAACTTTTTGGTTCTCGTCCTTGGCAAGATTTATTGCCAGATAGTAACCATTTAACACTGACTGCCGGATTCGGAAATATTAGTAATAACACCTTTGCAGCCGCAGCCAGAACTGCAAATGGAGGCACAGTGATAGTCTATACTCCTAGCCAAAGAAATTTGACAATCAACATGACTAAAGTTTCCGGTGCTAACGCAAATGCATGGTGGTACAATCCAACCACTGGCGCGGAAAGTTTAATCGGTGTATTCCCAACTACTGGCAGCCGCGTATTTAATCCTCCAGCCAGCGGTGATTGGGTTCTAGTTCTTGATGATAATGCTTTGCAACTTGCTTCACCAGGAACTGGTTCTATTCCTGCGCCGGCAGTTGTAGTTCCTCCAGATACTGTTGCACCATCAATGCCAACAAACTTATCTGGTACTGCTATATCCTCTTCGCAAATTAATTTAACTTGGACAGCTTCGACAGATAATGTTGGCGTAATTGGATATAAAATATTCCGCAACGGTGTTCAAGTAGGAACATCAGCCACAAATAATTATTCTGATACCGGATTATCTCCGGCAACTTTCTATTCTTATTTCATTTTATCTTTTGATGCGGCAGGAAATGTTTCTGGCCAACAATTCCAAACGCTTTAATTCTATAAAAAATTCATACAAAAAAATAACCCCGCCTCTCGTGAGAGGCGGGGTTATTTTTTAAAACCTTTCGTCCTTTCAAATATTTTATATGGACTCATCAGTACCATAGATAATGGTAGAGGTCTGGCCGAACAGCGAATCTGCCGACCTTGGCCGCAGCGCCCCGCTCGGCTTGAGCCGAATTGGAGCAGCTGTTGTTGTCTCAGAGCTTGACTACCCACCTGACAAGCAGGTTGTATCCATCAGGCTGGAAGTCGTAGGCAACCCAGAGAGAATTCTTGTTGCTGAGAATCACTGTTGGTCCGACAGCAGCCTTCACCCAATCCCGTCCAAAGAAAAAATTCTCGTAAATCAGACCAAAGCCTGAATCAGAACCTGCTCTCACTTTGGACAAACTAGCATAAGTGTAAAGTGAAACGTGATTGCCAGCAGGTTTGGTTGGCAAATAAACGTCTCCTTGGACAAACAAACTGATATCTGAGCTCAGCTCATCGTAAAACCAGGTACTGGCAATGACAGATGTTCCACCATTCCCTGATAGAGAAAGCCCGGTGAGCAGCTTGAAGTTTACTCCTTTGGCGCGGTATTCCCCGCCAATATAGATTGGCATAGACAAGTTTCCGCCTGTCGAAGCCATACCTGCAAGGTGGAGATATCCACCGAAATTATCATCACCAAAGTGCTCGCCATGGACAACGAGGAGCTGGCCATTGGACTTCACGTCGGCCTGGACAGCAGAGGCGAAGCCGAAGCATGCGACAATAATGACGATGGAAACGATGATACGCATCTGGAACTCTCCTTGTTACTTATCGTGTTGCTACAACCTGCCGCGCTTCTTGGAGAATCCCAAGATAGCTGAATAATTTATCACAGAGTTAACTCTAGTGTCAATAGGGTTGACTTATTAATTAAATTATGGTAGTTTCCCATTAAACCGGCTAAAGGAGCGTTCGTGAAACCAAAGGCAAAAAAGACCCGAAGTGGTAAAAAACCAAACAGGCTGACTGGTTTAAAGACCGCGCCGAGCGTGGAGCTTTGCGGGCAGCCCTGGGAGAAATGATCTGGGCTGAGCTTTGCACAATTGGGTTTTGGGACGAAAACCCCAGCTCAGCAGCTCGGACTGCACACATCAACGGTCTATCAGTTTTAGACGCAGAAAAGATGCGCGCCAGCATTCTGCGGCTGATCCGATCTCTCGAAGAGATCGAAGAAAAAGGCAAAGGTAGGGGTGGACAAAAGACGGATAAAGCCCCGCGAGGATTCGCGCTATGGCTGAAGCCCAGACTTGCCGCCAGACTTGGCACACTTAGCTGTAATATGTTTGGCAGCAGGCTGTGTGCCCAAGCCGAGTTTACGGTCGCAAAGGGAGAGAAAATACTCCAAGCACTGCGACAAAAACTCTAACCACACCCAGAAATATAAGGAGCTTTAGCCGGCCATCAAGCCCGCAACCAAACACTGGTTGACGGGCTTAAAATTTTTATAAAGACTTTTAACTAACTGTACAAAATAACAATTTTATCTTATAATAATTTTAAGTTAGCAATATAAATTTAAAAATATTAGCAACTGCAAGTATGACTCCGTTCCAACAAAAAGTTTACGCTGTAGTTAAAAAAATCCCCAAAGGTCAAACGCTAACTTATAAGCAAGTGGCACAAAAAATCGGCCAACCAAAAGCTTATCGAGCGGTCGGTACGGCTTTAAGCAAAAATTACGCGCCAGACATCCCCTGCCATCGAGTTATTAGGTCCGACGGAAAACTGGGCAGCTATAATCGCGGCGCTGAACAAAAAAAACTGATACTTAAAAAAGAAAAAGCTATTAATTAATTTAATTAAAATATTAAAAATATATGCGTAAATCTATATTTATTGTCTTGGCAGTTGCTCTAATCGCCGGAGCCGCTCTATTTGTCTGGAAATCAAAACCAATGAATGTCGTTACCAATACCAACAAAGAATTCTCCATGACCGCCTATTATGATCCGGCTATAAAAAAACCGGTATTTTCTTTGCCGCAAATGATTGTCAAAAAGGGAGACAAAGTAAAAGTTAAAGTAACCAACACCATGGGTATGCACGATTTTACGATTGATGAATTCAAAATAAAAGAAGAATTGCCTATGAATAAAGAAGTAGTGGTTGAATTTACCGCTGATAAAGCCGGAGAATTTATTTATTACTGCTCAAAACCAGGACACAGACAAAATGGACAATGGGGAACTTTAAAAGTTACTGAATAATTTATGCTCACTCGTAATTTGGAAAAAGCGCGAAACGCTTTTCGCCATAACGATTTGGCAGCCAGCCGCCAAGCCCACGAAAGCGGCAGCGCTCCCGAAGAACACCAAACTGGCAATGGACAATACCTTAAAAGTTTTGTTTATGGCGGACTAGATGGTACTGTTACCACTTTTGCCGTAGTGGCCGGAGTAGCCGGCGCTCATCTGTCAGCGGGCTTGATTTTTATTTTTGGTATTGCTAATCTTATTGCCGATGGCATCTCAATGGCTTTTGGTGACTACCTAAGCACAAAGGCGGAAAACGAATACATGGCGGCCGAACGGGTCCGCGAAACTTGGGAAGTACAAAATTATCCGGAAGGAGAAAAGCGAGAAATGGTTGAACTTTACACAGAAAAAGGCATTGCGCCCCAAGACGCCAAAATTGCAGTTGAAGCTTTATCAAAAATTGAAAAACCTTGGGTAGATATTATGATGGTGGAAGAGTTGGGACTAGTGGAAAACTATGAGTCACCGCTCAAAAATGCTTTGGTGACTTTTGGATCATTTACGCTATTTGGCTCAATTCCAATCCTAATCTATATTATCGCTCAATTTATTCCTTTTTTTGCTATCCATACTTTTGCTACTGCCTGTGTTCTTACCGGTCTGACTCTGTTTATTCTTGGCACTCTAAAAATATATTTCACCCGCGAAGTTTGGTATCGAGCTGGACTGGAAATGCTTTTGTTGGGTGGTCTGGCTGCCACTGCCGCTTATATTGTCGGTGTGATGCTAAGCAAACTTGCTTAATATGTACGAAATTCTTTTATACTATAAGTATACAAATATCGCCAACCCTGGCGAATTTTGTAATGCGCAAAAATCACTCTGCGAGCAGCTTGGTTTAACCGGCCGAATTATTATCGCTCCGGAAGGAATCAATGGCACAGTTGAAGGTCTAAAAGAAAATACCCAAAAATATATTGATAAAATGATAAGCGATCCACGTTTTACCGATATGAATTTCAAACGCAGTATCGGCACAGGCAATGCTTTTCCCAAGCTCTCTGTCAAAGCGCGCTCAGAAATTGTCAGCGCTCATTTAGGCGAAAAAGATGTTAATCCGGCAATTACTACCGGAAAATATTTAGCACCGGAACAATTGCATGAATGGATCCACAGCTCCAAAGAATTTTATATTGTGGATATGCGTAATGATTACGAACACTGCGTCGGATTTTTTAAAAATTCTATTTTACCACCGCTAAAGAACTTCCGTGATTTGCCAAAAATTCTGCCGAAATTAGCGCATTTAAAAAATAAAACAGTGGTTACAGTCTGCACCGGCGGTGTTCGCTGTGAAAAAGCTTCCGGATTTTTGGTGGAAAATGGCTTTAACGATGTTTACCAGCTCCACAACGGCATTGTGTCCTATATGGAAAAATATCCGGATGAAGATTTTGCCGGCAAATTATATGTTTTTGACGGCCGAGTAACTATGGCTTTTAGCAGCGAGAATAATAAACACGAAATAGTCGGCCATTGCCGAAAATGCGGCACATCTAATGAAAATTTTGTTAACTGCCTCTTACCAACCTGCCATGATCATTTTATCTGCTGCCAAAATTGTTTAAATGCAAAGGGCGAACCATTCTGTTCTTGGCGCTGCGCTTTGATAAATAAATTCAGAAATATGTTTATGGTTTTCAGACATATCGGCAAGCGCGGCTAAAAGATAAATATTTTCTTCTGTCAAAAATATGAAAATAATTTCCGGAACAGTTATTCCCGGCCAAAAAAAAGGCCGTGAACTTGGCTTCCCTACCGCCAATATCAAACTGACAGAAAATATATCCGGCGGTATTTATGCCGGCAAGGCAAATATTCTTGGCAAACAATACTTGGGGGCCATTTTTATTTACCCCGGAGGAGATTTGTTTGAAATACACTTTTTAGATTTTACCGGCGATCTTTATGGCCAATTTTTGGAAATAGAGATGGGAGAAAAAATTAGAGATTCAAAAAAATTTACTAGTGAAGAAGAATTAAAAAAACAGATAGCTATCGATATTGCCTATGTCCGTTTAATTAACAATGAACTTTAAAATTTTAATATGTTTACCGGCATCATTAAAAAAACTTCGATCATAACTGACGTAACCGAAAAAAATGGTAGCGAATTTGTTTCCATAAAAAAAGAAAAAGATTGGCCAACAGAACTGGGCCAAAGCATCGCCATTAACGGCGTCTGTTCCACAGTTAAAAGCTTTGATCAAAATAGTTTCTTGGTTGAGTATATGCCGGAAACTATTAAAAAAACTTCAGTGGGAAAATACCAAAAAGGACTGCTGGTAAACTTAGAAACAAGTTTAAATTTAAATACCATGTTGGATGGTCATATTGTGCAAGGCCATGTGGACACAACCGCGAAAGTAATTGATATTAAACCTGCAAAAGATTCCAAAATTTTAAAATTCAAACTGCCGGTAAAATTCATGAAATTTATCGTTGATAAAGGGTCAATTGCTGTAGATGGCGTAAGCTTAACAGTCGTTGATACTGGCAAAGATTGGTTCACAGTATCTCTGGTGAGCTACACAATTGCCCACACTGCTTTTCAAAATACCAAAAAGGGAGATTTGGTAAATATCGAAACAGATATTCTGGCCAAATATATCCAAAAATTAATAAAAAGATAAAAAAATGAACTTCTTCACTTTGCTAAGCATAATTGACTTTGGCATTGTTTTCCTATATAGTTTTACATATAATCTCACTCGTTCGGAAATATACTGGCAAGCTAGATATTTCACTCACTCATTTCGATTATAAAATACCGCTGTAACTACAGTTAAAAACTCTATGGCAAATACTCTTAAAATCAAAAATCTTCACGCCTCTATCGGCAACACCAAAATATTAAATGGCGTTTCTTTAAATATAGCTCTGGGAGAAATTCATATTATCATGGGTCAAAATGGCTCCGGCAAAAGCACTCTGCTTTCGGTGTTAATGGGCAACCCAAAATATACCGTAACCTCCGGTTCTGTAACTCTGGATAAAAAAGAGATTCTTGACCTGTCCCCTACGGAACGCGCTCAAGCGGGCCTGTTTTTGGGCTTCCAGCACCCTCAGGTGGTGTCTGGTGTAGGTTTGGGTAATTTCTTGCGTTTGGCTCGCAATACTACCGACAAAGCCAAGAAAGTAAAAACACCGCCGATTGGTCCGGCTGATTTTGCCGCATTAATGCGCGCTCAGATGGAGAAATTAAAAATAGATCCCGCTTTTATTTCTCGCTCCGTAAATGAAGGATTCTCCGGCGGAGAAAAAAAGAAATCCGAAGTTTTGCAGATGGCTATGCTGGAACCGTCATTTGCTTTTTTGGATGAAATAGATTCTGGCTTAGATATAGACGCGCTCAAAATTGTCATCAAAGAAATCGGCGCTGTACAAAAAAAACAAGGCATGGGTATAGTAATCGTCAGCCATAATCCAAAAATTCTTAAATTCCTCAAACCAGACAAGATTCATATCATGCGCAAAGGCAAAATCATCGCTCAAGGCGGAACCGAAATTATTAAAAAGATAGAAAAGGGTGGATACGATTCTTTTTTAAAGAAATCTTAAATTATGTTAATTGATAATGATTTTTGCCGCGTCAATCAAAAACCCCCACAGGGGCGACCCATTTATGGGTCGTTTTGACGCCAAAAAATCATTATCAATTAAAAAAATATGGCAGTACCGATAAAAACAAAAAAGATGCTTACCCAAACCGGAGATAATTCGGCTTTTAGTTTTCGTACCGAAACCAAAAGTTTTTTTGCTTCTCAAAAAGGATTAAACGAAAATATTATCCGAGAAATCTCTCGCCAAAAAAACGAACCGGAATGGATGCTTAAATCTCGCCTGCATGCCTACGAAATATTTTTAAAAAAAGAGATGCCAAAATGGGGTGCTGATTTATCAGGAATTGATTTTGACAACATTCATTATTATGTTCGCCCGCAAGATAAAGCCAAACGCAGCTGGGATGAGGTACCAAAAGAAATCAAAGACACTTTTGATAAACTAGGAATTCCCGAAGCGGAAAAAAAATTCTTAGCCGGAACCGGTGCTCAGTTTGAATCAGAAATGATCTATCATTCCTTGGCCAAAAACCTGGCCAAACAAGGCGTGATTTTTGAATCTACCGATGACGCCCTAAAAAATCATCCGGAACTTTTTAAAAAATATTTTAGCACTGTTATTCCTCCGGGAGATAATAAATTTGCCGCTCTCAATTCTGCAGTTTGGTCTGGTGGATCTTTTATCTATGTACCCAAAGGCGTACATATTGAATTGCCTTTACAAGCCTACTTCCGTATCAACATAGAAAACATGGGTCAATTTGAACGCACTCTAATTATTGCCGATGAAGGCAGCTCCGTGCATTATGTTGAAGGCTGCACTGCCCCAACTTATTCCAGCGACTCTCTACACTCGGCTGTGGTAGAAATTATTGTCAAAAAAGGCGCGCGAGTTCAATATACCACTATCCAAAATTGGTCAGGTAATGTTTACAACCTGGTTACCAAAAGAGCTATGGCCCACGAAAACGCCGAAATGTTTTGGCTTGATTGCAACTTGGGCTCAAAAGTAACCATGAAATACCCGAGCATCATTTTGCGAGAACGCGGCGCCAAAGGAGAAATCCAATCTCTGGCTTTTGCCTCCACTGGCCAGCACCAAGATGCCGGCGGCAAAGTAATTCATCTGGCTCCAGACACCAGCTCCACAATTGTCTCAAAATCAATCAGCAAAAACGGCGGGCGCTCTACTTATCGCGGGCTTGTTAAAGTTATCAAAGGAGCAAAAAATGTCAAAACTCGTGTGGTCTGCGACGCTTTAATGCTTGACCCTGCATCCCGATCGGATACTTATCCAACCATGGATATAAAAGAAGAAGATGTAGCCATCGCTCATGAAGCAACTGTGGCCAGTATCGGTGAGGATGAACTTTTCTATTTAATGAGCCGCGGACTTTCTGAAGAGCAGGCAGCCACCCTAATTGTGAATGGTTTTGCCAACCCAATTGTGCGGCAGCTGCCAATGGAGTATGCTCTTGAGCTAAATCGTTTACTGGCTTTAGAAATGACCGGTTCGGTTGGATAAAGCTAAAACGGTTTTGTTAAAAATATATGTCTGAAAAAATTTTGTTCATCGATACCATCCCTAACCAAACCATTGCTTTAAAAAATGATGAAGAATTAACTGTTGTTGGTTTGATCACTAAAGGCTGGGATGGAACTCGCCATTTAATTATAAAAACTGAAGGCCGCGGCGCAGTTTGCCGCTGTATTTTTTTTATTTTAGGAAAAAATAATGATTCTTTTTTGGCAAAAATAGAAGCTAACCACCAAGCGCCAAAAACGCAAATTAAAGCCCGAATTCGTTCCGCTTTAACTGACAGTTCTTCCTGTTCCATTGAAGGCGCGTGGAGCATTGAAAAAACTGCTTCTGGCACAGACACTTATTTTGCTCATCACACTTTGCTTTTGTCGCCAAACGCTTCCGCCAAAACTGCGCCGTTTTTAGAAATTAAAACAGACGATGTCAAAGCCGGTCATGCGGCCAGCGTAGGCAAAGTCGATGACGAAGCTCTTTTCTATCTGCTTTCTCGCGGCTTATCGGAAACACAAGCTCGGATGATGTTAGTGCAAGGTTTTTTTGAGACTGAATTAAACGCTATCAACGATGAAAAAATAAAAAATACAATCCGTGAGACTGTGACTGAGTTTCTTTCTCAGACAAAATCATAACTGTCATTCCGAACCCCTCTCACAAGAGGGTGAGGAATCTAATCATTAGAGCATAGACCCCTCGTCGCTACGGCTCGCTCGGGATGACAACCTATAATATATGAAAAACATCAAAAAGGACTTCCCTATTTTAAAAAGAAAAATTAACGGCAAACCGCTAGTCTATTTAGATAATGCTTCCACTAGCCAAAAACCGACGGCTGTCTTAAAAGCTCTACAAAAATACTACACTACCAGTAATGCCAACATTCATCGCGGTATCCACACTCTTTCCGAAGAAGCTACTGCTGCTTACGAAGATGTCAGAAAAAAAGTAGCCAAATTTATTAATGCCAAAACAACAGAAGAAATAATCTTTACCAAAAATTGCACGGAAGCGATTAACTGCGTTTCCGCTTCTTGGGGCAAAAAAAACATTAATGCCGGCGATGAAATTATTGTTAGCGCTCTGGAACACCATGCCAACTTAGTTCCTTGGCAAGAACTGGCCAAAGAAAAAAAAGCTATTTTAAGAGTTATTCCTTTAACTGCGGATTATACACTGGATTTAACAGCTTATCAGCAATTACTGTCACCAAAAACAAAACTGGTATGTATTACCGCTCAATCCAATGTAACCGGCACAATTACACCAATCAAAAAAATTACCGCTATGGCGCAGGCTGTGGGCACCAAAGTTTTGGTTGACGGCGCGCAAATTGTCGGCCACTCGCCAATCAATATCCGGGATATCGGCTGCGACTTCTTAGCTTTTTCCGCCCACAAAATGCTTGGTCCAACCGGCGTGGGTATCTTGTACATTAAACAATCTTTAATGGCAGAGATGCCGCCATTTATGTATGGCGGAGATATGGTGGAAACTGTTGCTGAATTTTCTTCCACTTATCGCTCCGGTCCGTGGAAATTTGAAGCTGGCACGCCAAATATTGCCGATATTATTGCTTTTGGTGCGGCAATTGAATACTTGAATAAAATAGGCTTGAAAAATATTTCTACTCACAGCCGTCAGCTGTTGGCTTACGCCAAACAAAAATTCGCAAAATATTCCAGTGTTAAAATCTTCTCACCATCAAAAATAACGGACACAAACGGCGTGCTTTCTTTTGCTGTATCCGGAGTTCACCCGCACGATATTGCCACTATCTTTAACGAGGAAGGCATAGCTATTCGCTCTGGCTTGCATTGTGCCGAACCGCTCGCTGCTCGTCTTGGCGTTACCGCTACGGCCAGAATGAGTTTTTATTTGTATAATACAACCAAAGATGTTGATGCGGCCGAACGCGCCCTAAAAAAAGTTCTGAAAATCTTTAAAGTTAAATAGGCCAAATTTGTATGGACATCTATACAGAAACAATTCTTGATCATTATCAGCATCCGCACCACGCCGGAGAAATTTCTGATCCAACTATAAAAATAAAGGCTGATAATCCTTTATGCGGTGATAAGATATCTCTGGAGTTAAAAATTAAAAATGGCACAGTCACAGATATTGGTTTTATCGGTACCGGCTGCGCCATTAGCCAAGCAGCTATGTCTTTATTGACAGACGAGGTCCAAGGTAAAAAAATAGCTTCCTTAAAAAAAATAACAACCGCTAAAATCTATAAGCTTTTACATATTCCCATCAGCCCCGGACGAACAAAATGCGCCCTGCTCGGCTTTTCAGCTCTGCAACAGGCTTTAAAAGAAATTAAATAATATGGATAATAAAAAAGTTAAAATTATTCCACCGGAAAAACGCACTGAAAAATACTGGGCGCTGCTTAATACGGTTATTGATCCGGAAATCGGAATTGGAATTGTGGACTTGGGGCTGGTATATAATGTCGAAATAAAAGACCAAGAAGCGACTGTTACTATGACTCTGACCAGCACCGCCTGCCCAGTGGGACCAACTATTATCCATGGAGTTGAAGAAGAGGCGGAACAGATTGAGGGTGTAAAAAAAGTTTCTATAAATTTGGTTTGGGATCCGGCTTGGACTGCGGACAGAATAAACCCCGATGTGCGAGCTATGATGGGAATTTAAAAAGCTACTTAACCTCTTGCCAAAGCTAGTCCCCAGACAATTTTAGCACCGTTACTTTTTAAAACTTTAGCGCACTCTTGCATGGTCGCTCCGGTAGTAAAAACATCGTCTACCAATAAAACTTTTTCCGGAATATTTTTAATATTACTACTCCAACTAAAAGCTCCTTTTAGATTTACCTGTCTTTGTTGGCCGGTTAGTCTTGCCTGCTGCGCAGTATAAATTGACCGACGTAAATTTTTATTTATATTTAACCCAAGCTTTTTTGCAAACAGGTTGGCAATAATTTCTGCTTGATTAAAACCTCGTTCGCGCTCTCGGCGCAAGTGCAGCGGCACCGGAATAATAACAAAATCTTGCCAAGCATTATTTAAATAAATATTGTTAAAAATTTTAGTAAAAACATCGGTTATCTCCAATAAAAAATTATACTTCAACAGCTTGATAAGTTTTGAAATATCATTTTCTCCATAAGCAAACAGTGCTGTTATTCCGTCTAAACAAGCAGGGTCTAAAGCTTGAACAGTTAAGCTGTTCTTCTGAAATAAATTTTTATTAATAAGGAAACAACTATTGCAAAACCAGTTGCCTTCTTGTCCACAACTAACACAAAATCGAGGAAAAAATATATCCTTTATAATACTTACCAACTTAGACAGCATAATTAATGCCAGGTTACCTTGTCCACCAACCAAAGAGAGTCTGTTTTTACCAATTCTAAAGAAACATTTTGATAACGAGTGCTAACTGAACCGTTCTTTTCTTCTGTACGAGTTAATTTTAACTCTACCGAAGCTTTACTATCTGACCAAGCAGTTAAATCAGCGTTAATAACTTTAGTTGTCACACCATCAAAACTTTGTGCAGAACCGGTTGCAGGTTTAGAAGAAATAGAAGCGCTAATTTTTGACCATAGAGACTGAGTAACCAAAGTGGAAACATCCTTAATATTTTGAAAGTTATTATCGGTTGAAAAAGTGCCGTAACGTTCAATAAAAACTTTGGCCAGTTGCTCTACCGCGTTCTTTTCAACTTCAATTGAAGTTGGTTTTTTAATTGATACTCCGGCTGGCGCTTGCTCGCCCACCGCATTGGGATTGCTTGGCTGCCCATTATTCTGGGCGCTTGAGCTATTGCCTGATACTCCAACTTGAGGAACTGGAGCGTTTATTTTTTTTTGTCTGACTATCAAAAAAATACTGACTACCAAAACAAAAAATACCAGGATGCTAACTATGATAAAAATACGGGCGCGAAGTGACATATACTAAAATATAAATTACTAGGTTTGTTTTTCAAATTCTTTTTTTGATCTTTCTATTTCCAAAAGCTGTTCCGGATTGGTGGTTACCAATTGGTCTTCCGTATAAGAAGCGACCACTTTAATAGCAGCGTGCTTATTGCCGGCAAAGAAAATCCCCTCTCCGACTCCGCTTTCTAATAACAAATACTTTTCACCTTCGGTTAAAATAAAGACCTTCTGCACCAGATCAATAGCTGCCGGAGATTGACGCAATAATAATTGCAAAGCGGAATTGGTAACAATCGCCTGACCATACTGAGATTGCAAGAAGTCATTAACATCTTGAGTAATGGTAGTGACACCGAGGTAATATTTACGGGCGCGTTTGACTAAGGCAAAAATAAATCTGGCGCTGTCTTCATGCTGCATCAGCCACCAGGCCTCATCAATTACCAAGATGCGTTTTTTGCGTTCGGAACGGACAACATTCCAAATATAATTAATTATAGCATAAATAGCAATTGGCCGAAGTTCATCTTCTAAATCACGCACGCTGAAAACCACTAGTTGATTCTTCATATCAACATTGGTCGGGGAATTAAACAAGCCGCTAAATGTGCCTTGAGTATATTTTTGTAGCCTTAAAACCAAATCTCCGGAACCTTCCATACCTTCCAAAATTTCTTGTAGATCTTGAATTATCGGCGGCTGCACGACACTTAGGTCCGCTTCGGGCGTAATATCTTTCTTGGCATAAGTTTCTATTAAAGCCCGATCTATTATTGAATCCTGTTCAGTAGTTAAATTACCAAGCATAATACGCAACAAACCCTTTACCGTTATAACCGCTCCGCGAATAACATCTTCGGTGGAAAATTCTTCGCCACCGGTAGGCCGCGGTAAATCAAACGGATTAACTTTACTTTCGGAAGAAAGGGAAATATTTATATAGGTTCCGCCTACGGCATCGGCCAAATGCTTATATTCCATTTCCGGATCAATCACAATAATATCCGAACCCATCATCATGGTTCGCAAAATTTCTAACTTAATAGCATAACTTTTACCAGCACCGGAAGTAGCAAACACAGCCATATTCGCATTCTGCAAAGAAAACCGATCAAAAAGAATCAAGCTGTTATTGTGGCGATTAACTCCGTACAAAATACCATCATCTGAAGTCAGTTCGGCTGAAATAAAAGGAAAGGATGCTGCAATCGGTGATGAATTAAGGTTAAAAGCTATCAGTAATTCATCGTTAGCCAAAGGCAAAGTAGAATTAAAGCCTTGTTCTGCTTGATACAAAACCTTGCGGCTGTTGATAAGCTTGGAACCAAATATATTTTCTACATCTTCCGATGTTTGATCTAATTCTTCTTTAGTCTTCGCATAAACAGTGACGTAAAAAGCAAACTGGAAAAACCGTTCCGTACCTTGGGTAAGATCATCGCGTAATTGTTCAATATCACGTAAAGCGGTTTGGCGGGTTGGATCTCGCGGCGCGCCTTTTTCTGAGTCAGCATTAAGCTGAGCTTCCAAAGCTCCGACTTTGTTTCTTAACTGCTTCAAAATTATCGTGGATTTTACCGGATAAAAGAACATCCCTATATCCATAGTGATGGATAAATTTAAAATGGGAGAACTCCAACCGACAGAAATATAGCGCGGATAAGTCACCACAAAAATTGTCCGGCAAAATATGTCGCCTAATTTTAAATAATTAGATTCAATATTAAAAGCCGACGGCGCCAATAAATCTTTAATGGAAACTGTGCCTTCACGATAAACTCTCTCTTCTTCAAGAGTCACTAATTCTTCAGTAGTTTTTTTGGTCACTGCGGATTTTTTAGCGTCTAGGTCTTCCTTTCTTTTCATTGGACCAGTCGCAAATTTTGGTTTAAAAGCCATAATATAAATTTAACTCACTTACTCCACTTGTAATTGATTAACCGGAGCTAAAAACTCGCTAAAGGCAATATCCGGATTATAGGTGGAATAAAATAATTCAATAAGCGATTGCGTGTCCAGACGAACTACTTCCAAGTTCATACTAGTTAACCCAGATTCAATTTGCCTGACTCGCATATCCAAGTCATGTTTACGCTGCTGGAATCTTTCGTCTTTGAGTTTCACCGTCACAGCCGGGTTAATGACTTCACCAATCCTTGACCAAAAACCTCGTTTTTTGTTGGACAGCGGATCATAAGGCACAATCACAAAAAATTGTTTGCTCATAATTTTGCCCAGACTAACAAGTTCGGATACAAAAGAACGATAATCGGCTATCTGAACCCGCAATAATTCATTTGTCTGTTCCCGCTCTAATTTTAATAATTTTTCTAAATAAGGCTTGATATAAAGCTGCCGAGACTGAATAGCTATTTGTAAAGGAAAATCAATACCGTTTAAAAAAGATACATAGGATGAAACAATGGCATTTTGCTCATCTTCATTTTTGAGAGCAAAATTTATACTGGAAACCATAAGCACGGCGCGTAAAGTTCCGTCTTTCATTATTACTGTATCAAATTTTATTTCCGCAAAGGGCAGGTGCTGCTGAGTGCTGGGAAATTTTATTTTCTTTTGTTTAGGTTTTTCTTCCATAATAATTTATTATTCCGGCTTGTAGTACCCTCCTGTGTTTACCACCAAAGACAAATCCCGTATTCGGCTATAAGACATTCTGGG
Organism: Candidatus Udaeobacter sp.; assembly: GCA_035473115.1. Taxonomy (GTDB): domain Bacteria; phylum Patescibacteriota; class Patescibacteriia; order Magasanikbacterales; family GWA2-37-8; genus XYD2-FULL-39-9. The sequence continues at coordinate 85,409 of DATION010000007.1, read as the reverse complement.
AATTTCTCTAGCCACCTCTACTATTTCTACTTTTCCAGATTTAATTGATTCTGCTAATTCAATTTTACTAAAACTTTTATACCAAAGACGGCGGCTAGGCCGGCGAACTGTTTGCACTATATTCAGTAAAAAATAATGAAAAGGCTGTCCGTTGATCTTGATAAAAGCTAATACCAAAGCAGAGCCGCCGATAAGCACGGTTAAAAAAATAAATAAAGCTACATCCGCTAATTTGAAAATTATAAACAAAACTAGACCGGCAGACAATAAAATAAGAAACTGCCGAGTAGTTACTGGTCCAAAAATTTTATCTTCTACTTCTATAAATTGTGGGACAACAAATTGTTCCATATATTTACTGTTCTAAAAAATTACAGACTTTTCTCCATCTCAATCAGAGCTATTACCTCGTTTAATTTTATACCATTTTTGATAGTAAGTACATTGGCTAACGACTTTCTTTCAGCCAAAGACTGACAAACTGCCTGAACGTATTCGGTATATAAAGGTGAGGCATGATACCCAGCCAAAGCCTCCAAATACCAAACAAAAGATTCATCCTGCAGATTAAACATTTTTTGCTGCAATCTTTTGGCCGCCTCTTCCGGCTTACTGGAAAATCTTCTAAAATCAGCTAGAGTCACAGATCTAATCTCTTCTACCGGCCCCATTTCCACGCTAGTAGCGGTAATATCTTGCATGGATTGCTTTACAGCAGGACGAGTATCAATCTTAAAAACCGGCTCACTGGCGATACTTTTATTAATTAAATTAGAAATCGGATCGGAATCTGCGGCAAAAGGTCTTGTTTGTTTTTGCTCAGGCATTTTCATTTTATTTGCCGCAGCGGGCAAAGCGTCAATAAGAGCCGGCAATTCGGGCGGTTCTACCATTAAGGCCAAATTCGCTGGCTTGCCTTTTAAAACTGGTGTCTGAGAAATTTTCTCATCTTCTTGGCTATCCACTTCTGCGCAAAGATTGATAATTTTTTCTACTTGCTGAGCTGTTAATCCTAAACCGCCGTTTTTTATGGAACGAGACATTAATTCACGAATCTCTTCTTCACTTTTTATATCTTTTAATTTAGCTAAAACCAAACTCTTTAATCTGCCCAAAATTTCTAAAGCGACGGAAAAACCTAACTTAGAAATCACTTCTTCAACTTGTTTTTCGCGCTTTGGACTAAATAAAGGAGTTGAATTTGTTAGCTTTAATTTTTCTTCTAATAAAGAACCACTCCTAGCCGGCATCTTTGGCTTCGCAGCTTCTTTTGGTTTTGTCTGTGCAGACTGTGCTTTTTTAAATTCGCTAAGAGAAACTTTGGCAAAAGTTCCATCCGGTTTTTTTATTGTAACCATTGGCTCAGACATATTTTTATATATTCCATTTAAATTTATTGTCTTGCTCATCAAAATATATTGCTTCGACAATTTTTGGATCATTATACTTATCAGCCAGCTCGCTTAACTTGGCCATAACTCCTTCTAAATCAACAAAGTTCCCTTCTGTATCTTTTTTAAATTGCGATTCAATCTGGGATTTAATCTGCGCCATAGCAAGTCGGGCTGGCGGCTCTACTACCGAAGTCTGCTCAAAAGCTGATTTTGATTCTAGCCGAGAAGAAGCTGGTTGCGGCGCGACAGCTGCAGACTCAGAAGTTTCTTCAATTTCGGACTCTGGTGAAAGTTCCTCTTGAGCAGCGGCATTATTTTCATATTTTTCCGGATTTAACAAACTATCAACAATATATGAGATATCTTCTTGGGCAAAAGTTTGAAAAAAACTGACTAGATCTAAAAATCTACCTTTACCATCTTCCGGATCAACCGTGGAGTATTTTTCCGCTTCTTCATTAGAAAACATTATTTGCAATAACCGGCTCTCAAAATCAGCTTGTTCCAAAGAATCACCGCTGTTATAAACGGAATTAATTTCTTTGATCACTTCTGAGACGGTAATATTCTCTCCTTGCCAAACCCCAATAACAGCCTCTGATTCCAAAAATGCTTTCTGAATTTTCAGATACAGGCTTTGTACTTCCGCTTCAACCAAAGCTTGTGATCCGAGATAACTAACAATGCTTTCAAAAACATTAAAATCAAGCTGCAGCGCCATCGGAATTTGCCTAGCTATAGCCATATTGACTATAAAATCCGGGTTCTGAGCGCCAAACATTTTCCAGGTTAGTTCAGTATAAATTCTAAAATAAGTCCATCTAAATCTTTCATCTTCAGCCAATGAGGAATTTCTAAAGTACGCATCCAAAGATTGCCATGTTTCTTGCATGGCTGAAATATCAATATGCGAAGCTCTTAATTCTTTTTCAAGATTTTCAAACGCTTCCATTGTCATTTCTCTAACCGACAATTTCATAAACTAATAATTATTTTGTTTTTTTGGCTTTTACGCTTGGACCGAATTCTTTAATCCAATTTTCTATCAATTCTTTGTTTTCTTTTTTAATATCATCCCCTGCCTTACGCAAAGCATCGCTTAGCAAGGTAGCCAAAGCTCCCTTATCTCTGGCAACTCCTTGCTGACTTAGACTATTTTTTAACTCTGCCAATGCTTTATCAGTTGAATTTTTTAATATTCCAGCCAAACCGCTTCTGACGTATTCGTCGACACTATCTAATCTGGTAGAAGTAAGCGGCGATAATAAGTTAGTAATAATTTTTATTGATTCTGGCGATTCAACTACTGCTTTACCTTCGCTATTGATATCAACTGTTCCATCCAAACCGGCGCTGATGGTTGTTATTTTTGCGGCTGATCTGGCTGCTTCTCTTCGGCTTTTTATATAAGATACAACTCTATCTCTTATTTTTTCATCCGCATTGTCTACATCGGCTACTTTAGTTGAAATTCTGCCGTCACTGCCTAATTCTGTTTGCAATACTCCAGCTACCGAAAATACACCCTGACCAGCAGCTTTATCGAGCGCCAATCTGAGCTGTTCCAACATTGCCTGCGAACGGGCACCATGCATTTTGTTAAATTTCTCAACTGCGGCATTAACACCTGCGCCTGACGCGTCTACTTTATCTCCAGTTAAAGATGTAAATATAGCGGCTTGGACTTTTCTGACAGATTTAGTATCTGCAGGATCAATGCTTACGCCTTTTAACAACTCGGGATCAATTTTGGAGACGACTTCGGCCATATTACCAGCTCCGATCGAACCGTGCTGCTCCCAGTTACCGATCTGCATTTCGGATAAACTTTTTTCGCTTTGCTCAAATTTTTTAGTAGCTATTTTAATTTTATCAGAATCACCGGCTAACTTGGCAGCTTCCAATTCGGCAAATGCATCGTTTTTTTGGTTTAACAAGCTGGCTACTCTGGCTTTTGATCTTGGGTAATCGGTACCAACCGATTGTTTTTCAATTCTTTCTTTTGCTTGTTTTGCCAACACATTCTGCTCGTTTAGAGCTTCACTGTCTCTGTATTGAGCTTTTAAATACTGATCTCTGGCAATAGCTAAAGCCAAATCTTTATCTTGATTGATATCAAAAGTAATCTGCTCTAACATAGCTTTGCTGGCTGTGATATCTTTCTGCTTTTCATGTCCAAATCCACCTTCTCTAATCAATTCTCGTATGGCTTCTAATTCTTTTATTTCTCTCTCCGCATTTAACTTATCATCAATCTGTTTTGTTTCCGCTTTCAAAGCAGCAGTTCGAGATTCTTGAGCAGCTCCTTTAGAAGCCATATAGCCTTCTAACACTTCCGCTTCCTTAAGGTTTTTTATGGCATTAGTTTCTTCACTGGTAACTTTAGCTGTAGCCTTACCAGACTCAGCTTTTCTTGTTCTCTGATAAAATTCTTTAGCTTCAAATATTTCATTACTATTTAAGCCTTTTTTACGTAGTTTAGAATCAACATCAACCCCATTTTCAATTATCTCGTTTATTTCTTGTCTTCTGGCTTGCATTCTGGCAGTTCTACCAGATTTAATCTCTTTTCCAGTTTCTTCATAGCCATGAAGCATTTCTTCAGCTTTACGTTTTTCTAAACCAACCCTTAAGCTACTGGTGCTGACCATATGCTCTAAGCGTTCCTTTTTATATTTTACAGTGGTTTCCATATCTGTAAGATACTCATCGTTATATGTCGAAAAACCTGGTCCAACAGCTAACTGCGCCCTGGCTTTCATTCTTCTAAACCAATCCATAGGACCACTCTGCTTTATATCTTTATACTTAATCTCACCATGCTCATCAAGAATAGGCTTGCCATTTTTGTCTAATTCTGGAGTAGAGTTTTCTGCTGTACCTTTTATTATATATTTACCTTTTTCATTAACAGCCAATTGTTTTGCAATTTTACCAGCCTTAATTGTTCTTTTTCCTACCCAATCATAATATCTGCCAGAAGCTTCAGCTCTAATTCTACGACCTCTTCGCTGCCAAGCCTCACCGCCAATCAATGGCGCTTTCATTAAAGCAAACTTGCCAGTCGCCTTTCCAGCTGCCAAAGCTTTGCCACCAGCCCAGCGTGCCGCAGTAAGACCAGAAGCAACCATTGCCACTCTCTTGCCAAAATCACCGGCTTTACTCATTAAAGATCCGCCAGCCGCGCCAAGTTGCTGAGCCACCTTAGCGCCGGTAAGCAACATACCGATAGCAATCGCAAAATTAGCCATCTGGGCCCAACTCATTATATCGGTAATACCAGTAGAAGTTTCCGGAGAATTTTCTGCGCCTTCTTGAGTAAGTGGTTGAGAACTACCGGCCGAAATCTCATTGTTTATTCGACCATTGCCGACGGTAACAAAAGCTAACCAAAGAAAAAAAGCGACAATCGGTCCGGCCACGACATTGCCGCCAAACTCGTCCCACCATTGACCCGCATATTTTTGGGTTTGCGGCAAAACATTTAAAACAAAAGCAAATGGAGAAAGTACAATTAAAATCCACAATGCCACCATGCGTGCCAATAATAAAAACAGAAAAGTTAACATCGTCATCATCATGATGGAAGAAAATCCAATGGCAGCCACCGCGGCCAAAAATGTGGAGCCTTGCTGCGCTATACCTTGGGCGCTGCCGGTTAATTTAAAAATCTTGTCTACCCCAAACATACTGACTAAATTACCTCCGGCAGTAGCAGCAATACCATTAACAAAAGTAATCATTACCACTTGAGCAATATCAATAATAATACCGCAAATGATTCGACTAAAATTTACCACAATAGCGGCAATGAGCAGTTTGACTAATAATTTTTTATATTCGTATTGTTCTAAACCTAGGATAGTGCCAAAAGATATGAGCAGCAAAATAACCACAAAAAACATATTGGTTATATCGCGCACCATTACCCAGCCGACAATCACCGCCGAGGAATCTATGAAGCTGTTATAGCCGGCAATTTCGATAACAAATTTTAATAAAAAAAACGTCAGTTTAATAAATAAACCGGCTACCAAAAATATCAAACTGGTAAATAAATCTCTTATGCCATCAATAACTCCGGCCTGAGCTGTACTGGTACTAACAAACCAAACTACCAATAGCAAAGAAGTTAAGATAACAAAACTAACCAATCCGAGCCTGCGGCGCGGCTTTAAAAGCAGCCAAAACTTAGAAAAATAAGAGTTTAATTTATTGAGTATGACAAGCATGAAAAAAGAAAAATTATCAACTTAATTGTACCACAATTACTAGGTACGAGCAAAGTGGAAAAGTATTTTTTTCCACTTTTAAAACCCAACGTAGTTGTAAAGCTATTTTTCTTCTATTTTGCCTTACACAAGAATAAAATTGGGAACAAAAAACAGACATTGACAAAAACCCAAAAAAGGTGTAATATACCTTGTTGTCAGTTACTGACAACCGCTCTTTACAAAAGTGCTAAGATTAGAGATTTCTCTAAGATTAGCCAATAAGATGGTGGAAAAAACAAGATATTCGAGCTTAAGTTTGCTTAGCAAAAGTGCTAATTAGATTCAAGCTCGAATACCAACGACATAGCAACCAACGTGCCAACCGGCACACAAACTCAGGAGGATACGATGAAGAACCCGAACGGTTACAGCACGAGCAACCAGACCACCGAAGAGATCCACAACTACTACACATGGGCACGTGTGGTCTCGATCGGAGTGCTGATCCTCGGCATCTGTGCCATGGCATTCAGCAGCGGCTGTGCTACCGACAGCACGACCAGCGGCGATGACGACGACGGCAATGGCAGCGTGATGACCGGCTCCGGATCGGGCTCAGCGATGACGCCCCCCGACGCCGGTGCACCTGATGCACCCCAAGCCAATCCATGTGCCAGCTACAGCTGGATGATGACGAGACAATGGACCTGCTCCAACTGGAGCGGGAACTACGATGTCACGTTGACGTCGTCTAACAACGGCATTTGCTCTTTGAGCATCGCCGGTAGCGGAGCCAAGGAGATGAGTCAGGTGACAATCACCAGGAGTGACGATAATCTCGTCAACAAACTGGTGATGGTGGTGAGTCAAGATACGACTCTCACCTGCTTCCAAAATGCCAACTAGACCCCCTCGTTCCTTCCACATCCACCCTCCACCATCAACCCGTGCGCTGCTGAGAAATCAGTAGCGCACACATCCACTTAGCAGAAGAAAATCTTCTATTGAGTAGAATAAAAAATCTCGCCAATACTAGCGAGATTTTTTATTTAGTTATTTTTATTCCGGAGCTACTATAACTTTTCCATTAAACGTTGTGTAAGCTCCAGAAGTTTGACACTCATCCTGGTTTCCTGGCAGCCAACTTTTATCATAACAACCATTTCCTCCCGGTCCTCCGACACAAGTTCCATTACACCAGCCCCAATTATCTTTTATCTGTACTTTTGGTTTGAAAACACAACAGCCGCCAGATAAAGATTGAGTTTGAGCATCGGGACAAGAACTTGTCCAACCAGAGCCGCCGCGCAAACATTGGTAAACGTGATCAAAACGGAAATAAGCACTATCACAAGTTCGACCGGCTATCTGACCAAAATTTGGAGATATATTTTCGGCAAAACAGTTATCCAAGTAGCGGCAATCATTGTTAGAAGCGCAAGATTGCTTGGTGTTAATATCTCCGGCAGAACTGGAAACAAAACAGGTATTATTGGTTCCGCAAACACCATTTACTTCTCCTCGTTTATTGCGGAAATAACCATCTAAAGAAACTTTATCGCCATCTCCCCAATCTACTTGCATCTTCTTAATTGGCATTTGGTTTTTGTCGGCAAATCCAAAGAATTTAATATTTACCGGAGCGACTCTATCCGGGAATACAACGTCTCCGGATGATTTTCCGTTTAAAGTAAAACCATCGGTATTAGTTTCCAAACATTTATCGCCTTTTTTACAAGTGCCTAGAGAATGAATTTTTGGCGCTCGGCCTTGGGATGTCCAGTTTGTTTCAGCAGTAAAATTATATGGCCTATTGGTTGGGTTAGGATTAAATGTATCTTCCCAGTTGCTGTCTTGTTCATAACCACCAACTGATTGATTCCAACTCCAAACACTATCTATTTTAGCAAAAATAGTTGACAGAAATAATTTTCCCTCGACTATTCCTTGATTACTTGCCGGACCAGGTGTTCCTTCCGGATTGGCAGATCTTAAATCTGCACAAACACCATCACAGCCATACGGAAAACCTGTAATCGCTGGCGGCGGATCAAAAGTGGTTTTATTGTAGTGAGTAAATATGTTAATTAATTTGTTTGGAGCTAATGAATTTACAGCCAGACTGCCAAACGGTTCGTTTAATAACGAAAATGGATAATTAAGAATATTTGGTATAAAAATCAAATATGGCAGATCGGGCTGGCTTACTATATAATTCGTATTTTTCCATAAATGATCTGTCCAGCCTACACTGCTATAAGGCACTGCTTCAGTTTGAGCAATACGGGTACAGGTTTCACGCAAACCAACATAAACATCAGCAGTAGCGGATTCGGTGTCTCCATTATCATCGGTGTAACATACCAAGTTTACTCTATCTAATTTTCCATTATTAAATTTAACTCTTACCGCGCAGCCATCATCATGATCATCGTGATCACCAACACAAAGCTGTATATTATCTCTGCCTTCTGCATCTAGATTACCTACTACTCCTCCGGTTACAGAACAATTACTTCCACCATTTACTGGCACTGGTGGTGGAACGGAGTTATTGGAAATTAAAAGGTCGGTAAATCCGGCAGCCGTTATGTCTTGTTGGGCCGGATCGCCAAATTGCCAATTATCAGTACCATCACCTTCACCATCATCGTATCTTAAAAACCACTCCGCATTTTTGCTTTGATCCGTACCGTCGGATGCAGCGTATGGACCAAATCCTAAATTAAGAGATTCACCCTTAAGCTGCTGCGCAGGTGGCGCTTCTTTGCCGACCACACTCCACTGCGGGCCATTATATTTTGTTTTTAAACCATTTCTAATATAAAAAGTTCTGTTGCCCAACCAGTTATTATCTCCACTCTTAGTGACTATCTTAATATAATCAATACCATCTAAGAAAATATTTTGTGAGGAAAGATTACCGATGACTCTTTTTTCTCTGGTAAAAGGATTGGTAAAACAGCCATTGCTAACACAACTTGAGCAAGGGCCACTAGTATCAGTACAGCTGTTATTTACACTACCGGGACGAGCAATAGTTTTTGTACCTAAAAGTTTATCATAATTATTTTGCTGAGCGGCGGAGTCAAATTGCTGATTTCCTTGCGCGTCCAAACAATAATATTTTCCACCAGCGCTTGATGCCTGGAAACCAGCTTCTACGTGCTGACTATTAATGTCCGGAGAGCCCATAATAGTATCAACCGGGAACCAGGTTAAACAAGCAAAATTATTCGGTTCCGCATTTAACGGCCTAGAAATATCCGGCTCAATACAATAGCCGTGCCAGCCGATCAGGCGAGCCTGCTTGCCTAATTTCTGACAGCTGCCGCCAGTACAATCACTGTCTGTACCGCATACTAGTCCGGCGCTAACTCCGCCGGAACAGATACCACTAACTATTCCTTTGGCCAAAGTTCCATCCGGTTTCAGAATACCATTGCTATTTGGGTTATTAAAATCCCAATACTTGGTAAAGCTATCACCATAATTAATCTTGGTGTAATTACAATCACAAGCCGCCGCTTTGGTTTTGTCGGTAATAAAACCGGCAGTTTCATTGCATAAATTTACAGATCCATATACTGAGGAGTTGCCAATTGGTTCGGAATTAGGGAATGGAGAAGTTTCTTCCGGATAGGCGCGGCAAGATTGACCGATCGATTGATGAGTAACATCGGCAGTAGTTCCATTAGGGTTAGACAAACAAATATGGTTTTGGCAAATTCCAGCATTGCCTCGTCCGCAAGCTAAGCCGGTCGTGTTACAAGCAAAATCTTCGGTGAAAACACTGGAAGCACAGTTAGATCCGCCGCCGCATGGAACTTTTTTTGCCAACCTCCACTGTTGATCGGTCGCGGAATTACCACCAAAATTTACTTCTGATAGTTCTTCTACTGGATAATAATTCAAAATACTGTAACCACTAAACTCTTGACCGGTCCAATCCGTGTTTCGGTTACGATAAGCATCGTCGGTTAAAACCTGATTAACTAATTCTTGCGAACTGACCCAGTTGGCACAGTTGGTAATATCGCCTTTTTCGGCTGATTCCGGACTCTTATTACACCTGCCAATAGCATCACAGATTTCTTTATAATTTCCGGTTTGAGAATCAAATACGCGATGTGATGATCGACATTGCAGCCATTCACCGCATTCTCTGTCCCGATCTACTTTCAAAATTATATTAGCATCATTAGGATCTCCGGAATTGCTGGCCACCGGCCCAACTAGACTATTATTTAATTTGACGCTATTGGCGTAGGACTGGGCAGTATTCCATAATTTATTTGGCAAATCTGTTTTATCAAACAAGATACAGCCAGATTTTTCACTAATCTGTCCATTGCAGCCGCTTTGCAATGCTTTCATTCGATCATCATTAATTAAATCATAGACTTTATTATTATCATTATGATCAATAAATTCGGTACAGCCGCTTTGTGTTGAAGGACATTCACCTACAAAATTATTATATGAACTGGTTACACCGTACGACCACAGGCCATAATTATTACCCGTCTGTAGATAATTTGGATAACATGGTTGCTCGTCTAAACCAGCGCAAGTGCCGCCGCTGCTGCCACAATCTTTATCGGTCGTACATAAATTACCGCTCGCTGAACATTTGCCAACATTTTTCCAGAACCAGCCGCTATAATTTGAGCCGTTAAGGAAAACATTTTCTCTGTAAGCGCAAATTTTTTGTCCGATAGTAGCTGGATCTTTAAAGTACAAAGCGCCATTGGCCGAGGTGTAAGTATTACAGCCAACCGCTTCTTTCTGACAAAGGGTAGTATCGTACAAAGCCGGATCATTTTTTATAAGAATATTTTCATAAGTTGCTCCGGTTGGAGTCTGTACCAATCTGCCAGCAGATACACAGCCTAAATCAACTGCGTTACAAGTAGCTTCTTGATTGGCAACCAAATATATCGGTGATGATAAAGGTGTGTCTGGCTGAACATAAATTGTGGAAGTAACAACCTCTCCGCCAGCAGCAGTAATTGTACTTAAAGTAGCGCCAACTGTATTAACGTAACAGCCAATTTGGCCGACCGGAACTTGGCAACTATAATTTTGACCGCCAATAGTTTTGGCAACACTAGTACCGCCTTCTCCGGAGAACCAAACATTATAAGCGCGCGGACCAGGTTCATCCGGAGTTTTACGCGTATCGTATAGAGCTGTACAACCGATAGCTTTTTCTCGGCAAAGAGAAGTAAACTTAGTTAAGTAAGCTGGTTTGTCATCCGGAGTTTTGTAAGCCGAACAACCCAGCGCTTCGCCCGGTAAATTATCATCTAAATTGCTGTCACAAACCGGATTAACTTTTAAGGTATTTTTAACTAAATAAGTATAATCAGTAACTTCTTTTAGGCTAACATTATCTATAAACAACTGTCCGTTGATCGAAAACTTAAGCTGAGTGCTGGTAGCTGTTCCGCCCAGTTCTACCGGACCAAAGTGATAAAATTGCCAAACGTCACCTACGCTAGCGTCACCCAAAGTGACAACACTGTCATTTTGCAAAATAACAGTCGCCTTAGCTCCAACGCTGCCTTTAGCCCAAAAAGTTATGTCATAACTTTTGCTTGGAGTTAAAGATAGATTTTTATAGACCGCGGCTGTGCCGTTATAAGACAAAGAATGTTCGCCCGCATGAGTAGATTCTAAAGATACAGAGATATTGGCTGCCGGTCCCCAATCTTTTAGAGCCATAGCTGCCGGGGTTTCTTCAAAATTATTATTAAAAATATTTTTGACATTATTGCCCGCATTGCCTTTGTAGGCTCGACAGCTGTTTACTTCCGCAGCGCAAGTTTTACTGATGCCGGCGGTATTTTGCACATCACCAGGCAGACCGGAATAAAAACATTGTCCGTCGCGATATTCGCCGTTTTGGAAACAGACGCTGCATTTGCCAGCGGCACTATCCCAGTTTCCTTTTTGTGTCAGACAATCAGCCTGTGATAAATTTACCGGACGAAGTTCAGTGTCATTTAAGCGATACGGCGTACAAGACTGAGAAACAGCAATAGTTTTTGATAATAATTTATAATATACCGCACCTTTATCGTCATTAAATTGGCGGCAATCCGGACTAGCCAAACCTTGCTTATACAAAGACTCACTGCAAACTGAATCATAGCCAACTAAATCTTCGTTAGTTCGATAAAAATATTTAGGGCTGCCGTCAGAATTTTTTTCTAAGACAAAACCTTTTAACTGATATCCGCCGACAGCCGAACCTTCGTAAGTATAAAAGTTTTTCTGCTTGGTCGTATCTGGCAAAATACAAGGTCGCAAATAAGAAAAGTGTTCTACTTTTTCTAAACCGCCAACTGTGGCACTAAGATTGGTAAAGCTTGTACAGCCTTCATCAATGGCGCTGCATTTTGAACCGGAAGAAGGAATAATATAACTGACTGCCTGACCATCAGAATAATTACTTGGTATTTCTCGATAAGCTGAATAACCAACACATCTTTTATCACATTGATCATTCCAAACTATCTGATTCTCTACAACTGTAGCTGGCGTAAACTTGCCAGGAATCGCAGTTCCCACATAACTGACTGGGTTGTAACTATTACAATTTACTTCATCCGGAATACAGGCTTGAGAAAAATTATTGCAAGCTGATTTGGTCGGTAATTTGGCCAGATCAGAGTTTGTTTGAGGCCAGTCTATTGCCAGCGTACTTGGGTTTGTGTCATAACACTGTAAATAATATGGAGCCTGACGTAAATAAAGTTTATCCGAAGTGCTGGCTACCTGAAAAGACGCGCAGCCATCAGAGTTAGCAGAACAATTGGTGGAAATTTTATTATTCAAATATATAGCTGAATTTTCACCAGCGCTATTTAAATCATTTTTTGCATAATTAGTCCAGCTGCCATTGTTATCTTGTTTCAGACTATACTCCGCGCAACCGACATTGTCTTGATTACAATAAGCAGTATCAAGCGTACGATAAAGATAACTGACATCTTTACCGGTGCTGTCTTGGAAAGATTGACAGGTACGAAATTGAGAATCGCATTTAGCAGCATCTATCTTCCAAACATTGCGTTCGCGAGTACAATAACCTTGGTTAGAACAATTGCCATTTTTATCATAAGCTACACAGGTACTGAGATCAGCGCATTCTTGAGCGCGATTGGGTGTGCCTCTAAAAAATGGCGTGGCGCCAAACGCTAAAAAGTTACATTTCAAAGCCGGAGCTTTTACTACCCAGTTTGGATCAATCAGATGGCAAAATGGTTTATTAATTGGATCATTATCTACGCCTACCACATTACCATTAGCATCTTTGATGAAATTACAATCATTAAAGCCGTCAACAACTTGTTTTAAAGTCCAAGGAGTATCCGGATTGCTGTTTAAAGCGGCAATTTCAAAACCTAAAGGCAAAATTCTAGATTTACGCAGCTTGGCAATATTGGCATAACAATAAGCTCGCTGGTAACAATTTACATCTGTTTGATCAGCGCTGCGTTCCGGAGAAAGTAACTTCCATTCGCCATGGAGCCAATTTTTGGCCAACGCGTCAGCGATAGTAATTGGCTTGCCAACACTAGTTTCCTGAGCCGCTTGAGCCAAACCGCTATCAACCACACAATTTTCCGGACCAGGAGAGGTTGGCGGACAACTGGAAAAACTACCCAAAATATCATAGCGATCAATTTGAACATTAGGCGGAGTAAGAAAATCGGCGAATAACGCTTGCGCGCCCTGGCGCCCACCTTGGCTTATTTGGCCTTCGGCATTAAGAAGATTATTTTGTACTCCTTTGCAGCTAGGATCTCCGCTGTCGCCAATACAAGCCCCAAAAGGAAACATTCCTTTATTTCTGTAATTCTCCACCATTTTATTAAGCAGAGTATTTAAAAACAACGAACCAGCTCCACTGATTGCCCCCGTTAGTCCTGTACCAACTGTGGACCAAAAACCTTGTTCAGCTTTTTTTTGCTGCTCAGAAGGGGTTAAGGATTGTATATCATGAGCGATCAAGTTACCGTTTGTAGAAATATTATCAGAAATCAAAGTCTTCTTATCTTTGACACCTTGACCTTCCTGTCTTTGCAGTGTTTCGGCAGTTGTCTGTTGGGCTACTATATTATCAATTTTTTCTGTGGCACTTAACAAAATACCAATATCGCTTTGGTCTACAGAAAAAGCAACATTAAATTTTTTGGCGACGTCATCAACGCTGCCAAACTGGCTCTTCCAATTATCGGCATTTAAAACATCTTTTTGAAAGCTTTGCCAGGTACAAGTCGGCTTAACTACTGTTTGACTTAAAAACTGATAGTTCAACCCAATACGCATAGCTAAATCAATTTTTGGGTCAGGAATTTTACATAAATTTAAACCATAAGGTTTACCTAATTGTTCTATAGCTACTCCGGCAGCATTGTCAGCTACATCGGAAATATAATTGCCAAAAGTTTTGGTATGGGCAAATGGAGTTTCACCTTTGCCGCCGGAAGCTAACCAAACCGCTGAATCATAAGATACCCGGCGCATAAAATAAGCGAAGGACTGCACAGCTATATTTACCGTAGCGGTTTTTAAAAATAACGCGATCTGATCTAGTACTTTATCCATAGTACTAGGCGCGTCGGCAACTACTTCTACTGGAATTGCTTGGGCTGGCTGAACAAAAGACAAAGAACCGGCTATAGTTACAAAAGTAAATATGAGCAATAAAATTTTAAGGGCAAATTTATTAAATTTTTGCATAACTATTGAGGTTTAGATGTAGAACTGGCAGAACTTAAAATTTCTTTTACCATTTTCATTAAATCTGCATCTGTTGTCTGTTCTAAAACTTTAGGATCTAATCCGGAAGTAGCTAAAATTTTTCGAACTTGAGCCGGATCGTTTAAAGTTTTATCTAGATCCTGCGGCGCAGAACCAATTCCTAACACCGAACTGCTGGCAGTCATAGAAGCATTACCCGGCACAGCGTCGGCGTTGGCTCCCACTTCAGCACAGCTTTGTCCTTCCGGACAGAGAGGATTAGTCCCGCTATCTACTTCAGCTTTATCGCTAATTCCATCGGAATCAGTATCTGCCAAATATGGACTGGTAGAGTAAACATAAAGTTCATCAAAATCATTTAAACCGTCTTTATCAGTATCACGATACATTAAAGTTTCATTGCTACTTATATCGTCTTTAGCTAGTGGCGGAACGTTATTATTTAAAGCAAACGGAGCATACATGGTATTTCTAATTTGCAAAATACCTAAACCAATCGCAAATACGGAAAAAATAGATAGTAAAATTACGCCTATCTTTTGCTCTTTTGATAAACCAGACCTTCCCTGATCTGCTGACATATTTACTTCACTTTATTGCCTTTAGTGTACCATAAATCCAAATAAAATTCATGGGGATAAGTGACCCACCCTAACGGCCAAACCTCGCCACTGCTCTACCGATAGCTCTTGAGCTCGAACTTTATCGTTTATGCCCAATTCCTGAAAAATTGCCGGCAGTTTTTTCTTATCAATAACAGACCCCAAATTCTTAAGGAGCATTTTGCGACGATTGGCAAAGCCGGCTTTAACTAACTTGAAAAATCTATCATCAAATTCTTTGTCTGACTCAGTGTTTTTTTTAATTGTTAATTTTATTACCGCTGAATCAACTCCCGGCACCGGCCAAAAATATGACCGCGGAACTTGTATAACTATTTCTGGCTCCGCGTAGTACTGAACCGAAACAGCCAAAATTGACATATCGCCCGGCACAGCGCAAATTCTTTCGGCCACTTCTTTTTGTACCATCAAAACCATTGATTCCGGTTTATTGGCTGCTTCCAAAAATTTACGGATTACATTGGCCGTAATTTGATACGGCAAGTTGGCGACAACTTTGTACTTATCAAAGTTTATATCCTGCTTTAAAACATTACCCCAAACCACTTCTATATTTTTTATTCTTTCTGTCTCCTCCGACCAATAACTTTCCAATCTTTTTTCAATTTCAAAAGTAATAACTTTTTTTACTTTTTCCGCCAAAGCCAAAGTGAGCACACCAAAACCCGGACCGACCTCAACTACCAAATCATCTTTTTTTAAATCCCCTGCCACAATCATTCCATCTATCACCTCTTCGTTTATTAAAAAATTTTGGCCATATTTTTTGGAAGGAATAAGGCCATATTTTTTACAAAGATGCTGTAAATAATCAGTGTTATATAAAGAAGACATAACTACTCTTTCTTTAATCCACTCTCGCTATATCTATTAGACGCATTCCACATCAGCCAACCAGCCTCGGTGTACTTTTCTACTTCATCTATCTGAGTTCTTATTTTCCCGCTGTCATATACAGCCCCCAGATTAAATGCTTGTATCCACGGCCGAACTTGAGCGCGTTTATCCACAAACTTTGGCACACCCAATTTTAATCCGTGTTCAAACACCAATCCCGGGTACTGCGCTGGATTAGCCAGTCCCAAATGACCGCTCGGATAGTGTGAGGGATACATCATAGGAGAAATATAATCAACCTGATCTACGGCATCAGTTATTCTCTGGCCGATATTCATGTCATCCTCGCCGGTTTTTTCCATTACAAAACCAAACATATCCAAAGATATTAAAGCCGGTTCGTCTTTTAATTTGGTATTTAAAAAATGATAAAACTCACCCATTACTTTATACTTTTTTTCATTGCCAGTAGCATAAACAGCTTGCGACATATTGCCGTCGGAAGGAAAACGAACATAATCAAAATTAATTTCATCAAAACCTAGACCAATCGCTTCTTTGGCTATAGCAACATTGTAGGCCCATACTTCTTTTTTGCTCGGATCAACCCAAGACAGGCCTTTATTATCTCGCCATAAATTACCCGATTTATTTTTGATGGCCCACTCTGGTTTTTTAGCAGCTAAAATCGGATCCTGGAATACAGTCTGGCGAGCAATGACATAAATATTTTTATCATGAAATTTTTTAATCAAATCCGGCACATTTCCCAATCTGTTTTCATCTGTTTTTAAATCATTTACCAATTTATTTTGGCTATCATACAAAACTTTTCCACTATAATCTTTTATATCTATCACCACCGCGTTTAATTCGGTTTTATTTATTAAATCGATAATTTCAGCAACTTTTTTTGGACTGCCGGCAGAAAAAGCAGTTAAGTACAGACCCTTAATTTCTGCCGGATTTGGTTTTACCCTGTCAGTTAACAAAGACTGAGACTGGCCGGAAATTAACCCACTCGGCGTATTAGTGGCAGTTTCTATAGTTTCAACCGTTCCTGTCCAGAATAACCAAACTGCAGTAGAAGCAAAAATAAAAGCGCTAATTGCTAAAATTAGAAATAATTTATGTTGATGTTTAATAAAACTCTCAGCCTGCGCCTCCATATTTAGTTTATCTTGATCTGTCCTTGCCGCAAAATTTGTAAATTATTATCAACCACACTAACAATGGTTGTCGGCGGATTAATCGGCAGTTCTCCTGTGTCTAGTATTATATCAGGTTTTTCTATTTTATCCGAGAAGACAGCCAAAGTTTGTTTTGCATCATAAATATTGCCCGCATCTGCCAAGTTAGCTGAAGTGGCTACAAGTGGACGGCCTAATTTTTCTGACAAAAATTTTGTTAATAAAAAATCAGTAACTCGCACAGCAATAGTGTTGTCCGCAGCCACCACGCCGCTGGCTAAGTCTTCTTTTTTATTGTACTCACCTACTATTGTTAAAGCTCCTGGCCAAAATTTACTTGCTAAATTTTCTAATAAATCATTCCAAACTAAATATTTCTTTGCCATAGTTACATTTGGCACCACTACCAAAAGCGGCTTATCGCTTTTTCTCTGTTTTATTTTAAAAATTTTATCCACGGCTTCTTGATTGGCGGCATCACAACCCAGCCCATAAGAAGTTTCGGTCGGAAAAACAATAGTTTGGCCACTTTGCAGTGCTTCGACCGCTTCGGATAAATTGTCTGGAGAAATAATTTTCACAAATTTATTTTTTAATCCACCGCAAATAAGCTTCGCAAAGCGGCAATAATTCTCCTTCCAGTACGGATTCCGGATCGGTGGATTCATACTCGGTGCGATGATCTTTTACCAAATGATAGGGATGCAAAACATAAGAACGAATTTGATTCCCCCACTCAGCTGATTTATATTCACCGCGCAATTCCTGGCGCTCTTTGGCTTGCTGTTCTTCTTGCAAGCGCAACAACTTGGCTTTTAAAACTTTCATGGCCATTTCTTTGTTTTGCTGCTGCGATCTTTCGTTTTGACATTGAACTGTAATATTGGTTGGAATATGCACAATCCGCACGGCTGAATAAGTGGTGTTGACACTTTGCCCGCCATGGCCGCCAGACATAAAAGTATCAATCCGCAGATCTTTGGGGTCAATTTCAATTTTTAGCTCATCATTTATTTCCGGTAAAACTTCAATTAAAGCAAAAGAAGTATGGCGCATTTTTTCGGCATCAAATGGAGAGATACGCACCAAGCGATGCACGCCATGTTCTGATTTTAGATAACCATAAGCAAACCGACCGGAAACTTCAAACATAATTGATTTATATCCAGCCTCAGCGCCGCGCGACTCATCTACTACTTTTATTTTCCAACCCATCTTATCGCAAAAACGCATTACCATCCTTAGTAACATTTCTGCCCAATCTTGCGCTTCGGTACCGCCGCTGCCGGCATGAATAGCGATAATAGCGTTATTTTTGTCGTAAGTTCCGTTTAGCAAAACATAGAGTTCATATTCGGAATATTCTTTTTCTAATTTTTTTGCCTGCTGTTCTATTTCTGACAATAACGACTCATCTTTAGCTTCGGCTAATTCCAAAATATCATTGGTTCTTTTTTCCAAATCAGCAAATTTTTCTATTTCTTTTTTTATATCTTGATAATCTTGAGAAATAGCTTGAGCGTTTTCTGGCGTGTTCCAAAAATCAGTCGCATTCATTTCTGTGGCCAGTTGCGCCATCTTTTTTTGCAGATCTTCGATGTTGAGAAGTTTTTTTGTATTGGCTATTTTGGATTGCAACTGTTTTAAATCTTCCAGAGACATACTTTTTTATTAGAAGAAGATTTTATCTAAACCGGCAATAATACCGACTGTAATACAGGCGGCGATAACCACTCCGCCAAACAGATATGGCCAAGCCTTGCCCAAACGCAAACCTAAAATAAACGCAATCAAAGCGCCGGTAAAACCGCCATTAATCGGCAAAGGAATACTCATAAAAATCATTAGGCCAATAAGTTCATATTTTTCATAGCGGGCAAATTTTTTCTGGGCATGAGCCAAAGTTTTTATCCAGGCTTTGGCAAAAAAATGATGAGAGTTTTTGGAGACCCAATCATGAAATTTGCCGGCAAAAGTAAGAATTATAATAATTGGCACCATATTGCCGGAAATTACCAAAAGCAAAACTTCCCAAACCGGTAAATGATAGCCGACGATAGCTACCGGCACAGCAAATCTTTCCACAATTGGCAGCATGGAAATAAAAAGAGTTGCCAGCGCCGGCGGAAATGAAGAGAAAAAATTAAGAATTATATCGGCCATATTGTAAGTATGATTGAACGTTGATTATTTAATACAATTTTACACCATAATTATCTGTTTGACAAACAAAAGACTTCTTACCTTAATAACCTTTGACAAAATTTAATTATTATAGTAATCTCCTCCTCTAGGAGGATATATGGACCTGGATCTAGGAAAAAAGATCGACGACATCGTCGGCAAGCTACTCATCGCCGTGATCAATCTGATTGACGATCTCAGGGAAAAAATGCTGGACCTCAGAGAGGTCATCCGCGCCTTCGTTATCGAAGGAAAGCCACTCTAAACCAAGTGGCTGACGACGGCACTATATTTCCAAGGAGATCCAACCAAAAGGGCGCCCCGCATTCGCGAGAGGCGCCCTAAAAAATTCTAAATAAATTTATAACTTTCTTTTTACATCATTCCCATACCGCCACCCATTCCACCCATGCCTCCACCCATTGGCGGCATTGGTTCTTCTTTCTTTGGGATTTCGGTAATAACAGCTTCGGTAGTTAGGAACATTCCGGCAATAGATACGGCATTTTGCAGAGCCATGCGAGTTACTTTGGCTGGATCAACAATACCGGCTTTTACTAAATCTTCATATTCTCCGGTGGCGGCGTTATAGCCATGATTTCCGGAATTCTTTTTTACTTCTTCAGCAATCACCGCGCCATCCACACCGGCATTAAAAGCAATTTGACGCAAAGGTTCTTCTAAAGCACGGCGCAAAATATTTACCGCTACAGCTTCTTCATTTTCTAAATTGAGATTATCTAAAGATTTAATTGCCCGCACCAAAGCCACACCACCGCCCGGCACAATTCCTTCTTCCACGGCCGCTTTGGTGGCGCCGACTGCGTCTTCAATTCTATGTTTAACTTCTTTCATTTCTGTTTCGGTAGCTGCGCCAACTTTTATCACTGCTACTCCACCTGCCAATTTAGCTAAACGTTCCTGCAGTTTTTCTTTATCAAAATCGCTATCAGTAGAATCTATCGCTTTTTTGATCTGAGCAATTCTGTCTTGCACTTCTTTTGGTACGCCTTTGCCATCCACAATAGTTGTATTGTCTTTGGTAGCCACAACTTTTCTGGCTGATCCCAAATCTTCCAAACCGGCACTTTCTAATTTTAAGCCCACTTCTTCGGTAATAACTTTACCACCGGTTAAAACTGCCAAATCTTGCAGCATCTCTTTGCGTCTGTCGCCAAAACCAGGAGCTTTGACGGCCAAAACATTAAATGTGCCGCGCAATTTGTTTAGCACAAAAGTAGTTAAAGCTTCACCATCAATGTCTTCGGCGATAATAACCAAATCTTTTTTGCCGCTTTCAGCAACTTTTTGCAATAACGGCAAAACATCTTGGATAGAGGATATTTTTTTATCAGTCATTAAAATATAAGGCTCGCTGTATTCCGCTTCCATGCGTTCGGAATTGGTGACCATATAACCGGAAACATAGCCTTTATCAAACCGCATGCCTTTGACTGTTTCGATACTCATGCCAAATGATTGCGATTCTTCTACGGTAATTACTCCGTCTTTGCCGACTTCTTTCATGGCTTCGGCAATTTTACCGCCAATTTCTTTATCATTAGCAGAAATAGAAGCAACATTGGCAATTTCATTTTGTTCAACCGGACGAGAAATTTTTTCTCGCAGTTCTTTAACAATCATAGCTAAGCATTTGTCCAAACCGCGCTTCAAAGCTACCGGATTAGCACCAGCGGTAACATTTTTCAGACCTTCTTTAATAATTGCTTGCGCCAAAACAGTAGCGGTAGTGGTGCCATCACCAACATCTTCGTTGGTTTTACTGGCCACTTCTTTTACTAGTTCCACGCCAGCGTTTTCAAATTTGTCTTCTAATTCTACTTCTTTAGCCACAGTTACGCCGTCTTTGGTAATTACTGGCGCGCCATAACCTTTATCTAAAACTACATTGCGTCCTTTTGGACCCAGAGTTACTTTTACCACATTAGCCAAAGCGTTAACGCCGCGCATAAGCGCTTGTCTGGCATCATCGCTATAAATAATTTGTTTTGACATATTTCTATAAAGTTTAAAATTATGATTTAGGAATTTTACTCTACCACCGCCAAAATATCATCCTGAGAAACTATTTTATATTCTTCTTTATCAATTTCCACTTTTTCTCCGCCCCAATTTTTTAAAATCACATGGTCGCCTACTTTGACCTGCATAGTTGAAAGCTGGCCATTTTCGAGCACTTTGCCTGGCCCAACAGCTACAACTTTTCCTTCCGGTTTCTTTTCATCTTTACCAGGTAAAACCAAACCAAAAGAAGTGACTTCATCTACTTTCATTTGCTTTACCAAAACATTGTCTCCTAAAGGTCGTATTTGCATACTATAAATAAAAAATTAAATTAATTAAGTGTTATCACTCAAAATAATAGAGTGATAATTACTACCCCACTTTACTATAAACCCAGCAAAACTGTCAAGGGTTTTCAGCCTTCTTATAACCCCAATCAAATGAATCAAAACCAGCGTCAGCTATAGATTGCCGACGAGCTGGCAAGTAATTAGGAAGCTCTTCAAATACATCCTTGCTGACTTCCCAGCCGCCACTTCTCATATCAAAAAAATTATCTTTATGATTAAGCAGATCCGTATTATCAAAATAAAAATCATCCTCACCTTCTTTTGTCATTTTATAAATACGCGGCTTATCGGCAATGAGATGCTTTAACTCTTCTGCAAAAATTATTTCTTTTGATGTTTCTCTATCTGGCATATTATGTAAATATTAATTTAATTTTTCTTTGCTAATTAGACCAAAAATTACCCACCATAACAAAACTCCGGTATACATACTCCACAACCAGTGATCAAAAATCCCGGCGGCGGCTAAAACAACTAGAACCGGAACATAAATATAATTATTTTTTAGCACTAATAAGAATAATTTTTTAAAGATAAAAAACAAAGCTATGGTGCCAGCCAGACCCACTTCTGCCAAAGCTAATAAATAAATATTATGCACCGGCTGGAATTGCCACGATTCTAAGGTTGGATATTTTTTATATAAAGCGTAAGTATAGGCTCCGGGCCCGACTCCTAAAGCAGGCTTTGATTGAATGAAAGATAATGCTTCAATATATTGGCTTTTTCTTTCCGTAATTGATTTTGCTTCCAAACGATTACTAAGATTAAACCTGGCTGTAAATACCGGATAAAAAATTACCAGCCAAAAAATAATTACTGCCAAAGCAAAAAATATTTGTTTGGCAAAATCTTTTATGTTTGTCCTCCCGAGCGAGGTGGTGGTCTGCTGTTTGGAATTCCCCGCTTGGGCGGGGAAGGCCTCAAGGCCAGGGGTGGGTTGGCTAATACTCAATTGTTGATGAATCGTTTCCAACCCACCCCTACCCCGCCCAAGCGGGGAATGACAATCTTTAATTAAAATTACTAATAAAGATAATGCTCCAAGCCCGCCTGCTAGCCAAGCGCCGCGCGAAAAAGATAAAACCAATCCGGATAAAATAAATAACTGACCAATACTAATAAGTATTCTTGTTCTGGCTGATTCTATTTTTAAGTACAAAACTAAACCGAGCACAAACAAAACTGCCAAATAAATTCCCAACGAATTTGGCGATCCAAAGCTGCCATAAGCCCGCAGCCATCTTTGATCGGCAAACTCAATGACGCTCGTTCCTAAGTTTTCGCCTTTCTGCTGGGCCATTCCGAGCCATTTATTTCCCCAAACATACTGAGTCAAAAATTGAACAATGGCCAAAATACCCTGCCCCACTCCGCCCAGCCAAAGCGCGATTTTATACTTTGTCTTCTCTTCTTCCCAAAGCAAAACAGATAACAAAGCTATGGCTTCCAAAAATTTAAAAACAAAGTAATAAGAGACCCAGAAATTTTTACTAAAAACCATCGCCAAACCGAAAGTAAGTAAAAACAGAATAAATACGCTTCGCAAAATATTGCTTTTCTCTTTAAAATTAGCCAGAAAATCTTTGCGTAAAAAATGATTAACAAAAAATATAATTAAAATAATCCAGAGCAAAATCTCGGTTCCATAGATACTAAAGGTTCCGTACTCCCAGTAGCCTTTGTTTAATTCTCCCGATTGCCAAATATATCTAGTTTGCCAAGGCAGGAGGAATAAAAGCAATGATAGTAATAAATTAGATATTTTTTTCCAGTTCATAAATTTTTTGTTGCCAGGCTTGGCGATAAGGAATCCTGGTATCTTTTTCATGGAATTTCAAAACTTGATCAGATATAACTACACCTTTATCTATACCGTGATCAGCCGGTTTACCAGAAAATTTCATCTTCAATAATTGAATTTTTTTCACCTGATTATTAATTAAGTCGCCATATTTCCCTTGCCACATTTTCTCCCAAGCCTTCTTCCAAAGCTTGTCCAGAAAAGATTCCGAAATTTTTGGCAAATACGAAGCATTTTTATCGGCAGCTAAATTTGGCAGGTAATATTTTGTCCAAGAATTTTCCTGCAAAAATTTGGCATAAAGATTATCCGGATCAAAAATCGGCAACATCTGATTTAGCCAATATGCCAAATGGATATCATCATCGGCTATGCGTAAATTTACCAGATTCAAACTTTCTACTGTTACATAAAAACTTAAGCAAATTTTGTTCTTATTTTTCTTTCCATAAGTGCGCAGACCGCAGAGGCGCAAAATTAAATTCGTAAAAAACCGCACGATCCAGATTCGTTTTGCCGCTGTGATAATAAAAAAATCAATATCACTATTTTCATCAGCTTGTTCGGAAGCAACGGTGTTACAGATAAATACAGCTCGGAGGTACGGAATTGATTTTATAACTCTAATAGCTAACCGAGCCATTTTTAATTTTTGTGCGGAAATTAAAAATTTCTGCCGACGTTCTTCCATAATTTTTTCCTGTCCGGGCAAAAAATAATAACCAAATTTATAATCTAGTTTTAGCTTATCTAAAGCCGCTAAAAACTCAGGATAATTTAGAGAAGCTGGCGGGAGCCACAACCAAGAAAAAAGCTCTTCTCTGGTAAGAGGAAAATCGGCTAAATCAAAATAAGCCAAAGTATTAATTATCGACTGGCGAAGCGTTGGTTCTGAAGACATAAATTTTATTCTTCTGCGGCGATTTGCCCGGCTGTTGCTTCAACTTTAAGCGTGTCGTCATAAACAACAATCCGGTCATTTTTAATTTCTTTAACTTGAGAACTGCTAATCAAAAAAGATTTAGGGCTTAAAAAATTTGGCCTGACCAAATAGCGCAATACAGATTGAGAAGTAACATCCAGCTCCAAATCAAAAACTCGTCCCAATTTTATTTCTGATTCGGTATAAACCGGCAGGCGCAAAAGTTTTTGTAGATTAACAATCATAATGAATGAGTGAAATAATTCACAATAGCCAACAAAAACGCAATAACGCCTCTGTTTATTTAACTATTTCTCCTTCTATGATTTTACCACTAGCAATTGGTTTTTTGAAGAGAACCATCTGCTGTAAAGCCATAAGCAAAGTACCGAAGAACCAATATAATGTAAGACCCGCCGGCAGACGCAAACCAATAATAATAGTCATAATTGGCATAAAATACAGCATCTGCTTGTTCATCATAGTCATCATGGCTTCGTCTTTAGATCCTTCACCGGCATTAGCTGGCGGATTTTTTCGGCTCAAAGTTTTTGCCTGCAAATACTGGGCAGCGCCGGCCAAAACAGCCAAAATATAATTTGGCTGAGCCATATTAAAGATATGCAAAGAAATCTGGTTGATAGTGCCGGGATTGCTGATAAACGGATACAAAGAGCTGGCTAAGTTTTTTGAAGCCAAGCCATCGCGCAAAACAGAATATAGAGCAATTAGAATTGGTAATTGAATTAACATCGGCAAACAAGAAGTGATCGGATTTACTTTATTTGTTTTATACAATTCCATTATCGCTTGGGTCTGTTTTTGTTTGTCATCAGCAAACTGTTTTTTGACAGCTTCCATTTTTGGCTGCAACTCCTGCAAAGCGCGCTGAGATTTAATGGAAGATCCGGTAAGCGGATAGAGCGCTAAACGCACCAAAATTGTAATAACCAAAATAACCGCGCCCACATCGTGTCCGGGAAGAATGTTATACAAAAAAACAAACAGATTAAATATCGGCTGATACAAAATAGTTTTGAACATAAAAAATATTTTATTCTTGAGCAGCTTCGGCTTCGGCTTCGACTTCAACTTCTGGCTTTATTTCTTCGCTGGAAACTTTTTGACCGCCACCTTCTTCTACGACATTTATTTTCCAACCGGTAAGTTGAGCGGCCAAGCGGACATTTTGCCCGTTGCGGCCGATAGCCAAAGAAAATTGATCCGGAGCAACACTAACTTGAGCAGTCTTATTGGCTTCGTCTAACTCAACACTCAAAACTTTAGCCGGAGATAAACCGTGAGAAATATATTCTTTGGCATTATCGCTATATTTGATTACATCTATTTTTTCGCCGCCTAATTCTTCAATGATGGTATTTATTCTGCCGCCGCGCTGACCAATACAGGAACCAATTGGGTCAATGGAATCGTCGCTAGTGGCTACCGCTACTTTGGAGCGGAAACCGGCTTCACGGGCAATGCCTTTTATTTCAATTAAGCCATCGCTGATTTCGGGAATTTCTTGTTTAAAAATTTCTCGCACCATACCAACATCGCTGCGTGACAAAATTATTTCCGGACCGCGCGGAGACATCTGTACTGCCAGTAACAAAAACTTCATGCGAGCACCTGGACGATAATGATCGCGGCTAATTTGTTGATCGGCCAACAAAACACCGGTAACTTTACCAAAATCTACCAATACTTTGCGAGCTTCAGCTCGTTGAATCGTGCCGGTCATTAATTGTCCTTCTTGGCCTTTGAAATCATTAAAGACAATCCCTCTTTCAGCTTCACGAATTTTTTGGATAATAACCTGTTTGGCAGTTTGCGCAGCCATACGGCCAAATTCACTTGGAATTTCCAAAGGAATTTCCATTACTTCTCCAACCTTAACTTTTTTATTTATTTCTTTAGCTGCACTGAGCATTAATTCGGTTTTTGGATTAAAATGAGGCAGATCAGCAGTATCTTCTTCAGTTAATTCCCGACCTTCGGTTTTGGCCTGTTCGCGGCGTTTGGTTGTCTCTTCCTGAGCCGCTTCCAGTTCGGCTTCAGCAATATCTTCAACCACAGTCTTAACATCCCAAGCTTTCATATCGCCGGTTTCCGGGTCAAATTTGGTTTTAATATTTTGCTGTTTATTGCCAAAATCTTTGCGGTAAGCAGCTGCTAAAGCATACTCTATCGCTTCCATTACTGATTCGTAAGGAAGATTTTTTTCATCACAGAGAAATTGGATCGCTTTTGTAATTTCGGACATATATTAGTCTAAAAATTAATAATAATATGATAACACAAAAATTGCTAACAAAAAAGAGCATTCCTATAAGGAAGCTCTTTTATGAGAATACTATACCATACCAAAGCACCCCTGTCAAACCAGGCCAAATTAATCAGTTTTCAATAATATCTCCACTCTTATCTGTTCGCAAAATATCCGCTCCAGCTCTTTCTAATTTTTTTAATACCCGCAGAGATGGATGGCCATAATGATTGTTTTTACCCACTGAAACAACTGCTATTTGCGGCTGGACCAAATCTAAAAACTCCTGACCGGAAGAACTGCCGCTGCCATGATGACCAACTTTAAGTATATTTGCTTGCAATTTTGAACAAGTAGAATTCGTTGAACAATATTTTTGTACAAGCGCTTTTTCTAAAGGCTCTTCCATATCGCCGGTGAATAAAAAACTTGTACGGTCATTTTTTAATTTAAAAACTATAGAATAATTATTACTATCTGCCGCCGCCACGTCTAAAGGTAAAGAAGCATCTGGAGACAAAAAATCTAAAGTAGAACTGGCAATCACCCATTCTTCCGGGCTATCCATAATTTTTACAATTCCTCCCGGCTCGTCTTTTACCGCCTTGTCCCATGCTCGCCAATACGGATCATTCTCTTTTTTGCGGCCATTAATAACAATTTCTTTGACTTTATATTTTTTTAAAACATCCACACAGCCACCATAATGATCTAAGTCTGGATGAGTAGCTAAAACATAATCTATGGTGCGGTCATAAAAAGGCAGCGCCTGACCCAACTTGGCCAGGATTTTTTTATCTGGCCCGCAATCTACCAGCATTTTTTGACCATTGCCAAATTGAATTAAAGCCGAATCACCTTGGCCAATATCAAAAAAAGTAACCTGAAATTTATGCGGATGGCGCTGGGAATAATAAAAATAAAAAATACAGCCTGATAATAGAGCCAGGATTATGATGGAGATAAAAATAATTTTTCGGTTTTTGAGCATTGAGATTAAAATGAGACCTTTTTGCTTCTACTTCTTGGCCACTAAAATCTGATTTATCCAAAGATCCTTTTCTTTTACAAAAACTTCTTCCACACTAAAAGCCAATGACTCTAATATTTCTATTATTTTTTCCGGGCGGTGATAAAATGATTCTATAATTATTTTGCCTGATTTTGTTTTTACTTGCGGCGGATCTTTCTGATTAATGTTAGTGACAGCCAAAATTCCCCCGTCCTTTAAAACTCGATACGCCTCATCAAAAAACCTAGTTGGATTTTTTAGATGCACAATCAAAAACGCGGCTGTGACAATATCAAAAGTTTCGTTTTCAAAAGGCAGACTTTCCGCATCACCAACAACTGTTTCAATCTTGCCATTTTTTCTTTTTACTAATTCCAACATTTTCGGTGAAACATCCAGGGCGGTAACCTGCGCGCCTCTGCTTGCCAAAGACAAAGATAGGCGGCCTGTACCGGCTCCGACATCCAAAACTTTTTTACCGGCCAAAGCGCCAAGCAAAGGAATAAACTCTCCTTGTTCAAAGCTATTTAAATAATTTTCATTTTCATCATATACATCAGCGGCTAAATTATAGCCTTCTTCAGACGACAGAACTTTTGCTTTTTTGGCCATATAAATTTTTGATTAGAAAAAATATTAATACTAGATATACAGTCAACATGAACCATAAAGGGATCCGAACACTAACTGCGCTCCAATTTTTATTGCCAAACCAACCGACAATAATTATAACATAATTTAAACCCAAGCCAGCTACCCAAGCGGCTAGTTGCCCCAAAGGAAAAACTAGCCAGCTTAAAATTAAGGAAATAAAACCAAGCAGCATCAACCACGGCACCAGCCATAAAACTAAAACATTAACTAGCGGCGCTACTAGTGACAATCTGCCAAACTGAAAAAGAATTAGTGGCAGAGTGGCAATTATAGCCGAGATAGTAGTAACTAAAACTTCTATGATTGACAATAACCAGCTTGGAGTTTTAAATTTATTTGTCGCAAAATTTTGTAAAACTGGCGACAGATATACCAATCCGAACGTAGATAAAAATGAAAGCTGAAAACCAGCGTCCCAGACTAAAACATAGGGATTAAATAGCAGCATGATTACGGCGGTATACACCAAGACCCTGCCGACTGCCGATAATCTGCCTGCGTACTGAGCAAATAAAACTATAGCGGCCATTATCCCCGCTCGCACCACCGAAGCCGTGGCACCGCTAAAAAACACAAAAGCTAAAATTAAAAAGTTTAAAAACCAAAATGATTGCCGCCGCGACAAACCAAAATAAATCAAACAAATATTAAGCATGGCCACAATGATACTGACATTATAGCCAGACACCGCAATAATATGAGTAACTCCGGTGCGAGTAAAATTATCAATTAAACTTTGCGGCAGACCGCTTTTGCTGCCATACAAAACTCCAGCCATCAAACTATTGGCCGGCTCTGGCCAAAGACGAGCCATCTGGGTTTGAATTTTTGCTTTTAGCAAAAACATTGTTTTGAATAAAAAATTTCCTTTGTTGTTGCCAGTGGCTATAACTTTTGGATTAAAGCAAATAGACCAGACGCCTTGTTTGGCTAAATATTTTTGGTAGTTAAAATTACTATCAGTAAAATTTTCCGGCTGCTGCAACAGACAGCTAATTTTTAATTCATCGCCATAATTGTATTGAGGATAAAGTCTGGTTTTGATAATTATTTTACCGTTTACTTTATTGCATGGACTGCCTTGGCAAAGTACTTTAATAATATAACCGGCATCACTTAAACCAATACTTGGTTCGGCCGAAACCCAACCTTGCAAATTTATTTTATTGCCATTGTAATATTCTATTCTTGATGAATTATAAGCAGGAATACTGATTAAAAATCTTAAACCTCCAAAAATAAAAACTAATAAACACAAAATAAAAAATCGTTTATATTTATCCTGCCAAAAAATTATGGCAAAAAATAAAATTAGAAACAAACTGATATACACATAAAATAACCAGGCTTTATTATTAAAAAAAGAAAACAGAGACGCACCAAGGATAAAACAAAAACAAAACGCGAGAAACGTTTTGCTTTTTGAGTTAATTATGCGCTGCAGCTCCTCCTTCATAAGACCTAAACAACGATGCTAACTAACTTTCCTTTTACATAAATTACTTTTTTTGGCTCTTTGCCTTCCAGCCATTTTTGGACTTTTTCACTGGCCAGAGCTATTTTTTTAGCTTCGTCTTCGGAAATTTCTGCGCTTACCAAAATAGTATCACGTAGTTTGCCATTTATTTGTACTGCCAGAGTTAGAGTCTCTTCTTTAAGATCTTCCTCATGATATTTAGGCCAAGAAGAAAACACCAATTCATTTTTATCACCAAATTTTTCCCAAAGCTCTTGAGCCAAATGAGGCGCAAATGGAGATAGAAGTTTGATAAAATTTTGATAAGCATACAGATCAATCTTTTCTTCCTTATAAAGTTCATTGCTAAGCTCCATTAAAGCTGACACAGCTGTATTGAATTTCATCATATCAATACAATCAGTTACTTTTTTGGTCGCCTTGGCAATCAAACTGACAGTTGAACTTTTTTCGTTTTCTTTGGCGATCTTACTTTGCAAATTCCAAACCTTATCCAAAAACCGTTTTACACCAATCAAACCATTGATATCCCACTCAACGGCCTGATCAAACGGACCCATAAACATAATATAAGTCCGAAGTGCATCCGCGCCAAACTGCTCAACCATATCGTCCGGATTGATAACATTGCCTTTGGATTTAGACATTTTTTCTCCGCCTTTGGCCAGGATCATTCCATGGGCGGTGCGTTTGGCATACGGTTCGGAATGCGGCACTAGTCCGATATCATGCAAAAATATATTCCAAAAACGAGAATACAAAAGATGTAAAACCACATGTTCCATTCCACCATTGTACCAATCTACCGGAGCCCAGTAATTTAATTTTTCTTGAGAAGCAAATTCTTGGTCGTTGTGCGGATCGGCGTAACGCAAAGAATACCAGCTTGATCCGGCCCAATTTGGCATTGTATCAGTTTCTCGTTTGGCCGAACCACCGCATTGCGGACATTTGGTATTAACCCACTTTTCCATGGCAGCCAAAGGCGATTCACCATTATCGGTCGGCTGATACTTTTCTACTTTTGGCAATTTAAGCGGCAATTCACTTTCAGGCAAAGGAATCCAGCCGGTATTTTTACTAGTTAAAATTTCGCGCAATAATTCCGGTATTTCCAAGTGCATGAAATGGCCAAAACCATTCCAGGTTTGCACCAGCCAGCCTGGCGGCAAATCTGTGTGAGTAGAAGCAGGAATATTCTTATCGTCGCTAGATCGGATTAAATTAATACTTCTAACCAATTTGGAAATTTTCTTATAATCAACCGGCGCATGCCAAAAAGCTTGCAAAGAATCAATATCAGATTTTGGCCATTTAGCTCGCAGCTCATCCCAATCTCTATTCTGGATAGTACCGATAGCCGAAGCTACCAAATATAAATGCCCAATTTTTTTACCAGTTTTTTCTAACAAGTGCAAAGCAGCTTTACTGCCCAAACTATGTCCGATGATAACATCGTTTTCGTCAAGCTGTTCCATATAAGGAAGCAAGTCAGCAACCCAATCTTTCACACTGCCATGATTTGGATTCCTGACAGTCGGCGCAAAAACTTCGTAGCCATTTTTTTCTAATTCACTCTTCATCCACGGAAACCAAATATTATCGCCCGATGATTCAAAACCATGGATCATTAGAACTTTTTGTTTTTTATTTTTACAATTTTCGCAAAATACCAATGGAATCGGTTCACCCCAATAACGCTGACGAGAAAATACCCAATCGCGCAGTTTGTATTGGGTTTGGCCCTTACCAAAACTTTTTTCTTTCAGCCAAGAAATAACTTTTTCTTTGGCTTCGGTAACAGATAAACCATTTAAGAAATCAGAATTAACCATAACTTCTTTTTCCACCAATTTTTCCTGAGCAAAAAGTTTGCTTATATCTTTGGCTTCCTTTAAAACTTGATTTTCCGGCAACAATTCACGTAAGGCATCATAGCCGCAATAACCCCAAGCACAGCCGATTAATTTTTTTTGATCCATACAGCCTTCCAATTCGTAAACATCAGCTTTGGAATCGGTAAAATAATATATATCTTTTATGTTTACTCCCCAGTCTTTGCAGACCTGTTCAATTTTTTCTTCTTTGGAGTGATGGTCTTCAAAAGAAAGAACATGAGTAGGATTTAGTCCACTGTTAGCACTGCGCTCTCTCATATAAAGTCCGGAACCAGCAGAAATAACAGCAATTTTTGTATTGGGAATCTTTTTTATTTCGCTAATAAAAGCGTCAAACAAAGGAAAGGTGGTTTTGGCCATAATTTCACCATACCTCTGCATCCATAAGTGAAGACCCTTCATTTCTTCTTCGGTTAAATTATGATTCTTGGTATGAACCGGTTTTCTATTAAAATATAAATTATTAGCTTCAATCGCCTCTTCTCTGTTTTTTACATCTCCCATTTTTATTCTGGTTTCAATCCCAGCCTCCCAAGTGTCGCCAATTACTCCATCAAAATCAAAAATCAAATGCTTAGTTTTGTTTTCTTTTAATTGAATTACTTCCGTAATTGGCAAATCAAATTTTTTGGCAAAATCACCATCACGCTCATCATGCGCCGGCACGCCCATAATTGCGCCCGTGCCAAAATCACCCAAAACATAATTGGTAATCCAAACCGGAACCTCTTGGTTATTAACCGGATTTACAGCTTTAATACCCGTATCAATTCCAGTTTTAGCTTTTTCTTCTCTGTCGGTTACGGCAGCGCGCAGCAATATGGTTTCTTCAATATATTTTTTTACTTTATCATTTGTTTGCCAGCCAACTTCTAGCCATTTTTTGGCCAGCTCCGGAGAAATGGCAATAAAAGTTGCGCCAAAAATTGTATCCGGCCGGGTAGTAAATACTTTTACCGAATGTTTGTCATCTGACTGGCCCGGGATCATGCGCAGTGGAAAAACAATTTCCGCTCCTTCGCTTTTGCCGATCCAATTTTCCTGCTGCACTCGGGCGCGATCAATGTAATCTACATCATTTAAACCATCTAAAAGTTTATCGGCATACTTGGTGATTGCCAGCATCCATTGCTCTTTATTTCTTTTTTCCACAGCCGTACCGCAGCGTTCGCAGCAGCCATTTACCACTTCTTCGTTGGCCAGACCGATTTTATCTTTTGGACACCAATTTATCGGTTGATTTTTTTTGTAAGCCAAGCCATGTTTAAAAAATTGCAAAAACAGCCACTGGGTCCATTTATAATATTTTGGATCAGAAGTATCAACCACGCGCGACCAATCAAAACTATAACCGAGCATTTTTAGCTGACGGGTAAAGTTGGCAATATTTTTCTTGGTAACTTTTGCCGGAGGCTGTCCGGTTTTGATAGCGTAATTTTCGGTGGGCAGACCAAAAGAATCAAAACCGATTGGAAACAAAACATTTTTGCCTTCCATCCTTTTTTTGCGGGAAACTACATCCATAGCGGTAAACGGCCGCGGATGACCGACGTGCAAGCCTTCGCCGCTTGGGTAAGGGAACTCAATTAGCGAATAAAACTTATCTTTTGTTTTATCTTCAGTTACTTCAAAAGTCTTGTTGGTTTCCCAATATTTTTGCCACTTTTTTTCTATTTTTTTTGGATTATATTGAACAGATTTCTTCATAAATAAATTATCTATATCTTAGATATCTTACCTAAAACAGGATAAAAAATCAACTCTAAATATGATAGATTTATTTAAACAAAAACAGACCGCTTTTAGGCAATCTGTTTTTAAATATTTAAGAAATTTAACCTAAATGCTTCTCTAACATCGCTTGCAGTTTTTCTTTGGGCATACCGCCAACCACCTGATCTACGACTTCGCCATTTTTAAATACAACAAAAGAAGGAATACTTAAAATACTGTACTTAGTGGCGGTTTCCTGGTTTTCATCCACATTGCATTTGCCGATTTTGATATTTTTACCTTCATAGTCTTTCGCAAAACCCTCAACAATCGGACTCATCATCTGGCAAGGACCGCACCAAACTGCCCAAAAATCCACAAACACCGGTACATTTGATTTTAAAACTTCCTCCTCAAAATTTGCGTCGGTAAATACTTGCTCCATACTTAAAGATAATTAAAATATAAATAAACTATTCTAAAATCAACTTCTTTTCTTTTTCTTCTTCCGTATAAGCTTCTAACAAATCCCCAACTTCCAATTTTACCTTACCGTCAAATTGCAAACCACCTTCATTGCCTTCCGGTAATTCGTTAACTGTCTGTTTTCCAGATTGCAATTGAGCTAATTTACCCAAACCAACAACTTCTCCGCTTCGGCGTACGCGTACTTTGGCGTCTTTTTTCAACTTTCCATCTTCCACTCGTCCACCAACAATCATACTGCCTTTGGCCGTGCGGAAAATAGCAGCCACGCGCATCTTGCCAAGTTCGATAACAATTTTTTCCGGATTCAAAAGCTTCTTTAATTCGCCTTTCACAAAATCCAGCAAAGCATATATTACACTGAATTGTAAAAACTGTATATTTTTATCTTGAATCATCCGTTGAGCGGTTGGCGCCGGCAATACATTGAACCCGCAAATAATCGCTTGGGCAGTTTCGGCTTTAGCCACATCATCGGCCATAATATTTCCCAAACCTTTACCGATTATACGAACACCAACTTCGTCATGTTTAATTTTTTCTAAAGATCCAATGATCGCTTCTAAAGACCCGAGTGTATCAGCTTTAATAACTAAATTTAAAACTTTCTTTTTCTCTTCTTCCTCAACATCGGCGGTGGCTGAAATTACTTTTTTCTCCGCGCCGGATTGTTTATTTCTTTTTTCTTTTAAATTTATTTCCGTGGCCGAGCTGGCGCTGCCCACATCCAAAATATCTCCCACTTGCGGAGCAACTTTAAAGCCCAAAATTCTGACCGGACAACT
This sequence comes from Candidatus Udaeobacter sp., assembly GCA_035473115.1. Classification (GTDB taxonomy): domain Bacteria; phylum Patescibacteriota; class Patescibacteriia; order Magasanikbacterales; family GWA2-37-8; genus XYD2-FULL-39-9. Next base: position 50,797 of record DATION010000007.1, on the reverse strand, counting down.
TGGCGGCGCTTCTTGTAAATTTTCGCCTTTATAATTTTTCATGGCGCGGACTTTGCCATAAATTTCGCCGTTAACTACCAAAGGATCGTTTAATTTTAAGGTTCCGGTCTGGACCAAAATAGTGGCTACCGGGCCTTCGCCTTTATCAACATGCGCTTCAATAACTGTACCTGCGGCCGGTCGGCTAGGATTGGCTTTGACATCATCGGCATGAACATCGGCCACCAAAAGCAAAACATCCAAAAGTTTATCAATATTTAAGTTATCTTTAGCTGAAATTTCTACCATTGGCGTATCCCCGCCCCATTCTTCGGCAATAATATCGTACTGAGCCAAATCAGCGCGCACCTTTTTTACATCAGCGCCCGCTTTATCAATTTTATTTATCGCTACCACTACTGGTAATTTTACCGCTTTAATAATTTTGATTGCCTCGACTGTCTGCGGCTTCACGCTATCATCGGCAGCTACAACCAACACCGCAATATCGGCAACTTTGGCGCCACGGCCGCGCATAACGGTAAACGCTTCATGACCAGGAGTATCAATAAAGGTAAGTGGCGATTTTTCTTTGGTCTTTGGATTTGTCCAAACAACCTGATAGGCGCCAATATGCTGGGTAATACCCCCAGCTTCTTGAGCCATCACATTTGTACTTCGAATAGCATCGAGTAATTTGGTTTTACCATGATCAACGTGACCCATTACCACTATAATGGGCGGACGAGAAACAGTGGCATCGGTATTTAAAATATTTTCTAAATTTTCTACATGTTGAGTTGGCTCTTCTTCTTTAGTTTCAGTTTGAGCTTCTGCTACGCCAAACCCTAAGTCTTGAGCTACGAGCGCGGCAGTGTCATGATCAATGTTTTCATTTTGCGTAGCCAAAATACCATTTTTCATGAATTCCATTATGAGTCTGGTAACCGGCACTTGCAACAAATCGGCCAATTCACGAACGGTAATTTTATTGGGAATAGAAACAGTAAGGCCGCTGCTTTGACGAGCTTCTTTTTCTAATTCTTTCTGTTTTTCTTTTTCTTTTATTTCTCTTTCTTCCAAAATAAATTTGATGCGCTTCCACTGTCGAGTGACTTGTTGGGCAACGCGATCATCTATCTTTACAGCCTTTGCGCCGATATCAAAACCAAACTCAGGCAAAATTTGCAAAAGTTTCTGCGGATGAATTTTGAGTTGTCTGGCTAATTCAGAGACATTCATGTAAACAAAGATAATAAAGTTCCCTTATTATAGAGGGAAATTAACAAAGTGTCAATCAAATTAAAACAAGAGGCCAGCCTAAGCCTAGCAATTGATAAAGTACCAAAAATAGATTACAATTTTGGATATGCAAGTCCCCTACCGCAAACCGGGAAAATATAGCCAAATTAAATCTGACCCACTTTTAACTGAGGGGAAAATTTTGGAATTACAAAATAAACTAGATAGATTAAAAAACTTTACCAGACCGAAAGCAGCCGAAGAAGTAAAAAGACTGGCTGAACTGGGAGATTTTTCGGAAAATGTGGAATATCAACTGGCCAAAGGGCGCTTGCGCGGAATAAATGATAATATTTTAAAAATAGAAAATCAGTTAAAAAATGCAGTTGTTATTCCTAATCAGAAACATACTGACACTGTTGAACTTGGACATAAAGTAACAATTCAAAACGAACGCGGGGTCGTAACTTTTCAAATTCTAGGATCTGTAGAAACCAATCCGCAACAAGGAATTATTTCTCATAACTCCCCGATCGGCGCGGCACTGATGGGACACAAAGTTGGCGAAATAATAAAAATTAAAACAAATACTAAAGAAGTTGAATATAAAATTATTAAGATAGAATAAAATAAAACTTTTTTTAATTGACAGTTTTTCTCGACCATGTTAAAAACTCTTTACAGGAGAAAACACTCATGGCCCAATTTCAAAAAGGCAGCCCTAAAGACATACTGCGAGCCTTGGGGATTATGTTTGGATTTATCGGCGCTGAGGATTTTAACCCCGTCTGTGTATTCGCTCTGTCTGGAGTAACGGCAACTACCGTAGAGATGGTTAAAGCCAATACCATTACTCCCGCGCAAGAGGAAACTATCTTTGAAACTGCCAAAAGTGCAGGCCTATGCACTGACATGGCGGAGGTGCTAGAAAGAATTCTCAACGTTGCCATACCAGATGATTTTACTCCAAGCTGGGAAATAGAATGGGGAAACGAACAAGACGAATATGATGATGAGGATGATGAAAATGAGCCTAGCGCTTCTTTACATGCTACTCTAGTAAGCGTATCCAGAGATATCGAATTGGAGTGCGGCTATGTGGAAGATATTTTTTCGGTGTACCATGCCTGTAACGAACTGTTTGACGGCGGTATGATGGATCAATATGAAGCGGCACGCCTGCTAAAGATGGTCATTATAAAACTTGGCCAATCACATCAACAAGCTGTCTCTTCCACAGACGCCCTTGATCCGAACTAGACACCAAACCTCTTGTACGGAGAAAAAACACCAAACAAAAATCGACTGCCGTACACAGTCGATTTTGTTATTTTATTGTAATTTTTTAAGCGCTTCAATAATTATATCTTTATCACGCTCATACCAAGCGGCTCTGACATTAATTCGTTCAATAGCTTCAGCGATCGATCTATCGGCGCTAGGCGCGGGGTTATCTTTAAAAAACTGTTCAATTATTTTTGCATCTTCTTTATTTATAAAACCATCGCAAATCAAAGAAATAATCCGACCCAACATTTTAAGACCGCCAGCAGCATAACGCTGAGTAAAACTAGACCAATTACTGGTCAAAAAATTCCAAGCGGCCCGGCGGCCATTAGCATGCCCGCCCATTGAACCAAGCAGATAAATAAAATCTCCGGAACGCACTTCTCCGGAATTAAAACCGTACTCAAGCACAGTTGGTAAAAATTCCGAATCAGCGAATCTTCCCAGAGCCGACAACAAACGAACTTTTTCTTCCTGAAAAGTTTCTTTTTGGTATAAACCAACTACGCTAGCAAAAACTTCTTTGTCCCCATGTTTGGCAGCAGTACCATAAATGGCATGACGCAGATTTGGCTCGGCAGGAGAAATATTAGCAGCATGATTTTTAAAACGAGATTTAGCTTCGGCAACCGTTTGGTCATGTCCGTAGCTGCCCATAGAAGATAATACATTGCCGCGCAAAAGTTTGGTGGTATGAGATTCATCAGCAGATTCCTCCCAACCCAATCTGCTCACAATCGGCGCCAGAGTGGATTTAGCAAAAGATTCAAAATAAATTTTTTCCGGAGTTTCCTCCAAAACATTTCCTAATACGCCCAATGATCTTAAAATTACCGCCCAAACCACAAAATTATCTTCGGTTTTATAAGCTGATAATAAATTAATTAATTCTGCCGACGACAAGTGGCCAGCAATAACTAGTGCCAAAGCGTCACTAAGAATACCATAACGATCTGCCGGACTTAACAAACCGTTGGTAACTGCTTGGGCAAGTTTCTGCCACTGCTGGGGCAAATAATTAACTCTAGCCAAAGCGATTTGAGCGCTATTAAGTTTTATAAAATTAATTTTATCAATATTAATTTTTGGACTAGTATCAGAAAAAATATATTTGGTAAAATCTGATTGGCCAGATTCGTGGTTTAATTCTGCGGCCAGCGGAATATGCCAATTCTGATCAGCTTCGTCTTTGGTTAACGGCTGGCCGCTAGCCAAAAATCTTTTTTGAGAAAACGCGCAAATATTTTCATTTTCCTGAATTATTTGGATAAGAGGATAACCAGCCTGCTTGGTCCAAGTATTCATAATTTTTTGCACCGGCTGACCAGAAACTTCTGCCAAAGCTTGCCACAAATCTTCGGTTACAGCATTGCTATAGGCATGCCGCTTTAAATAAACTCGCAAACCATCGCGAAAAATATCAGCGCCAAGAAAATCGTGAATCATACGTATCACACTGGCGCCTTTGGAATAACTGATGGCGTCAAAAATCTGGCTGATTTCGTTGGGGTTATTAACTGGAATCTCAATCGGATGAGTGGAACGCAGACCATCTAGTGACAAAGCATCAGCATAATCATCGGCCAAAAACTGAGTCCAGATATCCCATTCCGGAAATAATTTATCTAAAACAAAACTGGCCATCCAAGAAGCAAAGCCTTCGTTTAGCCATAAATTAGTCCACCACTGCATGGTGACTAAATTACCAAACCATTGATGCGCCAATTCGTGGGCCACAACTTCAGCCACTCGCTGTTTGCTGGCCGAAGACGAATTAGTTTCATCAATTAATAAGGCATTTTCTCGGTAAGTTACCAGTCCCCAGTTCTCCATGGCTCCCGAAGCAAAATCCGGAATAGCAATCATATCTAATTTTGGCAAAGGATAAGGGAAAGCAAAATAATTATTATATAGTTCCAAAGATCTGCGGCCGACATCTAAAGCAAACATGCCTTGATGAGATTTTTTTAACATCGTATAAACTCTAACTAGAGTACCGTTGTTAGTTTTGGTTTCCACAAATTCAAATTCACCAACTACAAAGGCCAATAAATATGTAGACATTATTGGCGTGCGTTCAAAACTTACAGTTTGTAAGTCAGTATTTTCCAAAACTTTGGTCGACTTTACTGGCATGTTGGATAAAGCGACCAAATTTTTTGGCACAATTAAATTGACATCAAAAGTAGCTTTGCGTGCCGGTTCATCCCAGCAAGGCAGAGCGCGGCGAGCATCGGTGGCTTCAAACTGGGTGGTGGCCAAATATTTTTCCTGACCGCTAGCCGTAACATACTTACTGCGATAAAACCCAACCATTTTGTCGTTTAAAATACCGGTATATTTTATTTTTAAAATAGCTTCGCCTTTTGGCAGCTGGTTAGGAAAAGCAAAAGTGGCGGTTTGGGCTTCCGCGTCAAAATTTATTTCTTTACAGACAACAGAATTATTTTCGTCAAACCAAACAGCTACATCAGAACTTTTAATTTCCAGATCAGCTGCATGAAGAATTATTTTATCAACTGACTCATGAATATTAATGTTTATAGAAACAGTCCCGGCAAATGTAAAGTTAACAAAATCCGGCTGAAGATGAATTTCGTAATGAGCCGGAACAATTGAGTTTGGCAAAAGACAACTAGGTTTTTCTGACATAGCAAGCTATTTTATAATTTTGCCATGGCAACTTGGAATTCGGCATCTGTAGCTTCATCGCCGACAAGCTTGGCAAAAGGATGAGCTTGCCAGTAAGCCAAAGACTTCATGTTCTTTCTGGTTAAGCGAGTTGCTAAATCAAGATCGCCATCAGTAACTGATTCGGCAAAAAAACTGACTCCACCCGCGAAGATCTCATCACCACTTTTTATTTTTCCATTTTCACAGTCAAATTTACAGACCGGACCTTCAATTAATTCTAGAGCGACATCATTAGCATGATCCCCCTCAAAAGGCATACCGCAAGTTATACAAGTTTTCATAGATAGTAAATATTAAAAAAATTAAACTATAAAAATTTAAGCAAGAAAATATTAACCTAAAATAAACGCGTTAGCAATGGAAAAATAGATTATAATTCCCGTCACATCCACAAACGTGGCCACAAACGGACTGCTGGCATAGGCGGGATCAACTCCCAGCCTTTTGAAAGCGATTGGCAACATGGAACCAACTAATGTTCCCCAAAGACAGATACCGGCAACTGATAGTCCAATGACTGACCCAATAATTAAACGATTGGCTGAACCCAGAATATGCTGCGGAGTAAGAGAAGCTCGAAAAAAACCAATAACTCCTAAAGATAAACCGAGGACAATCCCCATAAAAAATTCATGACGAAAAACTTTCCACCAATCGCGCAGATTGATATGACCCAAAGCCATAGCGCGAGTGATAATAGTAGCAGCTTGAGAGCCGCTATTGCCGCCGGTCGAAATAGCCAGAGGAACAAACAAAGCCAAAGCAGTCACAGCAGCAATAGATGATTCAAATCTGGATAAAGCGGTAAAAGTAAACAGTTCAGCAATAAAAAGAACGGAAAGCCAGCCAAATCTTTTTTTCCAAATAGTAAAAAATTTACTTTCTAAATAGCTGGTATCGATATGACCAACCGCACCCATGCGGTAAAGATCTTCACTGGCTTCCACCCGGGCAATACGCAAAAGATCTTTAATATGAATAATACCAAGCATTTTTTTATTCTCATCAATAACACAGATAATATCACCATTTTCTTTGCCCATTAGCTCAAGCACTTCCTCTCGATCCGCAGTATGTAAAATTGTCGGTACTTCGCGCGATACACGAACTATTTCAACATTTTTTGGAGCAGAAACAAGCTTGCGAGCCGGCGCCCAACGCACACCATCTTTTGTCTGCAGCATAACAATTGGCACCTGCTTATGCTGCTTGGCATATTTTTGCACAGCATCGATCACTTCATTAATTTTGGTTGCGGCTGGCAATTCAATAAAATTCAAGTCCATCAAACCGCCAGCTGTTTCCGGTCCAAACTTTAATAATTTTTCAATGCGCAAACGGCGGTCTTCACTAACACCTTTTAAAATATTGTTCTGACGTTCGCTTGGCAGCTGCTGTAAAATATCGGTCGCGTTATCTTCATCCAAAAAATGAAACAGGCGGGCAAGCATAGAATCTGGTAGTTGCGGAGGCACAATTTCTCGAGTGGAATCAGAAAAAAGCCTGAGCACTGCAGCCTGTTTTTCTGGAGGAAGCAGAACAAAAATCTCTAGCTTTCCGCTGGGAATTTCATTAATAATTTCGGCCACTGATCTGGCATCTTCGTGTTCCAAAAACTGCTGCAGTTCTTGATTATTTTTTTCCCGTACTAAATTTTCTAAATGTTCAATTAGAGATAGTTCCATATTAAAATTTTCTATAGCTTACTCCATTTTACTTATTTTTACAACATACCTTTATTTATAAACAAAAAACCACCTGCTCGCTATTTTCCATTTTTTAATGAAAAACAATGAGTACAGAGGTGGTTTTCTACTGCGATTGCTAGCCATGATAGATTCGTCTTGACTAGCCTAACTATTTAGCGCCTTTTTAAAGACAGGCGCCGGCCCGGTTGGACCATTCTTTTTGGATGAAGAAGTTTCCCTCTTGGCGTATCTGGCCAACGCAATAATCTCCATTTTCTCCATTGATATCGTTATACCAACCCTCTCCTGGAATTGGATCTGTCTGTCCTTCGGCCAGCTCATGCGAACTGACTACCATGAGCGCGCTGGCCGGATCAAGCAGCCTCTCAAAAGAAACTCTTGGCAAACAGCCCTGGCAAGATGGGTACGGCAGTACAGCGTAAAAAACACTGACACCATTACTTACAAACGAATCGTGATAACCACAGTAATCACGGCAAGACATCTCTCGGCCATTGACCGAAACAGTTCCGGGCGGCAAATATATGGCATAGAAAGTCTGCTGACGAGTGGCAGCCACAACTCCTTGACGAATCCAGCCAGCAAGTGCAGTACGAATCGCCGCATCAGAAACTCGCTTGGGCGGGCTTGAATTTACAACTACACTAGCCAGCAAACTGCCGGGACCAAATTGCGGACGGCCAGACAGACTGTACTCAGCTAACTGTGCATTGAAAACACTGCCCTTCTTCAAGATCGCGGCAAAAAAATCGGCGATCTTTTTTGGTACAGTGTTAATCTGAGGACTACTCCAAGCTACTGATCCCCAAAAAATAGGTTGAACTACTACGGAAGTTAGCAACCGACCGCCTCGATATGTAAGCAGATTTTCTGGTGATACCGCTGCTTCTGACGGACGCAATTGAGCTGTCGCAGAATTATGGTCGCAAAGCCTGTGCACATTTATTGGATGGTTTCGGTGCGAACCGCACGAACCAACAAGCAATAATGCCATTCCAATAATTACCAACTGCCTGAGAAATCTGGTCATGACTTATCCTCTCTGATTGTTGTCAACGTTCTCGCGAATATCTTTTGTACCATATTATAATTTGCTGGTCAAAATAAAATAAAACATAAAAAACTCATCCACACCCCTACCTTTGCTTAATATTAGCTTTTATGATACTATCCTCTCACTCTTGAATCCTCAAGAGAAAAAAGTAAGAAGTAAAACCAGGAGTACAGAGCGGTAAAAAGAAGGCAGGATACACAGAATGTTGAGAAAATCGTATGTTCTTGCATGGCTGTTTGGTCTCGGACTGTTTTTCGGATCATCTGGGTGTGATACCCAAGCTGGTGGCGGCAATACGCCCCAGATGGGTCAGACCGATCAGATGGTTACGATCGTGAGCAACTTTGCCCAGCAGGTTGGAGATCACTTACCGATCACCAGCCCAAATGGGTTTTTTGCTTCGGTCAGTTCGTCTGGTTCCATCGACTCAAGCAACCTGTTCTTTCAGAGTCTGGGGTCAAACGGACGACGCTGTGTCAGCTGTCACGCTCCCTTCACTGGCTGGACCATCACTCCAAAGTTCACGACGCTGTTTTTCAAGCTCTGCAACGGAGGAGTCGGCGAGGCCAACGACACGGACACTTCCGGATTCTGCGCGATCTTCCGCACCAATGACGGGTCAAACTCGCCAAATGCGGACCTTTCCACGCTTGGAAAGAGGAAAAAGGCTTTCAGCATGCTGCTGACCAAGGGGTTGATTCGCGTCGGCCTACCAATTCCAGCTGGCGCCGAATTCGCTCTCGATGCAGTCGATGATCCTTACCATTTTGCAAGCGCTGCGGAGCTGTCACTATTCCGGCGCCCTCTGCCGACTGCGAACCTTAAGTTCGACAGCACGATCATGTGGGACGGCCGCGAGAACAAGCTCCGAGCGAACACCAGCGCTCCCGATCCAACGGGTATCGCTGGCCCATCGTCTGCGACTGATATCCAAGGCATGCTGACGCGTCAGGCCAATGACGCAACTCGTGGACACGCTCAAGCGACCCGAGACCTGACTCCGGATGAAGTCAATTCCATCGTCAACTTTCAGCTTGGCATTACCGCCGGACAGGTCATTGCCGATGGCAACGATTTGGCTGACGGTGCCAACGGTGGCCCGGACGCTCTTCAGGCTCAAGAATTCTACGTTGGCATCAACGACAACCTGGGTGATTCACGCACCCTGGCTCCTTTCTCACCGGTGGTCTTCACCAGCTTCGACGGTTGGCAAAACGCTGTCAAGGATGACACCGATCCAAACAGCGCTCCCGACGAGAACAAGCGGGCCGTCTATCGCGGACAAGTTGTGTTCAACACTCTGCAATTCGACATTGCCGGAGTTGGCGGACTCAACGACAATCCGGTTTTCGGCAGTCCGGCTGTAATCCACGGCGGTACCTGTACCACCTGTCACGACACTCCCAACGCCGGCAACCACTCTGTGGCCGCCCCGCTCAACATCGGGTTGGTCGGAGAGGATCAGAGGACGCCGGACATGCCCTTGTACACCCTGCGCAACTTGACCACGGGCGAGCTCGTCAAGGTCACGGATCCGGGCCGAGCGCTGGTCACAGGCAAATGGATCGACGTCGGCAAGTTCAAGGGCCCGATGCTGCGCAATCTGGCAGTGCGTGGTCCTTACTTCCACAATGGGTCCAGGGAGACATTGGAGGATGTCGTGGACTTCTACATCGGACGATTCAACATCGTCATGTCCGCTCAACAGCGCTCCGACCTGCTCGCCTTCCTGCGCTCAACCTGATCTGACTCCGCGGGCAAATCGCCTGCCCGCAATCGCACATTAATCTAACTTAATTCCCATTCACCCCCCGGCGCCCTGTCTGCGGCAACAGACAGAGGCGCCTTTCTTTTTTTAAATTTTGAAAAATAAAAATACCAAACATTTCTGCTTAATATTTTTGTAAGCTTTATTACTGCAAATCTTTATCGGCTTTTTTTTGATCAAGAGTTAGATGCAAAGGCAGCTGAACAGTTACAATGGTTCCTTTGCTTTTTTGAGAATTAATATCAATTAATCCATGATGAAGCTCAATAAAAGCTTTGGCAATAAAAAGTCCCAAACCCGCGCCGTCAGTATATTTTAAAACCGCTTTTTTACCGCGGAAAAATGGCTGAAATAAACTGCCAAACTCATCGGCAGGAATACCGATTCCACTGTCTGTAATCTTTAACAAAATACTATTTTTATCTTGAGTGAGTTCTATATTTATACTGCCGCCTTCACGATTATAAAAAATAGCGTTTGAACAAAGTATCTCTATTAATCTTTGAATTTTTATCTCATCCCCGGCTAGCATTACAATACCCGGGCTAGAAAAGTTTATTGATATTTTTGATTTTTCAGCCAGCGGCTCAAGTTTTTTTATAACAGACTTAATTATCGAAACAATATTTATTTTCTTATAACCCAGTCTGGCAGTTTTTTCTTGAATTTCCAAAGCGGTGAAAAGATTTTCAAATCCGAGAACTAGACGCTGAGTAGCGTCATAAAGTTCTAAGATACCAGTTTTTTGCTCAGCTGAAAAAGACGAAAATTTTTCCATGATAGAAGCCAGCGTCCATTGTAAAACAGTGAGCGGAGTGCGAAAAGCGTGCGTGGTTACAGTTAAGAATTGTGATTTTGTTTTAATTATTTCACTTTGCGCATCAAAAGAACTACGCACTTTTTCAATCAGCAAATTAAAATTATTTGTCAGATTAACAATCTCACTTGAATGCATCGGACCGACTATCCCTATCTTTCGGTTAAAATCATTACTTTCAACAATATCAATGGCTTCAGTGGCCAGATAATCAAACGGTCTAAATAACAGACGTGAAAGAAAAAGAAAAACTAAAAAAACGCCAAATAACACTTCTGTTTCCCAAATTAAACCAACAAAGGCTACATGCTGTTTTATTTGATAAAATTGAGCTGTATCTTGAGCAATCCACACTCCCCAGCCAAGTTCAGGCACACGGGCATAAGCGGCGCTGCGCTCCTTTCCGTCCACATCAATAAAAGCATCCAAAAAACCTTCCTCTCCTCGCAACGCCCGTTTGGCTGGTTCGAAATCTTTAAACAATTTATGTTCTTTTATTAAATCAGAGTTAACATGAACAATAACTTGACCTTGTTTATCAAAAACTACCGGTGTAGCAAATTCGCTTCCCAAAGCCGCTTCCGCTAAATGATAAAGCGGTTCCAAAGTCAAACCGCCGACAGCTGCGCCGATAATTTCTTTATTATCGCCAAAAATTGGTACAGCAATTGCAATTGTCGGCACATAGGGCGGAACTCGAGCAGTAATAGCATCAGATACAACTATTTTTCTGGTAGCAATTAATTCTTTAAAATACTGTCTATCACTTATATTGATACCCGAAACCAATCTGTCATTTTCATTGCTGGCTAATTTATTGTAGCCGGAAACCACATCGCCGTTTTTATCTGCAATAATTATCGCAAAAAAACCATTGCTATTTTTGATTGTGTTTTCGGCTAAAGGATAAAGCTTGTCCGCGCTAAAATTATCTTTATTTATCAAGCCTGCCAAACGTTCTACATTTTCAGTATTAATATTTACATAGACCGAAATACTTCCAGCCAAAGTATGAACAAATATTTTATCACGCTCCGCAATGAGCCGTTTTTCATCGGCCACAACCTCCTGCCCGCGAATAAATATAAATAATCCGGTAGTTATTAGAGTAATGATAAATACACCTAACAAAAAATAGGTTCGTATTTTCCAAAATTTTTTTATAGGCTGCATATATAATAATTATAGCACAACTCTTTTTTGCCTGCTATTATCTGTTCATAATTTATTTTTATAAATAAAAACAGAGCTGTTTTCAAGCTCCGTCTTTACTCGTGACTTTAAACTATTTAGAATTTGTCAGGAAATTGTGCCACAATGCCATCACTCAATAAATCAGCCAAGCCAAGAATATGTTCGTGGACTTTATCATAATCTTCAACTGACTTGCCATATTGATCTTTTAACTCGTCAACCGCTTCGGTAAGAGTTAAATCCAAATGCATAGCCATACCTTCTTTCATATTTTGTAATGACCAGCTGTTTGGGTTAGCTCCGCTTAAAAATGTAGCGATATCATCGCCATTTTTATACCAATTAGTTTTAGCTGTATCTAATTTAGCTGCATCACCGGCTTTAGCAGCAGCCAAAACATCTACTGCTCCCATAACATGCTGTTTCAAGATAGTAGTTAACTGATTACCGGCAGCTTCTCCATAAAATGGTTTTATAGCATTGCCGATATCCTCTTGATTTTTAAGCAAACGAGCAGCTGTATCATTGGTGCCTTTTAATCCTTCAGTAGCTTCAACTATATATAAGCGAGTCCAGGTTACATGATCTTCCCATAATTTTCTCATAGCGCTATGGAGCAACACACTTTTAGCGCTTGTTGAAGAATTAGTTGGAGCAACAACCATTGAAGCTTTTTTAACTCCATACATATAGCCAATACTGCCGCCGATAATAAGAGCGACCACAACCCATAATGTTACACTTTTTGTCATAAATTTATATTGTTTAATTTAATAATAAATAATTTGAATTCGACCTTTTCGCCTTAACGTTAATCTTTTTAATCTTGGTTTTTAGACAAAGACTCATTAGCTTTAATAACTGAAATAATAGACTTGATTAATGGGTCTCCGCTTTTTACTTCATAACTCACCTGCTGTTTCAATCTTTTTCGAACCAAGGCTCCGCTGCGTTCTAGAATGCTTAAATGTTCGGAGGCTGTAGGAATAGAAACTTCCAAAAGCTGAGCAATCTCACTTACAGAAAAATCTCTTTTGCCGGTTTTTATTAGAGTACGCAAAATTCGGCACCTGTTGGGATCACTTAATGCTTGAAAGAGCGGAGAAATTTTATCCTCGTCCCAATCTACCAATTTTTTTAATTGTTTTATCTCAATCTCGGTTAGCATAATTTTAGGTGTTTAGCTAAACACCTAAATATTTTAGTAGTTGATTACGCAAGTGTCAAATTATAAAGTGGATAACATAATTCTTAACTATAATAAATTTACCCTGTGGATAAATAAAGACGATATTTCGGCTAATTTAAGCCATAAATTTTATCCTCCGAGGCACAAACTATTGACAAAAAAACTAAAATAAGATATACTGAGTCGTTAAGATAAAGAAACGAAAAGTTCTTTGAAGAAACTAATAAAAAAATCACTCCACCGTTTATACGGATAAAAAATTATCAATATAAATGGTGGAGTGAACAGCGCCCTACACCAAATTATTGCCCGTGGGCAATGATGTATAAAAGGTCACAGCGCTCTGATTGAAGGCACAGCGACAGAGAAACGGTGAAACGTTTGTGCTCTGCAGAGCAAAGGTGATTGTAGGCACGAAAACTAAATGAAACAGAGGGAAGCACCCCAAGCTTCCAAACAATCCCCAGCGAGCCGTTGCAACTTGAACGGTATAAGGATTGCTTCTCTAGTTTCATCAGGATCGCAAAAAACAGGATAGCAGCATGGGGCTGCGGAGCTGCCAACTTGAGGCATGTTCCCTAGGGCTAGTAAGGCCTAGAAAAAAACGAACGCAACCACGGTGCGTTCCATCAAGAGATATACCGATAGAGATCGGCAGTAAAGGCGAAGGGACCGCAAACCTTCGCCTATCATTTCTTAATCCCTTTCTTGGAAAGAGCTTGAGAAAATAATAAAAGCAGCTAATCAAAGCTGCTTTTATTATTCCTGAACAAATTTTCTATTTTACTGAACAGAAGTGGTAGTTACACGAAGTATTTGCGCAGCTTTGGCTCTGGTGATAGGCCCCACATAACCTACAGCTGGAAAAATATTATTATCTTTTTGAAATTTGATTACCGCAGCCAGCGTCTTGGAATCAAAATATCCGCTGACTGAATCTTCACTCAAATACCCAAGCTGCACCAGACCGGTTTGCATAATTTTTACGCTCTCCGCACGCATGCCAAACTTAAGATCAATATTAGGATTAGCAATAGGAGTCACCACATGAACAACTGTTAAATTCTTAGCCACCGCTCGAACATCGTTATCAACCACTCCGGTCTCCGGGATTTTATACTTATGCTGAAATCTAATTAAGGCTTTTCGTGTTAAAGGACCAAAATAACCTGTAACCAGACCTTCTGGATATAAAAGCGGATTGGTTGATAAAAGTCTTTGCACATATTGAACTTCCGGTCCCCTATCGCCTAAACCAAAATCTCTATTTGTAAAAATATTAATCTTGCCTTCTTCACCGGTAACAAAATTATACTGCTTGGAGCTGACTATTGGCGCGATGGAAAGCTGAACAGGATGAGAATAATTCGGTACTTCATCCGCAGAAAAAATTGAATAATAATAGGTCTTGCCATTAAGAAGATTGATATCACTAACAATTCTCCTTGAACCTTCATATACAACCGTTCCAGCAAGAGGGTTGGCCGGATATTGTGATTCGCTGCGTACGACAAGTACTTTTTTAAAATCTGAATCAGAAGGCGCCTTCCACGATAAAATAACTGCTTTATCAATACCGGCAGCTCGAACATCGCTTACTCTGGCAGGCGGCTGCTTATCATTAATAACAAATTCTTTTTTATCAATCGCAAATAACTTACCATTATACGAATACCCGCCCTCCACACTCCCGATTAAAGATCCGCTAGAAGTTCCTCCCCCGGAACTATTTACTGATGCTGACAATGTTTTTACTGAAATTACATTTGATACAGGAGAAATATTTCCATACGGATCCGAAGCTTTTATAGCAAAAAAGATAATGGCATTAGGAGCCAGACCGCTTATTTGATAAGTATGCTCGAAGCCGTGGCCTTCCGCATCATCGGCTGTAATTACAGCTTCATGCACAACAGGAGGATCAAAAAAATTTTCTTCTATGATTGGTGATAGTGAAGAATTAATATCATACGATATTATTCCGGAAGTATCTTCCGGCCCAGTCCAATTTAAAGTAAGAGATGTTTGATCAATTTCATTAGCTGTCAAATCATGAATAGCCGTAGGAGGAATATGATCGGCTTCTCCGGCGGCAGTTTCAAAAATTGTATCCGTTGAATATGAAGTATTCCCGAGATTATCAGAAGAAATAACTCTAAAATGATAAGTCGTATGCTGGCTAAGGTTATATATGGCTTGGCTATGCAAAGTCACAAGCGAATCATCTTGCGCCGTACTATGTCCATAAGAGCTTGCCAACCCATACTCAACTCTGGATGTCGCAGGCTTATCGGTAGTCCATCCTATTACCACTGATGATGTTCTGATTTCTGTAACAGCAATGGCTGATAAAATCGGATAGGGATTAGTTGAAGTGCCGACAATAGTTCTAAATTCATAATCCCCTGAAACGGACAAGTTGCCTGCATAATCATGCGAACGTACTCTTAGGTGATAAGCAGTATCAGGCATTAAATTATTCGGGAATTGCTCATGCGCCAAAACTGGAATCGTATCAAGCCGGGTCATAAAACCATAATTTGTGCTGGTACCGTATTCAACTTGACTGTCTGCTAGTTCGTCTGTCATCCAAGAAACATGGATGAATGTTTGACTAATTTCATGCGGCAGAATTGCCGAAATAATCGGAGGGGTTGTATGCGGTTCCGTTGGATTGGCCAAGGTAGAAAATGGAATATCAACAGAAAAAGACTCATTGCCCGAATCATCTCTGGCGCGAATACGGAGATGATAGGTAGTGCTGGCAGTAAGGTCTGTTATTACAGTTGAATGATTAACATCTAAAGTAACTGAAAGCGGAGTAACAGAGCCATAACTATTACTTACTCCATACTCAATTTGTCCAAAAGAAATTTCGTCAGTCACCCAATTTACAGTTACGGTAGATGTAGAGACATTTAAAAGTTGTATGTTTGTAATAACTGGCGGGTTCGTATCTGTTGGTATGTCGGAGTTTGTGATAAATGCATGGCCGCAATCCCGAGCTCTATTATGCGAATCATCTACCGAAATAACACAAAAACTATAATTAGTATTTGGGATAAGTCCTGAAAGGACAATAATATGAGATGTAAGGAGAGTTGAGTTGGCCGGACCATGCAAATTTAGTCCGGGCGCTACTCCGTAATCTATGTCTGAATCAGCTGGCTCATCTGTTACCCAAGCAATTGAAGCAGAGCTTGTGGAAACTGAAAATGATTCCACTCCAGATATAACCGGAGGGGTCTTATCTTTATTACTTGCCTTGGCATTGCCTGCTTCCTGAGCCGCGATTAAATCCCCGTCCAAAACGGCATTATCAGCTTTACTATCTTGGTTTGCCAATACAAAAGTGGCAGGGGTTAAATAAAAAAATATTGTGAAAACAACTAATATTTTTTTAAAAATAATTTTCATAATTTACAAGTTATCGTCCACAAATTGAACTGATTCCAATAATATATGTCTTTATTATAGGGTACTCCTTTTTTAAAAGCAGAGCAATTTACTCTACCGTCTGATTACAAAAATAAAACAGCTGTAACTAGCTGTTTTATTTTTAATTCCAAAAAAATCTCCAAACAAAATATTACTCAATAGGCTCATCAGTTTTAGCAGGCTCAAGCCGAGCTCGTTCTGCTCTCAATTTTTCTCTAAAAACAGCAATCACTGCTAATGTATACGATGGTTTCTTGCGTGCATCAAAATCAGAAAGTGACATAACTATATTTACTATGCCGCGGGTATCTTCATTTCTTAGTATCTTGCAAGCATCTTCAAATGTACTAGGATTTTTCTTGAATTTCATCTTTACAATAATAAGCTCCTCCAATTGTTTAGCAATAGCAACAACTTCATGCACCTTAATACCTTCCCGGGCCAACAAACAGCCCCAGCAACCGTCATCTTTGTGTGCAGGCTTATCTTCCAATACCACCGCATCGGATTCGATAGGTTTAGGTATAGGATCTTTTCCTTTTTTATCTTCTTTTGTTTTTCTAAATGCAAATAGATCAACTACTGGAGCGCCTTCCGGAGGAGTTTTTGGCATATTATATTTAGAAGTAGTTACTGCTTGTAAGTTGCTCCCAGGGTCGGATTCGAACCGACGACCAATTGGTTAACAGCCAACTGCGCTACCGCTGCGCTACCTGGGAATAATTTGAACCTTATTATATATAAAAGACAAATCAATGTCAATCCTAAAAAAGTTAATTTATAAACCAATCCCCTGCACCCTCGACGAGAGTACAGGGGGTCTATCTACCTGCATGTGTCCGCTCCCCACTCACCACCTGCCTTTCTTGAACTTATACATCTTTCTCTTACTCTTCGAGACGCTTCGGCAGCCTCATGAGCCGCCTGAAAAACTTTTTCCTGTTCTGCTCTCAACAGCTTCAGCCTGCGAAAATTTGCCACACGCGTTAGATAATCAGCACCCAACCGATGACGACTGGCAATATAGAAAGCACTTTTGTCATCTCCTTTTTGTAAGGCGCTTTCAAAAGCAATCCTAATGCCATCGTCCTTATTTTTGGTTACTCCATGCCTGGCTATTATCTCCGCAGCAAGCATATAATCGGAGCGAAACAGAGCGTGGCTAAAAACCAATTCCAGCAATTGATTGCTGCTAAGTTGAACAAAATCAAAGCTCTGCGCTTGGACAAAGTTCGCCATAGCCAGCTCTTCATTTGCGCTTAACATTTCTTTAAAAACCGTAAAACGAAAATACTCAACTGAATCACTCCCCCACGGCTCCATATTCAACACATCATTATAGTCATGAGCTTTTAAGCCTTCGGACACGAGAAGATTGAAATGGTCTTTATCCAATTGAAACTGCTTGATCACTTTGCTGCCTAAAGAAAATTCCTGGGCACGCAAGCACAAACTAAAGAGCCATTCTGCTTTTTCTTTAGGCGCTAATGCCGGATCAAGTTCTCCAAGATTACCGCTGAAACACCTTTTATCCAAAAAGATACTTTCGATAATCTGATCGGACAAATGGTGTTCAAAGGCTACTGTGGCAGCAGTGCCGCATTCGTATTTGCCCAAAGCCAAAGTAAAAAACTGATCAAAATCCTCCGGCTGCTTGGCAAATCTTTCTAACTCAAAGATTTTTCTGGTTAACCAGACTTCATTGGTCTTTATTCCAAAAGCTAACAGGCTCCTGTATTCTTCCTGGTCAAGAGTGCATAGACCAGCAATTTCAAGCATGTCGGCAAAAGTACTTTCCGCCACATAGAAACCACCATAGGGGTAAGGTACTAAATGAATTTTAAGCGGCCTATGATTACTTAAAAAATCAATAATGTATTTGCCAGCTAATTGTCTCTGCAAAGCCAGAGAGCCTGGTCTGAGGCAAGCTAACTTAGCCTGATCAGGCAAACGGGTATGGCAATTGATAGCCTTGTCCGCGTAATCTGATCCTAGTTTGAAGTAATAGGCCAAATCAGCAGCAAGATTACACCTGATTTCATCGGAACCAGGTTCATTCACAAAACCTGTGAAAGCCTTAATAGCTTGCGCTGAATCGTCCTGAAGAGAAAACGAACGGTCATCTAAAATTGTTCTAGCTTTTTGAGCGCTGATTTCTTGCGCCGCTACTTGCCGAAAAATCTCCCGGACAAACCAGGAATTTTTTCTACCTTCTACCTGAGCTACTGAATTGGCATTACTTACTGATTGCCTAATCTTTCCTGGGTGAAGAGAAGTCCCGCCACACGCCGCCCAACCAAACATTAACATCACAACAAACATTGTTTGACGCATGGCTTACCTCCAGCTCTTAATTGTGAAAGAGCTGTTTTTAGCGTATCATCGTCACCAATTACCGTCAAACAGCTATTTTTTCGGGGTAAAAATCTTCTGCGAGTACAGACTTTAATTCATCTTCGATATTTTCATATTCAGCTTTATAATTATTATCATTAGCTACCACCAATCTGCCATTTTCTTCAATAACAACAGCATTTGTTTTTATTACTCCTTTTCCTTTTTCTAATGTAAATAAACTGCCAAAAATTTTTAATCTATCTTCTAGTTCAGATTTTTTTTCTGACCTGGCAAAAAGCCTGTTATATTTTCTAGCAAACTCTTCAATATTTTTTAAAATCGCCGCCCCCTTAGCAGATCTATCCATTGCTTGAATATGCGCTTCAGCCAAAGCCGCCTGATCGGTTTCATCAGCGCTGTCTTTTACACTATGAGAAGCTCTGGTTTCAATTACCCGAGAATTAGTTTCATCTTTTAATTGAAAAATTAACTGGCGCGCTAATTCTTCGCTTATCTGCCCTTCTCCGTCTCCAATTTCTATTGCCAATGTTAACTCATCTCCGCCAACTAAGCCGGTAACTAAACCATCTTTATTATTTAAATTATACTTTTTATCCGAGCAAACTTTTTTGACTGTATTCCAAAAAAATTTTAAACGTTCCGTAATACTATCACCGGCGCGCAAAGAAGCTTTGCTAAACTCCTCTGCTTTTTGCTCTTTGCTCAATTCTCCATTATTAATCTTTTCTATTTCCTGCTCATACGCCAAAAGCTGATCCACACCTAAATCCAAAACATCCATGCTGATATAGGCAGCTTTGGACATATTGGTGGCTCGACGATTAAACTCCATACGAGAAGTAAAACCGGCAGCTCTTTCATCACTATTTAATATTTCTTTTACTTTTGCTCTATCTGACTCTGCCGAAGTTTCCCCTTTTCGCAATTTATCCGCCAAAGCGTTAGCTTCTTGGATACCAGACTCCACTGCCGGTAAGTCTTCATAAACAAACGGCTTTATAAAATCCAAAATATTTAATTTTTTGGTATATAAAATTACTTGTTTTAAAAAATCTTCTTGCCCTACAGCCGGTTCAAACTTTCCTTTACGAGCATCACGCAGTAAATCTCTATTGAAAGCATACCTACCATCCTCATTTTTTGAAAAAATTATAAAATTATTACCGTCTTTATCCGCAATTGAATTTCCGTCAGCTATAATTTTATCTCTTAAATTTTTAATTGATTCCAATTCTACCAATGTGCTCTCTTCCGAATATTCACTGCCATAATTTTCAGAATCAGACCGAGACATGCGAGCAGTACCGATAGCATTGTTAACTGCTAAAATTTTATCTTTACTTTCCGCGCCTGTTACTTTAGCAATTCCGTAATTCATTCTAAAACCTTTTTTACCACCATCGACACCCCTAAGCTGACTTAAGAAATCTTCTACCCTACTTCTTTTCTTATCAGTTAAGTCTTCATTTTTTTTCAAAAAATCTGCGGCTAATTTTTCTATTGCTTCTACCATTTCATTGTCTATTTCCACCATCATTTTTTCCAAATCATCCTGCTTATATTCCATTCCCTTCGGGATTTTAGCGATTTCTATTTTATAATCATTTCTAAGCAAACCTTGCCCTGGAAATAAAACCGAAAGTTTTTCTCTAATTTTTTCTCGTTTTGCTTCAATGATTAAATCAGCAACTGACGGATTAAAAACATCATCGTTAAGATGTTTGAGTAATAAAAAATCTGCACCAGGCAAAGAAAAACTAATCACCGTATCGCCTTCATGAAGCTCATTAAAAATTCTTCCCCAATTTCTTCGTTCCATCATGCCTGCGAACTGCTTCAGTTTATTTTCTACGGCTTCCTTGCCTTTTTCTTTCTTTAATTCTTCAACGAAATTGTTATCAGCAAAAGCTTGCAGGTCTTTGGTTGTACCTAATTCTCTCAAAACACGCCGGATTAATTCCGGATCTACTTTTTTGTTTTCCAAAATTTCTCTTATTTCTCTTTGACTTTGTTCTACTGCTCTAACTTCAGAAGGTGACAAAAAATCAGCCAAGCCTTCTGGGGTATTAGAACCAGTTAAGGCGTCTGTGATCTTTTCAGTTACATCAAGATTGTCCGCGGTAGGTATTGGGGATTCTCTATCTTCCGCACCATCTAACGATTTTTTTTCGGCGTCATCTTTAGCCATATAACTTATAATGAATGTATTTTATTCAAAATAATTTCCATTTTTTTATGATCTTCGGCTTTAAACTTCTGCCGAAAGGTGTCAATCACCGCTTGATCTGCCTTGCGTTTAACATCCATAACTTTATAATAAAAATCCGGATCATTGGCAATCTTGTTCTGCAAAAGCTTGGTCTGCCACTGCTTAACTTCTAATAAAACCTTTTTTAGTTTCTGCAGCTTAGTTTCTTCTAAGCCAGCGGATTTTTGCAAAATCTCTTCTTTAAATTTTTTTTCAAAAACAACAATTTTTTTCAACAGGTCGGCGATTTCTTTTTTTGTTTCTGTCGCCATAATTTTACATTAACTGACGGCTCTTGGTTGGTTCTTTAACACCTTCAAAAACAACGTCTTTAATGTTGTAAACGCCAAACTGCCGGCCATCCAAAAATCCGGCCATAGCCGCCTCTGCCAGCCAGCCGCTATCTATCCAGTCAAACAGCCATTCACTGGCATACTTAGGATTACTTTGCGAAATACCCGCGTTAATCGTTTTTAGCCAGGTTCGATTAAATACTTCCTGAGAACCGACCGAAGGAGCCATTATAAGAGGCAGACCCAAACCGGCATAGAAAACTAATTCACTTGGTTTTGTCCAAAGCACATCTGTTGTTCTTAAACATTCGTTAAACTGACGGAAATAATCCTCTTTTTCCATGGCAAAAATAATTTTTATGTTCTTGTCTAATAATTTTTTTAGACCCAATTCTTTAATTTTGGCTTGAAAGTATAGATAAACATCATTGCGCGTACCGGCGACTAAATTTAATTGCAAATCTCCTTTTAACAGCCGTTTTTTAAGACTGCGTAAAATATCTTTGGTCATGATCTTCTGAGCTCCGGCTCCTCCCACCGCAAAAGTAACGGTAAGCGGATGGGTTTTGTTGGCAATTTCATCGCCAGCATCTTTGAGAAAATGCTCCACAGTATTGTGATATTTCTGCCTATATCTTTTAAGCGGATCAAGATTATGAATTCTGGCTACTAAATCTGCTTTTAAAACTCTCAAATCATCGCCGCCTAAATTTTCTTCAGGCAAAGGAAAACCAGTCAAAAAAATGTTTTCTTCTTTTACGCCATAAAGCTTTAATCTGTCCACCACTCTTCGGCAAGGAGCCAGGTATTTTATCCGGCTTTTTTGCGGGTTAAGAGCAACCCAGGTTCGGCTAATATCGGTATCACACACGACCAGGTAAATATCGTTTTTAAATTCGTGCTCTTCGGCAAAAAAAGCGACGGTAAAAAATGTTGTTACCAAAGGAATATTTTTGGTATTAAGCAAATTAATCAAGTCTTTACCCCAATCTCTTGCAATCAAAGAATATAAACTTCGCACTTGCAAATTAGGAGCCGACAGATCACGGCGCGGATAGAATTCTTTAATTCTTTGGAATCTATCGAATATCCCAAACAAAAACTGACCAATCAAAGGAATACTAACGAACCGGGAAACAAAATTATAAAAACTTTCCGATTCCTTCCAGATACGATAATCTTTTTGCGGAATGCCTTTGTAATTGTTAGCAATAATTACTTGACCGGTTGGAGAAAGATGGCGTAAAGGGTAAGCCGCGCGCTGATGCCCATAACCCATATCGACCG
Organism: Candidatus Udaeobacter sp.; assembly: GCA_035473115.1. GTDB lineage: Bacteria > Patescibacteriota > Patescibacteriia > Magasanikbacterales > GWA2-37-8 > XYD2-FULL-39-9. The sequence goes on along the minus strand of DATION010000007.1, from coordinate 28,240 downwards.
CCACTACCCAAGCTTGTTTATCCATACTCTTTAAAATTTTAATTTTTTAATCTTTTGTTATTGGCCCAGATAAAACCCATAGTTTTATCAAAATGAGACGGAAACGTCTGGACGCCAAAACCGTTTGTTCTTAATTTTTCCTCTAGCTGTTTATACTCTTTATTTTTACTATGATACTCCAAAATTATAAAATTTACCATCATAAAGTCCTCAGTTGACATGCCGTCAAATACTTCATACTCGCCGCCTTCAATATCCATTTTTAACAAAGAGATTTTTTTTAATTTATTTTTCCGGCAAAAATCCGCAAAAGTAAAAGCTGGGACAGAAATTGTTTTTTCTTTATTTCCACTCTCAGGAACAAAATCGGCGAATAATCCGTCTTCCAAACCTTCGTTTGCCAGCTTATGATTATGACTATCCTCAGACAAAATTAACTTTCTTTTTCCTGTCTGCCCAGCCAAAGCTCCGGCAACAATTTTTACGCCTAAAATTTTATTCTCAGCCAAATGCTGTTTTAATATTTTTAAATTAGCCGGCTCCGGCTCTACCGAATAAATTTTTACTTTCTTATTTAAAGACCGACAATACATAGCAAAAAAACCGGCATGAGCGCCAATATCTACAATCGGATACTTGGCATTTGTTATAACTTCATCTGCCGAACGATACTCATGCAGTTTAAATATCTCATTAAAAACACTTTGATCGGCTTCATCACGCAAATATACTTGCCAGTTATATTTTTCTAATTTTAGGTCTATTTTTTGCATAGCCACATTATTTTATCTTAAAAATGACTAAAAAACAACTGGATATTGACAAAAAGTAACTATTATGATATGTTTCTTTTGCCTTTTGGAAGAAAAGCTGCACTATCAGTTTAACTGAGCGACCTGCTGAGAAGTCCTCTGTCTGTACAGATATTCACTCCCTCCCCTTTGTGGATATCGCCCGGGACAAAGACCACTCGCAGATAACGCTTGCCGATCTTCCAAAAGGCTTTTTTTATAAAAATTAACTATAAAAAACTTCCCGCTAAAAGGAAGTTTTTTATTTAGAATCAGTTTTAGGACGATTTTTGTTGCTGGCAGCAACTGGATTGGGGAAATGACTTTTTCCTATCGGCTTATTTAAGTTAAACGTATTTTTTGAAATTTTTTTTGTATCATTTTCTTCGTCTGCCACAACCGGCCCTGCTTTAGATTTTTTTAGCTGATCCAATTGTTTTTTATACCATTTCATACATTTGGATTATTTTGTTCCGAGGCTTGGAATCGAACCAAGATATAGAGCTTCAAAGGCTCTTGTCCTACCTTTAGACGACCTCGGAATCACTAGGCTTTTAGCTGCTTGCGCATGGCCAAACCGCTGGATAAAACGGTAAGCGCCAGCACGGCTAAAGCTTGTATTCCGAACAGCGTCAGCATATTAGATTTGAAGTAACTTGTCAAGGAGAAACCATTAGGCAAAACTATGGCCAGATATGGATCAATCCATCTTAGTCCCAAAAAAACTAAACCGACTGTGAGCAGCACGCTAAAAATAGTAAATACCAAAGACTCAACCAGATACGGCCCGCGAATAAACCAGTTACTGGCTCCCACCAGTCGTTTGATGCTGATTTCCATACGCTGGGTATTGATGGCCACGCGGATAGTGTTGAATATAATCAAAAAAGAAATAAGGGCAAAGAGAATAGTAAGGCCAAAGCCTATTCTCTCAATTCGATTGGTAATATTTTGCAGCCTTTCAATGGCGTCTTCATGATTATCAAAACTTTTAGCTTCAATTAAGCTGGAATATTCGGGGACACTCAAAGCTTCCACTATTTTTTTATAATCCTGTGGTTCTTTGGTTTTTATGACCATCGTTGGACCAAACGGATTCTTGCCAAGCTCGGACAAAGCATCCAAGGCTTCCTGCTGTAATTTATGCTGTTCACGAAATGAAGCCAAAACATCTTCTTTGGATTGTAATTTAATATCGGTCACTTCCGGAAACATAGCCACATAAGATTTGATTTCATTGACATTTTTGTCAGTTGCTTCTGGCGCGAAATAAATACTAACGTCGATCTGTTTTTTTACGGCTTCCACTGCCGCTTTGGTTAGAGTGTCAAGCGACCATAGAGTATTTACCGATAAAAGCATGAGGACCAAAATAAAAATGGTCATAAACGACAGGCTAAGGCTTCTGGCCAAATCTTGAAAAGCAAATTTTATAACTCTAAGAAAAGATTGCATATTTAAAGTTTGTATTTACCTTCATGCTCATCGCTGATTATTTCTCCGCCGTGGAGAGTAATCACGCGCCGGCGTAAGTGATTAACAATTTCGCGATTATGAGTTACCAGAATGATGGTAGTGCCAAATTCATTTATTTTTTTTAAAATGGAAATAATTTCTGCGGCGTTAATTGAGTCCAAATTACCGGTCGGTTCATCGGCGACAATAATCTTTGGACGATGCACCAGAGATCTGGCAATAGCTGTGCGCTGCTGTTCGCCGCCGGATAATTGATACGGATAACTGTCGGCTTTGTGAGCTAAATTTACAATCTCCAAAACCTGCGGCACCACCTGATGAATACGATGCTTTAATTCTCCGGCAACTTCTAGAGCAAAAGCAACGTTTTCGTAAACTGTTCTTTTTGGCAGTAATTTAAAATCTTGAAACACAACGCCGATCTGTCTGCGTAAATATGGCACGTCACTAGTATCTATTTTACTAATATCCCAGCCGCCGATTTCAATAGTGCCTTTGTTAGGACGCTCTTCGGCAATTAGCATTTTGACTAAAGTGGTTTTGCCCGTGCCGCTCTGACCGACAATAGACACAAAATCTCCCGCATCTATGTTCAGGTTCAAATTGCGCAAAGCCGGCGTGCCGGTTGGGTAAATTTTGGTAACACCGGTTATTTTTATCATAAAATTACTTTGCAATTCATTCAAAAATTCATCAGCGACCCCTTCCTTCGCTTCAACCCAATTAAAAAAGTTCTTAATTGCTTAATTATTATAACACAATTTATACCAGCGAGTAAACTATAAATGTCAACCGGTACTTAGACAAATATAGATTTTAATTTTTGGCGCCGAGCTTTATAATCCGGCACAGCCCTGGCCACTAATGCCCAAAACCTAGAAGAATGATTTAACTCCTTTAGATGACAAATTTCATGGGCAACGATATACTCAGCCAGCTCTACAGGCAAATGGATAATTTTATAATTAAAGTTTAAATTGCCTTTTTTGGAACAGCTCCCCCATCGGCTCCTGATATTTTTTATAGAAACGCGATTAAAAGGAAAGTTATAAATCTGATTTAGCTTAGCAATTTTTTCTCTTACCAAAATTTTGGCTTGCATTTTTAAACTTCGATATTCCTGCGCTCCAACTCGATTTAATTTTGGTAAAACTATCGGATTAAGTTTTTTAAAAAAAGATATTTTTTTTAAAACCCAACCAGCTTTGTCGGCCAAAAATTTTTCTACCTTGCTTTGCGAAAAAAAATAAGGCGCCGTAACTACCACACTGGCATCACAGCGAACTGTGATACGCAGACGTCTGGCGCGCGAACTATGCTTGAGAGTATAAGAAATATTATTCACAAAAACCAGATCTACAAAAGAATCCCTTCCCTATTTTCTTCTTTATTATAATTAAGCATATAGACATCATATTTATACTCATCAACTCCGACAAATTCCGCTTGCCTGTTAAAAATAGCTTCCATTGGGCGACAAGCGCCGCAGCCTTCTTCGCCAGCCGGACACTTGAATCTTTGTAATTGACGGGCTAATTTTACTTGCCTGGCAATAGCCAAAACAGCTTTATGAGCAGCTTCTAAATCCGGCAATTCTTTGGGTGTTAAGTTGTCATTGCTATCTAAATACCAATAGCTGGCTTTACTGGCTTTGTATTTCTGACAGTTACTGACCAGTAAATGATAAATTGGCAGCTGTAAAGATTCCGGATCCTCTTCGGCTTTTCCGGTTTTGAAATCTATAATATGAACACTGTCAGTGTCTGGCAGATATTCCAGCCAATCAATCTTTCCGCATAAAATAATACCATCTTCTTCGGACAGCCAAAACTGCGGCAAGTCCATCTGGATTTTTACGGCTAATCCGGAAAGCGGACCAGGATTATTCATTACTCGTCGCAACATGTCTTGGCCGCGTGTTTTGTATTTATATTCTGACTCTGGACTGGTGAAACCGCCATTTTTCCCGGAAACTTTTGTCCAAGCTTTTTCCAGTTTAGCAATCAACGACTCGGAAAACCGCGACTGTTTTGGCAGCACAGATAAAGATTCCAAAACTTCATGGACAGCTTGACCCAAAGCCAAAGCCGGACTAATTAATTTTATTTTATGATTGGTTTTTGGATCTTTATAGATATTTTTTAAATAATAAGCGCGCGGACAACGCAAAAAATCACTCATGGAGGTATGAGAAACCCAAGTGGCCGTATATTTATCTGGCATATTTTAATTTATTACAACTCGTCTATCACTTGAGACACTGCGTCTTCCTCATCATAACCTTCGTCCTCTAATTTCTCAACTTTCTTAGCCTCTCTTTCGTCCAGATCATACTCATCCATTAAATCGTGCACTTCTTCATCTAAATCATCCTGCTGTTTATTATCGTCGTCCATATAATTTATAAGTTAGTCCGCACAATATATTTTAAAGCACGGTATTTTTAAAATAAATTAGTATTATAATAATTTTATCAAAAACTGCTGTTAATTTGCCGCGGTGTTCGGGCTCCCAATAACTAAAGGAGCTATCTCAACAATTTTATTTTCACTTGGCCGATACATGATGGCTTTGCGCGCTTGGGTATAAATTAGAATCTTATCTCCTTGAGATGCTTTAGCAAAAAAAGCCTGCTGTGTTTTTACTTTATCCGGATCGGTAACAGTGGCAATAATCGGCAGCTCACCTTCTGGGAGAATAACTAACTTACCTACGGCGGCAATTGTTTTCTTATTCTGTTCCTGACTTACTTTCTGCGGATCAGACGCCAAATCTTTGGCTCGCTTATAAAACACAAGACTGGCACTGCCTAAACTGATTACTAAAATTCCTAAAATGATCAAGGTTAATTTAAAATTTTTCATAATAAGTTATTGAAAATAATTGGCTAAACACTCATAACATAACTGGCCTTTAATAAAAGTATACCATAACTTTTGAAAAACCAAAATCAAATCCCAAGATACCATTTTAAAATTTCGGCTCATTTATTATTGTTCTGTTAAAAATTTATAATTTCGGCAAATCAGCTAAAACTTGCTCGGCGTGAGTATCTGGTTTAACTTGGGCGTAGGCTTTATAAATCTGCCCTTCTGGGTCAATAAGATAAGAGATGCGCTTGGTAAATATTCCTTCTGCTTCGTATTTCTTGATAACTTCTTTTTTACCATCTGATAACAAAGTGAAGTTTAACTTGTACTTATCGGCAAATTTACGATGACTGCTTACCGGATCAGCGCTGATGCCTAAAATTTTTACTTCTGAGCTTTTTCCCGCCACAGCGGGACCCCGCTTCATAGCGGTGGCAAAACCGGCTAAATTATCCTGAAACGCGCAAGCCTCGGTCGTACATCCCGGTGTATCATCTTTTGGATAAAAATATAAAATTACCCACTGGCCGCGATAATCGGAAAGCTTATGATCAACTGAGTTTTGATCCGGCAAGATAAAATCCGGCGCTAATGTTTTTTCTGCTAACATACTTTTTAAATTAACTTATGATTTAATAAAGTAATAAATACTTTTGAGCCCCCTGTCAGAATCGGACTGACGTTGGCGGTTTACGATACCGCTGTTCTGCCACTGAACTAAGGGGGCGCGGATATGCTCTAGACAATTGAGCGGGCGATGGGAATCGAACCCACAGCTTAACCTTGGGAAGGTCACATATTACCACTATACTACGCCCGCCTATGCAAAAAAGTTCTCCAATTTGGCATCAGAGAACCTCTTTGGATTTTTTGGTTTAACGAAGTCATGTCCCCTAACGCCATTTAAGACGCGACTCTATAAAAAGAAATAATTTATTGTTGTGAACCAGAAGATGTTTTGCCAGCTTGAGCGTTAAGTTCGGCAAACGGATTATGAACTTTGAGATATAGTTTGATATTGCCATTCTTAATTGAAGAGTCTAAGAAAGATAATAAGTCTGGAAATTTAAATAAGATTTGGCTGGCGCGAACTTGCGCAGTATCAACCATTTGTCCTTTAGCATTTTTAATTTTCTCTACGCGCTTGTCGTCTAATTTAATAATGTGATAACCGTAAGTAGTCTGCACTAAAGTAGGATAGACCTCCCCTTTCTTAAGAGAAAAAGCCGCTTTTTCAAATTCAGGCACCATCTCTCCTTTGCTAAACCAACCTAGGTCGCCGCCAGTCTGAGCGGTGCTGTCAGCATTATATTTTCTGGCTAAAGCGGCAAAATCAGCGCCGTTTTTTACTTCTTCCAAAGTTTTTTCCGCTTGAGTCTGTAAATCTTTTTTAACTTGCGGATCTTCTTTCATTTTTTGAGCTAACTTTGTCTGCAAAATAAATGGACGCATTACTTTTTGTTCATAAATACTCATATCCCAGCCATAACGCTTGGTTAATTCCTGATTTGCCGCCGCTTCATCTTTAAATTGCTGCAGCATCTGAGCTTTTAAATTTTGCACATCTTTATCTTCAACAGTTACGCCATATTTTTGCGCCGCTTCATTTACCAATAAATTGTTTACCAAACGCCATAAAACCTGATCATTCATCTGGTCTTCGGTAAGATCAGCTCCAGGGCTGCGCTCTGGACCAACACCGGAATCTCTCTGTGATTTATCATAAGCGCGCATAGTGTGAATAGCCTGTAAATCTTCGGCATAGGCGCTGTAAGGGATTTTTTTATCGCCAATTTTTACGGCTGGCAAACCAAAAACTTTAGCTACAGCTAAAGAAAATCTATCAGTAGAAGCTTTGCTATAAACTTTATAAACTCCAAGTCCAAAAACAGCTCCCGCTACCAAAACGGCCGCGCCAAGCAAAATAAAATTTCGCATTGAAGAATTGTTTTTCTGTTCTGTTTTTACGTTATTTTCGCCGACCAAATTTTGCTCGTCCATAGTTGAATTATCTTAAATATTATTTAGTTAACAAAATATTGTAACCATTTTTTATAATTTGGAATACCTTCCAATGTTACCATGCTGCCAGCTTCTTGTCTATTGCTTGATATATCGGACTTCGGCACTACTAGAATCTGCTCCCCCGGTTTGGCCATATTTAATTCGGTACGGGCTTTTTCTTCGGTAAAACTATCGGATTTTACATATTTGAGAACTTCCAACAATTCCATCTTTTTAGCTTCTAATTTTTTGGCCTGATCCTGTAATTGAGAAATTTCCTGCCGTACTAAATAGTCCTGATAATACGCTCTTCCATAAGCGAACATTACCATTATCGCAATAATGGCAGCTACCAAAATAAAAAGCCGAGATCCTAAAAATAACTTCCAGCCGTTTTCTTTTACCGAAGGCATAGCTTTTTAAAATATCAAATCACTCCCCGCTTGGGCGGGGTAGGGGTGGGTTGGCTTCAATCCAATCACTTATTCTTTGTAAAACATTTTGAATATCCTGCTTAACTTCCAAATCATTAAACCGCAACAAACTAACTCCAGCATTTTCTAAATCTTTTTGTCTGATAAAATCATATTTCATTTTATAATCATGACTTAACCCATCTATTTCAATCGCTAAACTAAGTTCTTTACAGTAAAAATCAACAATATACTTGAGAATTGGTGTTTGTCGTCTAAATTTATAATTATAAATTTGCCGTCCTTTTATTTTTTCCCAAAGCAAAACTTCTGAAGAGGTGGAATTTTTTCTTAACCATCTTGCTCGGTCAATCAATTTTTGGCTATACAATGGGAATAATAATTTTTCCATAAAAATATGCCAACCCACCCCTACCCCGCCCAAGCGGGGAATTATAAAAATAATGTTGTAAATATTATACCATATTAGTTCCAAGCTGCTCATCAATTAATCGCCGCGTTTCTTTTAGATCAACATCCGTTAAATTGGGAATTATTTTAATAAAATTATTATAAATCGCCCGTGAATTTGTTAAATTAAGATTTTGTTTATACTGCTGACCGGCTTCGGCAAGCAGCAGCTGAATTTTGGCCGGATGGCTAATATTTATAATTTCCAAAATTAAACGTTCATCTTTTGTGGCAATAGTTAAACTGCCAAAATTAAATAAACTTTGGCCAATGCCTTTTTTTCTGATGGCTATATCTTTTATATCCAAATAACTGACAGCAGAAATAATTTCTTCCAACCAGCCCGCTCGGTGTATATCCACAATTCTATCGCTGGTAATAACAAAAAGGTTGGCATTGCGCATAAACCAAGCGCGTAAAATTATATATAATCCCAGAAATATTCCCAGCCCGTAAATGGCATCTCCCCACCAACCATAATCAAAGAGGCGGAACATAAAAAACGAAGCGGCAAATAAAAATACTAGTCCAAATAAATACTTCCAAACATAAGTAATTGCCGCTGGTTTGATAATCTCGGCTACAGCCTCGTTTTCTTTTAGATTAATTTTTTTAGCGAGGTTCATAAATATTATTTAGACAAACCGGCTAAAATTTCTCTGGCTACTTTTCTATCATCCCAAGGAATTTTTTGGCCGCCAGCTATACCAATAAATGGCTCTGTACCTTTGGCGGTAATTACTACCACATCTCCGGCTTTGGCCAAAGAAATAGCTTTAGCTATCGCTTCTCGCCTATCAACCACCACAAACAGATCTGTGTTATCTTTTTTATCGGCTTTTCTGGCGCCAACGGCCAACATTTCGGCAATCTGTTTTGGGTCTTCATCATAACAATTTACATCCGTAACAACTACAAAGTCAGTCAATTTGCCAGCCAACTCTCCCATTAATTCTCTTTTGCCTTTATCGCGACCGCCGCCGTCTGAGCCGATTACGGAAATTATTTTATGATCTGCGCCAACAAGCCGACGCAAACTTTTAAACAGTTCGGTCAAACTCATTGGTTCGTGAGCATAATCAACAATCACTTTAAAGTCTTCGCCTGGATTTACCAGTTCCATTCGGCCTTCAACTAATTTTACACTGGCCAACCCGGCAGCGATTTTATCTGCAGAAATATTTTGCGATTGGCCAACCGCAATAGCTGCCAAAGCGTTATAAACATTAAATTCTCCTAAAATATTTAATTTATATTTATTAGCGCCAACTTCAAATTCACTGCCGTTTTCATTAGCCATAATATTTTTTCCCAAAACAAAATTGCTAGTCTGAGCACTATTCTTAATTCCAAAGCCATATTTTTCATCAGCTTTGAATTGCCAAAAATAATCCGCATGCTGATCATCAAAATTAGCGACAATAATTTTAGAAACTTTCTGGCCAGCCATTATTTTATTTTTCCTGCTCATTAATTGGGAAAAAATTTTTCCTTTATCTCTTTTTAAATTGGCAAACCCGCCATGCCTTTCGCTATGCTCTGTTCCCAAATTGGTGAAGACGGAAATATCATAATTTAATCCGTAATGACGGTACTGCAAAATTCCTTCCGAAGAAGTTTCTACCACCGCATATTTACAGCCGGCTTTAACCATTTGCCTGAGCATGCTTTGAATTTGGCCGCGACCAAGCATGGTCATCTTTTTATCATTGAGCCAGCGCTTGTCGCCAATTTGAAACTCCACAGTAGTTAAAAGCCCAACTTTATTGCCCCCAGCTTCCAAAACAGAAGCGATTAGTCGACAAGAAGTTGACTTGCCTTTAGTGCCCGTTACTCCCACAACAATTAGCTTGCGAGACGGACGGCCATACCACCAGTAGGCAGACCAAGCTAATAAAAAATGAATTATTTTTTTAAAAACTGGCATATTACTGCCTGATGCTTACTTCGTATAAAACCTGTTCTAATTTATGCAAAGCCTGCTTGGCCTGATCAAATTTCTGACGATTATAACCAGTTAAATTCATATCTACTAATTCACTAATAATTTCATCAGCGGCCTGACGACATTTTTTTACTTCCGCAAACTTTTTTTCCGTGGCTGATTTAATGGCGTAGCGCAACAGTTCTCCCGGAACATCACATAGTCCACTGATAAAAATATCTGAATCTACTTTTATTTTGGCCAATTTACCGATAGTTTTATCTTGCAAATACTGATTAAAAATAGAAGCCTCGACAAATTCTTCTAGTCCGGCTTTGTAGGAGCCTTCTTCAAAAATTCCCGGATCTTTTTTATGTTTAGAATTTAATTCAACCAAGATCTTTTCGGCTTGAACTAAATAATTTTTCCCTTCAGACATATCGTCTCGCTGCATCGCAAAAATAGCTTTCTTTGATAAAAACTGGGCTTCGCTTGATTCTTTAATCATACTCTGGCGTTTAGCGGAATAACCAAGCAATTCTTGGCGAACTTGCGCAAAATATTTTTTGTCTAACATAAATATTTTATTTAAACTTTATAGAATTAATTACTTTTAAAGCATCTTGAACATGTTGATTATAAAACTTAGTTGTCGCATCATACTCCACCCAAACCTCCTGCACAAACTCTTTATCGTTAGCGCTAACTGTCCAAAGTGAAATCATTCGATGAGGTGTTTTTAAATTATCTTTATAGTTAGAAATTACCTTGTAGGCCTTTAGGCCTGATAACTTAGTGGTAGTTTTCTGCACGCCAGTCTGTTTATACCCATTGCTTGGGTATTTATTTTTTAATTCTTCAATTTTTTTCAAGGTAAGTTGACCTTCAATCATAAAACTTGCATGTTCGGTGTACGGTGGTTTTGAAGGGATATAAAAAAGATAATATATTGGTTCAGATAAAAAATAATGGTCAATATTTTTTGTCTGCAGATCCCAAGCCGCTGGGTAGCTAAAGCTAATAAAGGTATCATCATACTTTTTTAGACTGGCAGCTTCAGCCGAAGAAAAGCTACAAAATAATGCCAACGAAAAAATCCCAGCCACTGACAACAATTTAATAATGTTTTTCATAGGTTATAATTTTAAATTAAACCGAACTGACCAAATAAACCCTACAGACCCATTAAATCATTCTTGAGCGCCAAAACTTTGTTTAACTCCTCTACCAGTCTCTGCCCTTTTTCTAAAGGCTGGCCTACAAGAACCATCCCGGAACTACCCGAGCTAACTCCGCCTTTCCCATTAACCATACTTGCATTAACAGCATTTTGTATTGTAACAGTACATAGTCCAAAAACTTTTTCGAAAAAACTTTGATTAATTATCACATCCTGAATAGATTTATATGGCAAATGTATTTCTTGAGAAGTAATGACTCCGGTTTTTTGCATAATAAATTGCGGCTGGAAAGCAAAATAAAATTTTCCTTTCCAGGCTGCAGAATAAATTATTTGCCATGCTAAAAGAACAGCAAACAGAATAAAACAAACAATAAAATTAGTTATTAAGGAAAAATAGTGAAGAAAAACTGTGCCAAAAATTACAAAAACAATTAATATGGTCAAAATTATTGAACTGATAATGCCGCTGAACACTACTTGCATATACCATCTATCATCAATAGGAAAAGTATTGCTGGAAATTTCTTCGCTAAAATTTATATCTACAGGTTTTACCAACTCCCTAGTTGCTGAATTGTTTATTCCGGCAGATACGGCGTCCGTGCCATTCTGTATTTTAGCTAAAATATAATTTTTTAGAGCTTCCGCAGTTTGAGTGTCAACTCCATCTATGTGCGCTTCAATGCCAGAAGTATAAGTGGCGCTGGCAATATGCACGTCGTATATGCCAAAAAAGCGATCCAATAAATCTTGATCAACATACACATCCTGAATTTTTTTATACTGAACATGAATTTCTGTTGGCGTAAAAACACCTTTTTTTATAGTGATAAAATCAGTGGAATCATAATAATATCTTTTAATGTACGCGCTAATATAAAGACCATAAATAATAAGCAAGACTAATAAACCCAACAAAGCGCCAAAAATATACTTATCAAGCAGCTGAGACAAGCCGATCTCTGGAATTGAACCGCCGGCCCGAATATTGTTTAACTTAAAAGTTGTAACCAAAAAAATAACCCTACTCATTGAGTAAATAATCATAGGAAGACAAACAGACACTATGGCTAATGCCGGCAGCTTCGCTACAATTTTCTTATAAAACTTTTTCCGACTCAATGGGAACTGTTTTTGAAATTGAGAAATATATTCCATACTAGATAAATATACCCTATTCTTTATTTAAAGTTTTAATATAATCTGAAAAATTATGCACATTCTGGTTTTCTAGCCACAACCACCACTCCGCTCCCCACAGATAAGCTCGGGGCATACCGGTTCGGGCTGCAAAATCCACGTTATCCTTGAACCTCTGCAAGCTCATTGATTTAAATTGTTCGTTCAAAGATGTATCAGTCAGCGGCCGGTCGGGAATCCACGGCTCGCCTTGCAGCTCCATTACATACGCAGTATCAATATGCCGCCCATTAAGCCATAACTTGGCAATATAAGTAAGCGGCGGCATCAGCCAGTCATAATTAAAATAACCAAAATATTTATTCCAAACTACTCTATATAAAGTAGTACCAAACAAATCGCCCGCCTTGGCGCTGTTGAACCAAAAACTTAATTCGCCGCTATCGGTAACTAGGGTCTTATGATTAGGATCTAAACCTTTAACAAAATTTACCTCTTCCATTAATTCTTTCTGAGAAAGCGGCAGACAGTCGCCAAAATTTACAAACGGCTCATTTTCCACTTGCCAAATTTCTAAAGCCGGATGTTTTTTATAACGATTAACTACCGAAGCCATAAAAGCAAACAGTGGTTCACGTCTGCCAGCATAACTATTTTTTATAATCCAAGCTGGCGGATGACACTCTGGCCAGCGCGGCGTCTTATTGCCGACGGCCAAAACTATTTTTACATTTTTTTTGGCCGCTTCGTTCATCAGCCAATCCAGCTCAGTCCAATCATATTTACCTTTTTCTTTTTCGATCAAATCCCACTGGGCTGATAAGCGAATATATTTAAAATTCCAATTATCTACAATCTTTAAGAAAGATTTTTTGGTATCCAAACCAAGGTAATTGCCATATTCCGGATTAAAACTGACGCCATAAATCATATTTTTATAATTGGAAAATTTAACTACTACACACCAAATAGCAAACAATATAGCCAAGACAAATATTATCGACCAAATTTTTTTTAATATCGGCATACCGCAAAAAATCTTTATTTAATAAATAATAATACCAACCCTAAACTAATGACCGCCACCGCGGTTGTTTTTTGAATTATCTCTTTTTTGGTAAATGTTTCTTTTAAAATTTTCGGAAAAAATTTGGAAATCAAAGCGACAAAAACAATCAGCAGCGCGTACTGGGCTCCGGCCAAAGCATTGACCAGAGAAACACTTCCTAGCGCCGCCGCATACTGCACCAAAGTAGTGCCAATTACACCCAAAGCCATATTGCCAATGACCAGATAAGCTCCTTTTTTATTAGCAGTTGTTTTGTCTGCAGATTGTTCCGGCGCAGGTTTTTTGCCAAACAGACTGCGCACAGCCGGAGAAAAAAGCAAAGCCAGCCCAAAAATACCTAGAGGAAATTTTGTTAAGACAAAGCCGCTATAAAAACCATAAACATCATAAGAGTACTTGGCAGTAACATGGGAAACGGCAAACAAAAATCCGGCCAGTACTCCCCAACCCATCGCTCCATACCAGCCATACTTGCTCTGCCTTAAATCAAAAGAAATTATTAGTGATCCGATCATTAAAACCACTGCGGCCAATAAACCATAAGTGCCAAGTTTTTCTGCCAAAAAAATCCGGCTAAGAAATAAGATAAAAAAAGGCATGGTGGCGCCGATCAGCGGGCCAAGATGGCTAACTTCGCTTTTTTGCAAACCTATATACATTGTCCATAAAGCCAAAGCAAAGCAGAAGCCCGACACAGCAAAAATAGCATAATCCGACCAAACCTGCGGAAATTTAATGCCAAAAGGAAACAAGAAAAGCAGGCCTAAAGAAAAAATGGTGGAATAAAAAACAAAAATGATCGGCTTGGAAATAGATTTTGTCAAAATCAGCTTATCTATTATCCCTACTGCGGCCAGCACGGTATCAGCAACTAAAGCGACAAAAATCCACATAAATTAAGCTTATTAAATTACTACAAAAAACAACCAACAAGGTTAATAATTAGTATATTACCATTAAAAAGAGTAATTTACAAACCTAATTCGGGTAAAATACGACAAAAATAGCCAATTTTAACAACTCACTCACCCTAAAAGTAAACTTGACAAATTACTTTCCGGCTGATACAGTATTAATAGTTAATTTAATTAATCGATCTTTGAGTAATTACCAAGAAGAATCTGACAACTTTACCAATAAATTCAGAAAACGACCAAACTGGCTACAAAATTATGCTAACTAAACGACAAAAACTTCCAAAAAACGATAACCTCCACCTAAACTGGACAGCTATTTTTTCGTTTTAAAATAAGCATAACTTCATAAACAATAGCCAAGCTTCTTCTTTAAACTGGCCAGATAATAACTAAAAATTATCCATATTTTTGGCGCGTCTGTTGCCACTAACACTCACTGGCTCGAAAATAATAAAAACATATGAGCAACTACCTTTTGGCCATACTGGCCATTATAGTCGGCGCCGGCGCAGGCTTTTCTTTAGGCTATTTTTTTCGTAAAAAGATAGCGCAAGCCCAGGCTAACTCCATTGAAGCCAAGGCAGAAAAAATGCTGATTGAAGCAAAAAATCAGCAGCAGGAAATCGTTATGCAGGGCAAAGAAAAAGCTGCCCAATTAATTGACGAAGCTAAGCGCGAAGAAAAAACTGTTCGTCAAGAACTGCATACCGTCCAAGAAAGACTGGAAAGACGCGAAGCCATGTTCGACCAAAAATTGTTAGAGCTGCAAAATAATCAAAATAAACTTCAGGAACAGACCAACAAGGTACAGCAAGTCAAACAAGAAATAGAAAAGATGCGCGACCAGGAAATAGTTAAACTGCAAGAACTGGCCAGCCTAAATAAAGAAGAAGCAAAAAACGAATTGCTCAAAAGAGTTGAGGAGCAAAGCAAGAGCGACTTGATGGCTAGAGTTTTGAAATTAGAAAAAGAATCAATTGAAGTCTATGATGCCAAAGCGCGTGATCTGATCACCGACGCTATCCAGCGCTGCGCTTCTTCTCATGCCGCTGAAGTCACTTCGACCGCTGTCCATTTGACTAGCGAAGATATGAAAGGACGCATTATCGGAAAAGAAGGACGCAATATTAAAACTATTGAAAAATTAACTGGCTGTGAAATCGTGATCGATGATACTCCAGATACTATTATCGTTTCTGGCTTCTCACCTATCCGCCGCCAAATTGCCAAGTTGGCTTTAGAAAAATTAATGGCTGATGGCCGCATTCAACCGGCTCGCATTGAAGAATTTGTGGAAAAAGCTAAACAAGATCTGGCTTTGGATATTAAAAAAGCTGGCGAAGAAGCTCTCTACAAAATGGGTATTACCGGAATTGATCCAAAACTAGTCGGCATTGTTGGTCGCTTAAAATACCGCACCAGCTATGGCCAAAATATACTTTTGCATTCTATGGAAACTGGTTACTTGGCCGCAACTATTGCCAGTGAACTTGGACTGAATGCTGCTCATGCCAAAAAATGTGGCTTCTTCCACGATATAGGTAAAGCTGTAGACCAGGAAACTCAAGGTTCCCACCCGGAAATCGGCCATATGATCTTGAAAAAGTTCAATATGGATGAAGATATCTGCCAAACTGCGCTTACCCACCACCAAGACAAAGCCTACAATATATATGCCACTATCGCCAAAGCAGCTGATGCAATTTCTGGAGCCAGAATCGGCGCTCGCAAAGATAGTTACGAACAATTTGTTGGCCGTTTGGAAGACTTGGAAAAA
This sequence comes from Candidatus Udaeobacter sp., assembly GCA_035473115.1. GTDB lineage: Bacteria > Patescibacteriota > Patescibacteriia > Magasanikbacterales > GWA2-37-8 > XYD2-FULL-39-9. The sequence continues at coordinate 12,205 of DATION010000007.1, read as the reverse complement.
ACTGCCAGCAGCTTCCCAGGCATTGATAAAGTTTATGCCATCCAAGCTGGCCGCGAAGTGCGCGTCTTTGTTAAACCAAATGAAATTGATGACTATTCTGCTTTCCAATTAGCCAAAGATATCTCTCGCAAAATTGAACAGGAATTACAGTATCCTGGAGAAATTCGCGTTACCATTATTCGCGAAACTCGCGTTGTTGAATACGCAAAATAGGGCTTCGCTGCGCTACACCCCATAAATTCCCTCACCTTATAAAGATTTAGTTTACAGAGCGAAGCCATAACTCAAGTTATGGTGAAGCTCTGGGGATAACTAATTTTGCTTAGTGTAGGCAAAAAAATCGGCTCATGTTATAATAGAGGCTAAGATTAGAGAAATTTACCATTCTAATTCTATGTCTAGATCCCAAATTGGAAAGGGGGTGAAACTATGAACAAAGCAGATTTAGCTCAACACGTAGCTGAAAAAGTAAGTCTACCAAAGAGCAAAGTTGAAGAAATCTTAAACACCCTCTTGGATACTATTACTGAACAGTTAAAAAAAGGTGAGGAAGTTGTTTTGACTGGCTTTGGAGCTTTCACCGCCAAAATGCGCGCCGCGCGTCAAGGTGTTAACCCACAAAATCCTTCTCAAAAAATCCAAATCAAAGCTGTTACCGTACCTAAATTTAAAGCAGGTAAAGGTTTAAAGGATGCATTGAAGTAAAAAAAAATAGAAAACAAAAAATTCCGATTATTCGGAATTTTTTGTTTATAAAAACTTTAATATAAAAAATTAAGAGACGAACCGAAGTTCGTCTTTTGCTGGGTGGGAGAGAAGTTTAGTTGAGGTTTGATGGCGGCTGTGGGGTCCGCTACTTTTACCATCGAACTAAGTTCTCTGATATTTTTATCATATACCTGATATAATCTTGCGTCAAGATAATTAGCAAAAGTTATCCACCGCCAACTTTTATACCAAATAAAGAAATAAACTACCGATAATTTGCCTACTAAAATTAATCTGGTATAATTAATAATCATATGTTTAGAACAAAATTAGAAAAAAATAAAACCTTTACCGGCCGCTTGGCTGATTTCTTAACCGGTTATTTTGGTAGTATCTGGTTTCTTATTTTTCACTTTATCTTTTTCCCTAGCTGGCTAATTATCAATGCCGGCTTAATTCCAAATTTAAAACCATTTGACCCGTTCCCCTACGGACTTTTAACTACCATTGTTTCTCTGGAAGCTATTTTTCTCAGCATCATTGTTCTGATATCACAAAAAAGATCCAATGAAATAGATGAACTGCGTGAAGAGATTGATTTACAAATAAATATTCAAGCCGAAAATGAAGTTACCAAAATAATCAACATGCTCGATAAAATCCACAACCATCTCGGACTTTCTTCAGCAGACGACAAAGAGCTTGCCATAATGAAAGAACGGACAAACTTAAACAGAATTCAAAACGAGCTGCTGCGGATTAATAAAAAGAAATAATCAACTGATTAAGTTTTTTTGAACTTTACGGTAAACAGAGGTTCGTAACTATTGTTATATTCATCCACCACCTGAACGGTCTCCCCTTTCATTAATTTATTCAGAGCAATATCACTCAGCATCACGCTGTCTGACTCCAAATCTATCTTTAGATCATCTAATTTAGTAAACTCTCCGGAAAAAGATTCCTTGGTCACATTTTCAATCTGTTTTTTTCTTTCTCTCAAAGTTTTAATTTTGTCGTTAATTTCTTTGTACTCCAAAGAAGCCTCTAAAGCTTCCTTATAGGCGCTGCGGATATCTTTTTGTTTCTTTTTAATCTCCTGCATGCGATTAAAAATTTCTTGAATGTCCTGCATAATTTATTTGCTTAACTTTAATTTAGTCAGCATATTATATATCATTTTAAAAAAATATAAAAGACCATTCTTATCTGACTATAAATTTTACAACTTGACACTTACCGGACTATTCATTGAACTTATTTCTAGCATGAAGTTGTGTTCTGATTGCGAGCAACAAGATGGGATCGGCCCTGTCGATCTTATGCTCGTATTCTGTCGGGACACGGTCACCTGATCTCTGATCAAGTTGGGTGACTTAAACACTAGCTTCACGCTTGGCCATTGAGCCACAACCGGGTTGTTCCACAAAATTATGTAGGTGTAAGGTGTAGGTCACATAGTGAGAGCCGAAGGGCGGGTGTTTCCGAGCCAGGTAGCCGAGAGCACTTCTTGGTGCCAAAATAATTTTGTGACAAATTTGCCGGACATAACCCACCGGCTCCTTTTCCAACAAACTACCGCCAGCGATGGCGGTATTTAGTTTGTTAAAAATTATTTATCCTAAAAATTTTAATTATGATTTTCATTGACACAAAGCTTAATTTTTGCTAGTGTAAAACGTTGTTCTTTTACAATCAATTTCAGCTTCTGGCTTTCTTTTTAATTTTAACTAATTTACTTTGTTGAAGTTAATAAGGAGGCTGGAAAGAAATGTTCTATCTAGTTCTTCTGCGTGGAGAGTCCACGTAACACATGTCCCAGGAGGGATCGCAATGAGAAAAGTGAATTTTGCGTTAGTGTTGTTGTTAGGGGTATTGGGGCTAGCTTCCGCCTGCTCCATCCACCCAGTGCAATCGACTGCCAGCACGGCAGCAACAGGAAAGCCGCCGGATAAAATCTTCCATTTCAAAGGAAACAGGGAGATCAACCTCACCGCCTACCTCGAGGGCTGGCCCTACACCGCTCCAATCGTGGACATCGGTTGTGGAGCCATGTTTTACAAACTCAAGGGAGAACAAGAACGGCTGATGATGGTGAAATTCGATCCGCGCAGCGAAGAGCGGGTCGATTTCAGCAAGGGGAGGATTATTTCTCCGCGCGACTTTGCCAAACGGAACTTTGGCGGAGCATTCTGTAATCCGCAACGTCCCGGAGAGATCATCATGTTGGCCGACCAGGTCAATGATGAGAACAAAGTACTTTATGCTCTCGACCTCAAAACGGGAGAAGAGCGTAAGATTACCGGCGAGGGTGTGTATTACGTATACGGCTTGACTGTAAGTCCGGACCGTCGATCTCTGGTGTACACTGGCCGCTCTGCCAAAGACGAAGCTTCATCAGGAGCTATTTATATTCTAGACTTAAGTAACTACAGCGAACGGGTTGTGTACCGCGACTCACCTCCCAGTATGAAACTAACCTGGGGTGGACCAGCTTGGCGTCCTGATGGAAAAGCTCTCGTAGTTCAGTTCGTGGCTAACAGTGACCGTCAGAGAAACAACCTGATCTACATTCCCTTGGACGGCAGCGGAGAACCGAGAGTTCTTAGTGATACCAGTAAAAAGCGGATCGACATGTATCCACTCAACGAGTGGCCTGATGCGTCTCACTTTTTATTCGCTACGGATGAGGATACAGACGAGACTCTGGTGTACGCATATGACCTCACGAGTGGTAAAACCAGGCTGGTTTCTCCACCTGGCAAAAACATGAAAGACGCCATAGCTATCCGCCAACCTAGCGGCAAGGTATATGTGATTGGCCTGGAGGGAAATCCTCTCCGGACTAGCCTGATGTCTATCGACTGGACAAACGGCAAGGTTGTAGATAGCAAGGAATTTGCTGGAACAGTTACTATTGACGACTACGGCGGGAGCAGAATTGGGTTCTATACAAGTGCTCTGGATGATCCATTTACCCAACGAGAAGCTGTCATCACTGACGGCCAGATCAAAGTCTTTGACCGCGGTGGATATCCGCCGGAGTTACTAAACCAACTCCGGCAATGTACTTATCAAAAAGTAAGCTTCGATGCTTCCGACTCAAAAAGCGAGAACAGGCCTGAAGTCGAAGGAGAAAAAAACGGTCAACTCCATGCCTACCTCCTTTCTCCCAAAAACCCACAGACCGGCGCCAACAAAAAAGGCATGGTCCTATCGTTTTACGGTGGGTTCAACAGATGGAATACCTACTTCCAAATTCTGTGCGCTGCCGGATATTATGTAATGAGTCCGGCTCCAAGAGGTACCACAGACTTTGGCATCAAATTCCAGACTATGGGATATGGTGATTTGGGAGGAATGGAAACGCTTGATGCACTGAAGGCCGGGAAATGGCTGGCTAATTACCTCAAGGTACCAAACAAACAGATCGGAGTGTTCGGGGGTAGCCGCGGGGGTTATGACACCTTACGCGCGTTAACCTTCCCAGGCCAGGTCGACGGCATAACCGAAAGTTTCCAGTTTGGGTTCGGGTGGAGTGATTTTGGAATTTCTGATCTCATCAACGCCCTCAAGAACGGAAACATTCGACTCTGGTACAAGGACCTTATGAAATTTGCGGATCTAGACAAAGATCCGGACAAGTGGCCGAAGGAAATCATCGACAAGTGGAACGACCGATCTCCGATAAACCACATTGATCTGCTGAGCGTTCCGCTGTTTCTCGACGCAGGAGGATCCGATAATAGGGTTCCGACTGACGAGACACTTAACTTCTGCTACAAAGCTATTGCCATGGGCAAACAGGTCGTATGCCTAATTCTGCCTGGTGAAGGCCATGGCTATAAAACACCGGGGCAGTACAAATACTTACCTGCCTTGCTGAAATGGCTGGAAAGTCTGGACTAGGCAACACAAACTCATAGCTTCGCCAAGAGCGAGACTGCAAGGATGAGTTCAGTCGTCGGCCCGGAGAGTGTCTTGCCACTCTCCAATGTGCTTCTTTTGGTGAGACCAAAACTGATGAGTCCACAAACATCGCAGGACGAAAAGCAAAAATAATTACTTCTTTTCAAATGGAAAAGCTGGCTTTGGGCCAGCTGGGTTGTTTTTAACATTTATCTTTACACTCTCTTCATCAAAAAATTAGAGAGGTTGAGGTGAAACGTTAGTTGATATATAGAAAGAGCCGGTTTGAAAATCTGATAAACGAATGCCTTCTAAAGTAATACTTTTCAACTCTGATAGATTAGATCTGCTGCCACCCTTATAGCTTACCTGGAAATGGAGATGTGTTCCATCTGACGGACCGGTATTGCCCATCTCGGCTATTACCTGTCCTTGCCGAACTTTGTCTCCAACTTCAACTGCCAAACTATTCTCGGCTAAATGCAAATACGTAGTTGTGTAACCATTGCCATGGTCAATGACAACTTTACAAATCGGACCACGATTGTGACAAGGTGCACTGACAGCTTCAATAATAATTCCATCAGCCGCAGCCAAAACATCTACCATCCCCTCTTCTCCATCGGCGACCAATGTTATTTCGTTTCCGGATTTCACTATGGGGTTCAAGTCAATTGCGTAATAACCGTTTTTCTTATCTGAATGATGTCGGTTATAACATTTACGGCCGCACTTGCCGCCAACCATAGTATGAACCCGCCAAGCGAAACCAGCTGGAAGCGGCAGTTTGAAAACTGGCTTGTTATCTGCTCGCGCCTGCCCAAAAATATTTAGCAGAAAAAATGATACGAGCAGTAAAACCTGCGCTCTGTTATTTCGCGACATTGTACCATCCTTGTTTTTGGTTTCTTATTTTATGCTACCTATAAAATATATAGACTGTCAAACAAAATAAAAAATATAAAAAAGATTCACGCATACGAATCAACATCTTTTGCTTTTAAGTATTGCCAAAAAAAAATAAGCCACCCGTCACCAAACTTTCAAATCATGAAAATATAGTGACGTTAGAGTGGCTTATTTTTTATCCCCAAGGCTCAACTGTATTTAGAGCGCTTGAACAGGAGCGGGAGAAATAACATTCTTGGCCCAATCAGTCCATGCTGACAAGTTAAGCAGCAGGTTGTGAGGGCTATGAAGCTTGTGACTAACAGCGATACGGCTGATAATGCTTGCCCAAGCGCGACTCACCTCTTCTTCTGTTGGTGGATTCGCCCCAAGATATGACAGTATCTTGGGCAACGCCTGCAGTCCAAAGGCCAAAATCTGCTTGCCAGCATCGGAGCGCTGAACCTTGGTACCAAAACTGTGAGCATCGTATATGATATCCTTCTCATACTGCTTCAGCAGTTCTACCACACCCACAGGCATGAAAGACAGATCGCTGGCAAGTGAAATGAACTTGCTAGCATCACCATCTTTGTGGAAACAAACCGGCGCGTTTTCATGCGCACAGGCAATGGCGATAATAAACGGACTCCAGAAATTCGGCCCTCCTCCCAGACACCTAAGATCCGGTTGAGGGTCATCGAAAGTGAGCCGAGCGATATTTTCACCTGACCAAAGCTGTACTCTAGTGTTCACCACCATAGTACCAACTTCTTCCCCAAACCCCTGGAAATGCACAACCAATTTGGTCATACAATTCTTTGGCAGGCATCTGAGAAAAAACTCGATCGGGCCAACAACACTGCCAAAATAACCTATCAAAGAGTCATCGGCTTTACAAAAAACTGCTGTAGATCGCCGTACCAAGCTGCTGATGCTTTCGGAAACAGGAACTGGATCAACCGGCCACTTTGAACTTGCCATAAGACTCTCCTTTGGGAGGTTGTGTGTGGTCTTTATAGTATTAATTGCTCATTCTGTCAATATTAAAGATAAATGGTTAATGTCCGTAAATGTTACCGCCAGTTAAAGTTTAAACATACTAAGGAAGTAAAATTTGATAATGAGTGCTATAATAAACAAGTGCTTAAATTTTATTACGTACGATTTTACTTATGTGCTTTTCTGCAACCGCCAGTTTTTCTGCCAGCGCCGCCATTGGTTTTGTGGGTATAGCCACTCTAGCCAAAACCAAAAATAAAAAGGCTTGGATGTTAATGGCAGTGCCGCTTTTATTTGCCATCCAACAATTTGCAGAAGGGCTCATCTGGTTATCTCTAAAAAATCACTGGCCATACACTCTACCTCTGACAGATATCTATTTATTTTTTGCTCTGCTGCTTTGGCCAATCTATATTCCTTTGGCAGCACGAATGCTGGAGACTAATAAAGTTAGGCAACTTATTATTTCTATATTTTGTCTAGGCGGAGCCGTAGTTGGAATAATACTTTATGCCGCTTTTTTACAAAAACCGGAAGCGGCGCAAATAATTAATCAATGCCTTTTTTATCCGAACCTAGCACCCTACCCTACTCTGTTTGGCTATTTATATATTCTCTTCACTGTTGGCGTTGGTGCTATTTCCAGCAAGACAATAATAAAATTATTTTCTGTACTGTTACTGATTTTTTCTCTTATAGCCTGGTATTTCTACGCCATTAATTTTACTTCGGTCTGGTGTTTTTTCGCAGCCATTATCAGCGGTGTACTTTATTTTTATCCGAAAAAATAAATAGGTACGAAAAAAACAATAAAACACTACTAATATAGTGTTTTATTGTTATATATTACAGATCTGTAAAAGGCAGTAAAAAATCATTTGACGCTATTTTATATAGTGCTATAATGAGTCAACTTAAAAAAAGGTCGACAGCTTACTAAAACCAATAACCAATTTATCTATGAAAAAACTAATGAGTTCTCTACTACTTGCAACCGTACTAACAATGGCTTTGCCTATGGCCTCTTTGGCTGCCGGCACAAATACAGCTGTAACTCCTAAGGCTACAGCCGCTGAATGCAAAAAAGTTCACGACGCTACTGTTGCAGAAGCCGAAGCCGTATTTACCGATGCAGCAAATAACGCTGAAGCCAGATTTAGAATTGAAGTTACTGCCGCTAGACAATTAACTGATAAAGTAGAACGTAAAGCTGCTGTACAGACCGCCAGAACCAACAAAAGATCTGCAATCGAAGAAGCTAAAGCAGTCTTAAAAGCTGCCAAGCAACAAGCTGCTGCAGATAGAGATGCCTGTAAAGCTGGAAAATAAATAGTTAATAAATTAAAAATAACCCCACCCTTCGCGAAGGGCGGGGTTATTTTTATAAAAACACCCAAAAAACTTTCCCGCCTTTTATATAAACCAGATTTTCGCGCTGTTTTTATTACAAATAAATTATAAACAAAACAGCAATGGCGAAAATCCGGCGAACATCTTCGCCACCGCTGTTCGGTCTGCGAAGAAGTACTTCGTTATTACTCCGGTTGGATACCGAAAATAATATTGTCGATCACTCGCTCTAGGGCAGCCAGACGCTGACCCGGAGACTTGTCCATGATGTCGCTCCCAATGACCAGTAAAGCCTTGGGGTCGATGCGAACCAACTCACCCGGTTCCATCACACGCTTTTGATCGCGCGTGCTTGAACCTGGCAACCGAAGGCCCGGCACCATCAGGATTGGCTCCGGACCGATAGCTTGCCTGAGCAGCATGACCTCGCGCGCCGAACAGACCAGACCGTCTGCTCCCGCGCTGATTGCAAGCTTGCCTAGACGAATGACTTGATCGGCAGTGGAACCTGCGATGCCCTGCTTACTGAGATCACTCTCGTCCAGGCTGGTGAGAACAGTCACGGCGAGCAGCTTGGGACGCTGCCGTCCTTCGGAAACTGCCACTGCTTCGGACTGCTCCCTGGCCGCCTGAATCATCGCCTCGCCGCCATCGGCATGGACATTGAAAAAAGTGAAACCGGGATTACCTCTGATGAGTGCAGCTGCCGTTCTGCCAGCAGTCTTGGGGATATCCTTGATCTTGATGTCTCCAAACACAGAAACTTGAACCTGCGCTGTAAGCGCATTGTGAACCGTGCTCCAGCCTTTGGACGTTCCGAGTTCGAGCCCAATCTTGTAGCCACCGACCCGGTTGCCGAGCTCGTCAACAGCTTCCGCAGCGAGCTCGATTTTGGGAACATCCAGGGCTACATAAATTCTCTGAGCAGCTTCTTGCCGAGTCATCATTGCCATATTGATCTACCTGCCTCTCTTGGTTGTACGATAATCCTACGGCAACTATATATAATATGTCAATTACTAGTCTTTACCTTAATTAAATTTTAAGTTAGTATTCTTTTAGCAACCAAATCATTCCTAAAAAACAGGAGGACCAAATGTTTGGAAATGGAACAGTCTGGCCTGATAGATATTCGCGCTGTGGCGCTTTATGGATACATGATGGAAATCCTAATAACCCACACGCGCTGCTTACATCCGGCAACCACTCCGGATGCTATTTTAACAGCAGATTGATTGACAGATCATTGTTATATCAAGCAGCTTGCGATCTTTTTGAGCTTGCTGTCCAAAAGACTGATATCCACAAAATAAAAGGAGTGGTTGGCCCTAAAAACGGAGCCACACAGCTGGCAAAATTCATGTGTGCCCGGAAAATACAACTAACCGGACAACCATGTTTCTGGGCTTCTCCGGAAAAAGTTGGCGATGGAGACCTCAGGCAAATGGTCTTCAACAAAGTGGAGCGTCAACTGTTATCAAACAATAGACCGCTGGTTATAATTTGTGAAGACGCGATCACTACTGCTGGCAGTGTAAAGTTGACAGTAGATGCGGTAATGAAAGAAGGAGCTGAAGTAGTACCTTTAGTAGCTGCTCTAATGAATTGGTCCGGACAGCAAGAGGCGGACGGCAGAGAAATAATCAGTCTGGTAAACAGAGATATGACTGTCTGGAAGCCGAACGATTGCCCTTTATGCAAAGCAGGTTCGCAAGCGCTGCGACCCAAAGACAACTGGGAAATACTCACTGCCAGTCAATAAATTATGTGCGGCGATCGCATACCCAGATAACGGCGCTGCCCGCTACCAGCTTGCAACTCAAACAGACAATCACATCCGAGCCGTTCGCACAACTTAATAATTAATTTGTTAGGTTGTGTGAGCTCGGATGTATAAAACAAATTTAAAAAAGCTTTTCTGATATAGAAAAGCTTTTTTAGTTATTAAAAAATGCACTTAATTAATAAAAAATAAAAACACCCAGAAAACAATCTCGCCTCACCAATTACGAATTTTCCTAATTGAATTTGGCGGCTCGTCTCAAACATAAAGACAAGCGCTCTCTGATCAATCTGCCGACGCCTTTACAACAGCGTCTGCAAATATTTGCTGTACCACGAAGGAACCGCGAAGAGATATTCAGAGCCGAGAAACCAGCGGATGCTTCTTCTCCAGTTCGGTCGTGGTAAACCGACCGACATGCTTCGGCATCAGCGGCTCCGGATCTTCCGGCTTTATTCGCCGAAACAGGAAGTCCACATCCTCTGGGCCAACTCGCAGCGCAACCATCTCTCCAATCCCGATCTGAACCGATCTTTTGTACTCAACATGGTTCGTTGCCGTTCGAAAAGCCACATTGACAGGTTCAGGGCCAAGGTTCTGTAGAACAACCCATAACCCCCACTGACTACGCGGAGCATTCGGCTTGAGGCTGTAGTCCCGGACCACATGGACCGAAGCGCCCAGGTCTGAGTCAGTAGGTGACAATTCCACCCATTTGTTTCTGAACCAGAACCACCACAAAGCTGCCGCTAGCAGCAAAAGCAAAATGATAATGACTAGCATTAGCCTTTTCATGATTATCCTCCTGCACGGGAATATATACAAAAAATAGATAAAAGTCAATATTATATGCCAAAGTAGGTCTTGCTAGCATAAAAGCTGTTTTTGAATTCCTATTGACAAATTGCTTATCATATGGTAAATTTAACTGTTTTCCTGACGTTTTAAAAACCAGGAAAATTGCACATTACAATATTTGTGAGTAAAGCTAAAAGTGCTTAAAATAAGATGAATAAGCATTGCTAGCTTTACTCGCACATAAACCAACAATTTGAAAAAGGGGAAGGAAAGAAATGATGATCTTCAAAATCTTGGGCTTGATGGCACTTGGCTACTTCTGGTCAGGGGTGGCTATCGCTTCGCTGCATCGCTACGCGCACAAAGGGAGGTTGGTAGAACGTGGGCCAAAATGCCCATCATCTGCAGCCATATACCGGGCCTATCATCTGGCTCATCACCGCCAGATCCATCAAGAGGTAACACCCTGCCGCCGCAAACTATCGGTCAGAGAATGGGCCAACAAGCTAGGTTGGGCGATCGGCTTTGCCCTAACGAATCCGCGCTGGATAGCGCTCCGAACCCTTTATGCGGGTACGAGCATCGCCCTGTTCATAGTGCTGACCATCGCCATGCGATTCGAACTCTGTTCGTTTCGATTTGTGGCCTGGGGTAGTGGTGCATTCCTGCTGGGAGCATTCACCTGTCTTCTAGCCTATGACCTGTGTCATGCATGGACTCATGAGGGCGGACCGTTTCCATCCAAACTCCATGCAAAGCATCATGGCCGGCCCTCCGATAACTTTGGTATGTGGCGCTGGCACAACTGGGCCAATGCCACAACGACCAAGGGCACAGTCTGGATGCTGCTAATATCTGAAAAGGTAGCTACCCTCATCCCACCGCTGCGCAGACGACTTCATCGAGAAGTGTGGTTGGCAACACAACCAGCTGAATGATTCAATCGCAACGCGCGGCCGCGACTGCCCAGAGAGACACATCCGAGCCGTTCGCACAACTTAATAATTAATTTGTTAGGTTATGCGAGCTCGGATGTATAAAACAAATTTAAAAAAGCCTTTCTTATACAGAAAGGCTTTTTTAGTTGATAAAACAATTAAAAAACTTTTTATTTGAAATTTATAAACTATATATGATATTGACAAAATATGATAAAAATGCTATTATTCTTTGTTCTCCTAAACTGCTATCAACAACTCTTACTGGGGGAACGAAGGGAGCGTGCGATGGCCAAGAAGATCGACATCCGGCAGCGTATCGTGATCGATACCAACTGCCCCAAGTGTAAGGGTCAGGGGAAGCACAGCAAGAGCGGCCGAAAGCGCTGCACGGGCACGCCTGCCCAAACCAATACCAAGTAGAAGCGAGTGCAGCCCGAACCAACCTTGCCACTTCGGAGCTATGCACCAGTACAGCTAAAATTATTGGCTTGACTGGTGCTCTGAAGTGAAAAAACTTTAACTCAAAATCCCCTGCTATGGGGATTTTGGTTTTTATAAAATCTACATTTCGTTATTTTTGGATTTTTATCAATAATTGACAGATAGATAATTATTTTTTCAAAAAGGGATTTTTTAGGAAAAAATTAGACAAATGGGACACTGCTCTGCTAATGAAAAAGAGATGTTAAAATTATTCCCGAAGCCTGTTTACCAATTCCAAATTCAAAATATCTTCCAAATCTTTCCATTCTACTGAAAACCTAATTGACGATCCTCCACCAGCTTCAAAATTTTGTTTACCGCACATTACACCTCTTTCTGTCAT
>DATION010000006.1:0-130528 GCA_035473115.1 Candidatus Udaeobacter sp. | reverse complement strand
CTCTGTCCCAGCCGGAATCTCCTGTGGATCAGCTTGTTCAGCTAGCTTTAACAGTGGTACATCAGTAACTCTTACTGCTACCGCTGTTACCGGTAATACCTTTGCTGGTTGGACCGGAGCATGTTCTGGAACTGGTACTTGTACTGTATCAATGACAGCTGCTAAAAGTGTTGGCGCTAACTTTACTGCCAATACTCCTAATCCGGTAAATGGTGTTTGTGGATCTGCTAATGGTGGAACATTTACTTCTGCTCCTACAACCAATCTCTGTTCAGTTGGTGCAGCTAGTTCTGTAAATGGTTCTGGTCCTTGGACTTGGACTTGTGCTGGTACTAATGGTGGTACTACTGCTAGTTGTGGGGCGCAGGTACAAACTGGCACAACAACACCTGGCAGCAGCTTAAACCCTACTACTCCAAATAACCTTTATGCAGCCGGAATTTTACCGAATGCAATCTATCTAAAATGGTCTCAATCCGACAGTCCTAAAATTCCTGGCCAATCTGGAGCCACAATTGCTAGCTACCGAATTTCTCGTGATGGAAGTCAGATTGCCAGCGTAAATGCTAGAACTTTACAGTTCCAAGATACAGGTGTAGCTCCAAATACAACTCATAGCTATTCTGTAGTCGCTGTTGATAGCGGAAATAAAGTTTCAGCTGCAGCCACAGCCTCTGCTTCCACTATTCCAGCCATGCCAGTTGGTAGCGCTTCGACTCATCCGGTTCTTTTCCCAGCCGGATATATCGCTCACTTAGCGCTGGGTGGATCAGACTGGGCTGCAATGAAACAATCTTGTGATTCAGGCCTCAACAGTTTAGTGCAGAATTCATATGCAGGTTGGGAATGGCGCGACGCAGCTGTGCTTTACAGCACTTGCTACACGGTAGCAAAACAGCAAGGTGACACAACCAATGCTACCAAATATGCTAAAAAAGATTTGGCTTTAGCCAAAGTCTTAGCTCATGATAGTAACTTAGGAACAGCTGATCCGGCTTATCAGCCAATTGGTTTAGGCAACAACTCTCAAACTGTATTTACTTTGCCTTTTACTCCAATGTTCCCTACTCAAGTTCGCGTATCTCTGGTTACCACTCACGAAAAACCTGTAACCAGAACTTCTGGTCATGATGCTCTTGGCATATATGCTCCGATCATGAAAGTTTCAAACACATCTGGTGGCGCAAATGATTATGCTTCTACAGCCTACACTCTTGACTTCCGTGATAAAAATGGTTTGGATGCCGACCATAATGGCGAAATGGATACCTTTAACATTAGATGGCTTGGCGCTACTAAACCAAACTCTGGAGCAACCTATTTTGTAACTGTTGCCGATGGCGCAGTCACCAATCTTTCAACTGGCTCTTTTTCAGTAAACGGAACAACTCTAACTTTAAATTCTGCTCCGGGCAGCAGCCAAGCAGTCTTTGTTTCCTACATTGGTTCTCAGTATGAACAGACTGGAAATGGTTTAGGCGGATTAAACAGTATTGAACCAGATGGTCCTGGTTACCAAATGCGTACCTTTAATCCTGGCCTGGCTACAGCCTATGATGCCCTGCATGATTCTGGATTGCTTACTCCAGCAATGATGACAGAATTCTACACAATACTAAATGACCAAGTTGACTGGTGTACAGACTTCTGTTTTGAAAATGATGGTTCAAACGGAGAAACTGGTAACTACTTTGTTCGTGGTTTAACTGAAAGCACTTTCATGACCGCTTATGCTACCGATGTAGAAAATCCAAGAGCAACTGAAATGAAAACTCGCGCCAACTTATTTGTCTCACAAATTTATAAAGGCGTAGCCAAAGATATTTCCGATGGCGAATGGTTGGAAGGACAATACGCCAACGGTATGATCAATGATATCTTGCAGTTGATGTCTTTATATAACGATATAACTCATCTTGATTTACTCTCTTCTCTCGAATGGACAAACAATATCGTTCCAGCAATAATTCATGGTACCAAACCAGGCTTCCGCTCCTTCTACGACAGTGGTGACTGGTCTCCTGCTCCAGCTACTCCAATTGATACTGGTTTGAAAGCACTGCGCCAATACTTGCCAAACAATCCTACCGCTCCATTTGCTGGCAAACTCTTGCAAGAACTTGGTGAAAATCCAATGGGCAGTGTAACTGATTACCGCAATTCATATCCATTATCATTCCTAGGAAAAGTTCAGAGCCCAATATTCTCTCGCTCTGACTGGAGTACCAATGCGGTTTGGATGTCTCTCGCTTCTAACGACGTTGTAGCTGCCCATCAACATATGGATGCCGGACATATAGAAATTAACCGTGCTGGTAAAGACTTACTACGAGACGCTGGCGCATATGGCGATAGCGACACGCTACCATGGCACAACACCATTGGTATTGATGATCGCGGATTTGGTAACCATTCTGTTTACCCTCCTGGTCAGGCTGGTTGGTGGGATCAAAACTCTCAAATCACCAAACGAATGGAAAATGGACTATTCACCTATGGTAAAGCCGATATCGCTCCTGCCTATACAAATAATGACGGAGTTTCCAATTCTGTCACTCAGGGCTTGCGCTCAGTTGTATTCCTACGTCCAGACAAGATCGTTGTCTTTGATCAAATTCAGACAGCTAACGCTGGCGTAAAGAAAATATTTAACTTGAACTTTGGCGGTCCTCTTAATAATCAAGGTGGCATCTGGTCTACTACAGTTGGCACCAGTACCCTATTTATGCAGCCTCTGCTTGCTCCTAGCGCTGCTCCGGTTACTAGCCAATTAAATGGACAAGATGGAATTGTTTCTACCAACTACCAAGAAACAACTTCTGGCAATACAAAGGATGTATTCTTACATGTCTTCCAAGCTTCGGCCAGCAGCGTTGGTTCAATGACCACAGCAAAATTAATCAAATCTGTGGATAGAAATGTTCAGGGTACAGAGGTTTCTGCTAATGGTACTTTGTGGGCAACATTATTTGCAGCCTTTGATCGAACCTTTGGTGGTAATGTACAGTATGCTTTGCCTTCCGCTGGAACTCACAAACACTTAGTTAATGACCTTGTACCTAGCGCAGCTTATGTAGTATCTGTAACCAATGCTCAAGGCGCTGTAAGCCGAACTATGAATGTTAATACAGACAGTAACGGTTCATTAACCTTTGATAGCGCTGACGGCGAGACTTACTTCTATGTAAGTGTTGGCAGTACTGCCCCTACAACAGTTCCGCCGGTAAATGGTGATCCAAATGCTTAGATAGAATACGAATTAAAAAAGAACCCATAATGGGTTCTTTTTTAATTTCGCTGCGGAGAGGGAGGGAGTCGGCTTCACCTCTCGTCCCGCTAAGCAGGACTCGGGTTAGCCACCGCCTCACCATCCGCGCGAGCGGACATGGCTCCGGCGTTCTCCTCCCATACGCAACCAAAACAGTTTGGTTGCGTAAACTATCTTATTCGCTTCACTTTGTTTTGCTGCGGAGAGGGAGGGAGTCGAACCCTCGATACCTTTCGATATATACGCTTTCCAAGCGTACGCACTAGGCCACTATGCGACCTCTCCGTTTTTCTGTTTCATCATCTTACCCAAAACAGACACCAAAGTCAACCCAATTATTACAGCTATCATCCCCCATTGCGCTGGTGTTAAAGCCCAGTAGCGCACATCGCCGCCCGGAAAATCGGGCGTGGCTCGCAAAAAATCCAACAAAAACCGAGCAGCTGCATAACCAATTATCGAACGGCTAGCCACCAACCCAAAACGAGTTTTGACTAATTTTTTAAACAATAAAGCAAAAATAATAAATAAAACAAAACCTAAAATTGATTCCATTAGACCTAAATCAAACCGTACACCATCTGGAAATTTCACACCCAAGATAAAATGTGTAAGCGTGCCAGGGTGATCATGAATCAAAAAACAACCAATACGGCCAATTCCCCAACCCAACCAAAACCCCAGCGCAGCCACATCAAAGTATGGCAGTAATTCCTTAAAACTAAAATGTCTTTTTTTGGCAAACAGCCATAAACTGGCCGCTGCGCCTACAAACCCGCCCAGTGACGAAGATCCTCCATTCCATATTTTAATTATTTCCATTGGATTATCTACAAAGTATACCGGATTGTAAAATAAAACATAAAAAATCCTCGCCATAATAAACGCGCCGAGCAGCACCCAAATAGCCATATCCAAAATTACCTCTCCGGAAAGCAGATACTTCTTGGCCAAAAAATAAGAAAAGGTTATAGCGGAAATCACTCCCAAAGATACCAAAAGCCCCCAAACATAAATAGTGACTGGTCCAAGAGCAATAGTTTGAAACTGAAAAAAAGGAATCATGCGTTACTTTTTTAGATAAGGCAAAATTTCTTGCGGATCATTAATAATCTTTAGAGAGTCTTCATCAATCTGACTGATAGTTTTAAATTTATAGCGTAAGTTATGAATAATATCGGCCAGCGGCTGCCAAAAATCTTTACCATAAAGCAACGTGGTAATTGGTTCAATTTTTTTTGTTTCTTGCAAAGTAAGCATTTCAAACAATTGGTGCAGCGTGCCAAAGCCGCCCGGGAAATAGATAAACGCTTCCGAAGGCGTAGTAATAATTAATTTGCGTACAAATGGAAAAAAGAAGCCAATTGATTTGGTAATATAATTATTTACTCTTTCCCCTTTTTCAACGCGCATATTTATACCCAAACTGACGCCGCCTTTTTCAAACGCGCCTTTATTGGCTGCCTCCATAATCCCTGGCCCGCCGCCGGTGATCGTGGCAAACTGATTTTGCGCCAAAATTTTACCGGTTTCGTAAGCGGCGTTGTAATAAGGCGTGCCGGCTAACAAACTCTTTGTGCCCAAAACTGTAACTCCTCGAGATGTTTTGGTTAAAAATTCAAAACCGTCCACTAATTCAGCCATTACCCGAAAAATGTTCCATTCCAATCCGCCTTCACAATACAGACTATGAGAACCTGGTTCGCAAACATGGGGCGCATCCGGAGTATCTTTAATAAACTCAAAGGCTTCCTTAGCAGTATCGACAATATGCCATCTGTCTATCTCTTCTTCGCTCACAGAATGAACTTCCCGAGATGATTTGGCTTTCAAAAAACTGACAATCGGATTCCAAAATTCACTATCAACCAGAATTATCGGTACTTTTGGCATATAGCCAATTTCCATATTATCAACCACTTCAAAAAATTCGTCTAAGGTACCAAAACCGCCTGGAAAAAATACAAACGCATTAGCCGGTGAAGTTAGAATTACTTTACGGCTGAAAAAATAATAAAAAGCGATTGATTTATTTACGTATGGATTGATGCGCTGTTCAAACGGCAACTGAATATTAAGACCTACAGATGGCCCGCCGCCTTCAAACGCGCCTTTATTAGCT
This sequence comes from Candidatus Udaeobacter sp., assembly GCA_035473115.1. Lineage (GTDB taxonomy): Bacteria > Patescibacteriota > Patescibacteriia > Magasanikbacterales > GWA2-37-8 > XYD2-FULL-39-9. Next base: position 125,138 of record DATION010000006.1, on the reverse strand, counting down.
GCTTCCATAATCCCCGGGCCACCGCCGGTGATGGTGGTAAAACCATTTTTTCCCAATAAATAACCCAAATCCTCGGCGATTTTATAATATTTATTATTTCTGGGAATACGGGCTGAGCCCAAAATTGTAACTTCTTTTTTTAAATCAGCCAAAAATTGATAGCCTTCCACAAACTCACTGATGATTCTAAAAATTCTCCAACTATCACGGTAATTTACCACCGCGCCGGCGCTGCTGGTAACAGCAGTTGATAAATTTTCCGCCTCTTCAGCTTTGGACAGAGAATCTTCTTTTAAGCTTGAATTTTTAGGCATAATTATTTATTTAAATTTTATTTTTATTTTTCCAACCAGTGCCCAACTCTCATTATTGTTTCTTCTTTTAGTCTTGGACCGATAATTTGTATACCAACCGGTAAGCCATTTAAAACTCCAGCATTAACCGAAATTGCTGGCACACCGGCAATTGAGGCCGGACTGACCATGATATCGGCCAAATACAAAGCCAGCGCATTGTCTTTTTTCTCACCAATACCAAAAGCGGTAAACGGAGAGGTAGGAGTAATTAGCGCGTCAACTTTTTTAAAGACATCTGTAAAATCTTTGTTTATTAAAGTGCGGACAGCAGCCGCTTTTTTATAATAAGCGTCATAGTATCCGGCCGACAAAGCGTAAGTGCCGATCAAAATGCGACGCTTTACTTCTTCGGGGAATCCCTGAGTGCGCGAACTGGCATATAAATCATAAAGATCTTTGCCTTTGGCTCTGACACCATATCTAATACCATCCATTCTGGCTAAGCTTGAACTGTCTTCACTGGGAACTGTTATATAATAAACAGCCACAGCATATTTGGTGTATGGCAAACTTACTTCTTCAATTTTACAGCCTAAGTCTTTTAACTTAGCGATCTGCTGTTCGGTTATTTTTCTTACTTCATCGTCTAAACCTTCCAGTTCAAAATATTCCCGCGGCACGCCAATACGCATACCGGCAATTTTGGCTTCAATTTCTTGACTGTAATTTGGCACTGGGCTGTCAGCTGTGGTGGCATCCAAAGAATCTTTACCAGCAATCTGTTCCATCACCAAAGCAGCATCATAAACTGTTTTAGTTACCGGACCCACTGTATCCAATGAAGCGGCCATCTGCATAATTCCATAACGCGAATTGCGGCCATAGCTGGGACGCAAACCTACCACTCCGCACAAACTGGCCGGCTGGCGAATAGAACCGCCCGTATCTTCGCCAATAGAATAAAGGCACATATTGTCGGCCACAGCCGCGGCTGAACCTCCGGATGACCCGCCGGCAACTTTGGATAAATCATGTGGATTACGCACCGGACCATACATGCTATTTTCGTTGCTGGCGCCATGACCAAAAGCATCGCAATTATTTTTGCCAACCAATATACCCCCTTGTTTTCTAATTCTTTCAATTACTGTGGCATTAAACGGCGGCACATAATTATCTAAAATTTTTGCCGCGGCGGTAGAGCGCACTTCAGCTGTGCAGATAGCATCTTTTACGGAAAATGGAATACCGGTCAAAGGGCCGGCCTGGCCGCTTTTAAGCAAAGCGTCGGCAACTTTTGCTTCTGCCAAAGCGGATTCTTCACAAACAGTAATAAAAGCGTTTATATCTTTATTTCTTGTTTTAATTCTATCCAAACAAGCCTGTGTCAATTCCACAGACGTAAACTTTTTATTTTTTAAACCTTCAGCGGCTTCTTTAATTGTTAGTTCATTTAGCATAAAAATTATGACTCCTCTACTTCGGCAAACACTTCCGGCACAACCAATTCATCATTTTGCACTTCTGGCATTTGAGCCATTAATTCCTTTTTAAAAATAGAATCACTTGGCTCATCCTGACGAACAACATCTGCCAAACCAGTCACTTGGTAAGTTTGCTCAACTCCAGTCGTATCAACCTCATTTAAAATTTTAATATAATCCAAAACAACCGAAATAGTTTCGGCATAATGCTTTTCCTCTTCCGGTTCTAGCTTAATTCTAGCCAGTTGAGCGATCTTTTTTACCTCTTCAATGGATATAGACATGGCAGTTATTTTACTAAAAAAACAATCGTTTGGCAAATACAAAACAGCTCTAGCCAGAGCTGTTTTGCTAATTTTTATATAAATTATTTTTGCACTAAAATAGAAGCTGATCCACCGCCGTCGCAAGTTATATGGTGGGTACCAATGGCCGATGGAGCTGTAGCGATAGCAAAACCGTAAGCTCCAATACTAAATGTCTGTCCGCCTTCAACCACTATTTTATGATTTACGCCATCTCTGTTATCTAACATAAACTCGACTCCTTTTTTTAAAGTTAAAGAACCTGGCTTGCCGCTGCAGCCGGAAAATTGAAAATAATAGCCGGATGTTCTATAAATTTTTAAAGCATCTAAATAAGATCGAGCAGCTGGTTTTGAAGTTCCGGAAGCGGGCTTGCTTGCGGTGCCGCCTGGAGTATTACCTGTTGGTTCGCCGCTAGATACAGGTTCGCTATTTGCTGGAATATTTTGATCATTACCAGATTTCTTTAAGTTGACAAAAACAGCATAGATAATAACACCTAACAAAATAACCCCTCCTATTATATATAAAATTTTTTTCTTTTCTATTTTTTCCATATATTAAATTATAATAAATTATTTTTTATTTTCGAGTGTGTCTAGGAAATTCCGCAATATTTTCTCTTTCTCTTCGACCTTTTAAATGTGATAAATCTTCATTATTATTTTCAGCTTCTTCTACTTCCGCATCTCGGCGTGCCAAAGCGGCATCCCTGGCTCCATCTAATAAAGATCTATCCCTTATTTCTTTTAACTCCTTCTGTCTATTTAAATAAATTCCTTTTGCAATTTTTTTATATTCACCCCAAGCCCCATGTTTATCTCCCAAAAATATTGTTACTGCCTTATTAAAAGCTGCCTCAACTGTAAGCCCATTGGGCATACTAATAAAAGCTTCGGCTTTATTAATTATTTTTTCTATCAAGGCTTTGTCTAGATTTATTTTTGGCATACTTTATTAAATCATACCACAAAAAGAGCATTCACTTCAAATGCTCTTTTTGTTTGCTTATTTATTAATTATTTAGCGGAAGAAGTGGCCATAGCCGGACGCAACTGGATATTTTGAGCGGTAACACTGCCATCTGAATTAGCGCTGCCAGCTATCATTACATTTTCGCCGGCCTTTAAATCATCCACTGATCCGGTAGCTGATTTCATAACCTGTGTGGAGCTGGAAAAGAAAGCAATCTGTGAGCCGCCATCACGTAATTTTATTGTTACACTATTATTATCTTTAGAAATTATTTCTCCGGTAGCAAAACCGCCCATTCCCCCACGACCCGCGGCTGCGCCACGCCCACCGCCAAATGTTCCGGTAGCATTCCTAAACCCGCCACTATTTCTAGTGGCTGCAAAACTAGCTGCTCTTTTGCTGTCAGCATATTTCATACCGCCATAAAAAGATCCTCCACCTATTAAAACCAATAAAACAACAACCACTGGCAACATTTTTTTCATAATCGAAATGAATGAGTGAAATATTTTAGCGAGCTAAAATATTTCCGAATGAATAAGATTATATTTTAATATATTCAATATGAATGAGGATAATACTAAAATGTATTTTAGTATTTCCGAATGAATGAGAATATATACGGTGGAACCTTTATACTTAATATATTATATATAAATTAATAAATAAGTTTATTCGTAACGTAAAGCTTCAATCGGATTAAGACCAGCTGCGCGTCGCGCCGGAAAATAGCCAAAAATAATCCCGATTGCGGCCGAAACTCCAAAAGCCAACAAAACAGAATATAAAGAAACACTAGTCTGCAAAATTCCCAAATAACTGATGCCAAACGAAACTGACCAGCCTGGTATTACACCAACCAATCCTCCAATACAGGTTAACATTATCGCTTCAATCAGAAATTGCAGATTAATTTCAGAACGTTTAGCGCCAATGGCTTTGCGCAAACCGATCTCTCTGGTTCTTTCTGTAACTGTTGTTAGCATCATATTCATAATGCCAATCCCACCTACTACTAGCGATATCCCGGCTACAGCTGCTAATAAAATAGTAAATGTTCCAGTAATGCTTGAGGCTGTAGCAATAATATCAGCCTGATTTAACGTACTAAAATCAGCTGATTGCGGATCAGAAATATGATGACGCGCTAATAACAAGTCGGTAATTTGCTGCTGCGTCTCAGACATAGAATCCGAGCTGATTGCTTGCACACTTATGGTTGTGACATAATTTTCACCAGCCAAAAACCGCTGCGCGCTGGTAAGCGGAATAAAAATCATATCATCTTGGCTGCCAAAACCACTGCCGCCTTTTGGTTTAGTAATACCAATAATTTTAAATTCAATATTTTTAATGCGAATTACTTGTCCGATAGCATCCGCATCGGCTCCGAAAAGATCATCACGGGCTGTCGGGCCAAGCACCGCCACTTTGGAAAGGCTAAGCAAGTTCTGATCGGAAACAAATGAACCTTGATCTACTTCTAAATTTCTAACACTGGGATAAGTTGGCGAAACACCAACCACAGAGGTGTTGGTATTTTTTCCTTTGGCAGTTACTTGATAACGACCAGAAATTTCCGGAGCCACAGCTTTGGCTGTGCTTATTTCTTTCGCCACGGCATCGGCATCTTCTTGAGTAAGAGTACGCGCCGCGCCGCGGCCAGAACTGACTTGAGCGCCAATTCCACGCTGCGCTCCGGGAGTAATCATAACCAAATCAGAACCAATGGATTGAATTCGGTCCGAGATAGATGTCTGGGCTCCTTGGCCAATAGATATCATAGCAATTACTGATCCAATCCCGATAACTATTCCTAAAATTGTTAAAAAAGATCTAGCCTTATTTGAGGATAGAGCAGAATAAGTTTCTTCTAGTAAATCAGCTGGTGTCATAATAATTTTAAATACTATAAATTCTTAATTATTTTTTGCGTATGATTTTTAGAATCACTCAAAATCTGGCCGTCTTTAATAAAAATAATCCGCTGCGCGTGTTGCGCCACATCCGGTTCGTGGGTAATCAGAACAATTGTTCGGCCTTGTTCCAAATTAAGTTTTTGAAATGTACCCAAAACTATTTCTCCGGTTTTGGTATCAAGATTTCCGGTTGGTTCATCGGCCAAAATTAGTGCTGGATTATTTACCAAAGCTCTGGCAATAGCCACACGCTGAATCTGTCCTCCGGAAAGCTGATTGGAAAGATTGTGAAAGCGGCTTTCATCTAGTCCGGCAGCCTTTAAAGCAGCTTCCGCCCGTTCTTGCCTCTCGGTATGATGAACTCCATTATATACTAATGGCAACATAACATTACGCAGCACTGTAGCTCGCGGTAAAAGATTAAAAGCTTGAAAAACAAATCCGATCTTTCCTTTGCGAATATCAGCCAGTTCATCTTCAGAAAGCGCAGACATGTCTTTATTATCAAGAAAATAACTGCCGCTTGTCGGCGTATCTAAAGCGCCAAGAATATGCATCAAAGTTGATTTTCCTGACCCGGATGGCCCCATAATGGCCACAAACTCTCCATCTTCAATTTTAAAACTGACACCTTTTAAGGCTTGAAATTCCGTGCCATCACCGCTTTTATATGTCTTTACAACATTTTTTATTTCAATCATAAAGAATGAGTTTACATCCGTAGATATATACAGTCTTAACTATTTTTATCTCCCTGCTGGAACTCTAGCTCCACCTCCGCCGCCAAAATTCCTATTACCTCCTCCAGCGCCGCCAAATAAACTTGGCGCCTGAGTAGTTGCCGGTTTGGCTGCAGAAGCAGCGATAGTTCTAACTATGATCTGATCACCTTCTTTAAGGCCGGAAATTATTTCCGTCTGAGTATCGTTAGAGGCACCGACTTGAACCATCTGCTCGTGCGGAGCAACGGCTGAAGTGACACCTTGACTGCTTGGGTTTTGAATTGTTTGATCAAGCTGTTCAACATAGCTTACCCCATTTTGAGTTTTTACCGCGCTGCTTGGCACAATAAGAACATCTTGCTTAATATCGGTAATAATAGCGGCACTGACACTCATTCCCAATTTTATTCTATCATCTTGGGTATCAAGAACAATTTTAACATTATAAGTAACTACTCCCTGAGAAACAGAGCCAATAGTATCGACTTCGGCAACTTGGCCGGAAATACTTAGACCATCAATAGCATCAAAGGTTACATTCACTTTTTGGCCGACTTTAATTTTGGCGGCATCAACCTCGTTTAAAGAAATTTGCGCGGTATGCTGCTTGGTTATCAAAGTAATCACTGCGCTGCCGGAAGAAATTGAATCCCCTTTTTTTAAATCTGATTTGGCAACTATGCCGGCAAATGGCGCGCGGATATAATGATCTGCCAAAGCTTGCTGAGTAGAAACCAGTGCGTCTTCTTTCTGCTGGACAGCTATTCGTTTGGCCCGAATATCCAAATCGTCTGGACCATTTTTTATCTTATCCAATGACAACTCTTTTTCCGCGATAGTTCTCTGGGCATTTAAAATAGAATCCTGAGAATTTTTAATCGTCTGTTTTATAGCCAACAAATTGGAAAGGTGATTGTTGGCAGTGCCAGTATAAGAATTGAGACTAGAAATATGAGTAACAGAAATTGAACTAGGTTTAAGATTATGCTCAGTCAATCTATCTTGATAAAATTGAATTAAATTATTAGCGCTTTTTACAGCTTCGGAAATTAATTTTGTAGTGTCATAAGTTTCAGTAATATTTTTTTCAATAGTGCTGGTATCAGAAAATCTAGTGACCGATTTATAATCATCAAAATTTTTATCATAAGCCGCGCGAGCTGTTTGGTATTTATCATAAGCGTCATCGCGATATTGAGTTACTCTGTCATCGTAACTTTTAACCGCGCCGGCATAAAAATCTATATTAGCTTGGCTAAAATTAAAAGAGTTAGCAAAAAGTATATCTTGCACACCAGTCATAACGGCAGGCAAAGATAAAAAAGCATTAGAAATAGTGTTAAAACCATCTTCATACGCTTTTTTTAGATCATCTTCGGATTTTTGTTCTGACTCTTTTGTCTGCGCCAAAGAATTCTCTGCTTGCAATAAAGTCAGCTCATCGGTCGGCGCAAGTAATTTGTCCAGCTCAAGCTTGGCAGTTTGCAAATCAGTTTGCGCATTACGCACTGCCCGCTGCGCGTCACGAGCATCTACTGACGCCAAAATGGTGCCGACGGATATATCCTGTCCAAGCGCAACCGAAACACTGGTCACTTCTCCGCTCACTTTTGATTTAACATCAACCTGATCAGTTACCGAAACTTGGCCGCTGCCGGAAACGGAATTAATCAGAGTTCCTTTTGTTACTGTACCCAAAACATAACTAGTCAGACTAGCGTTTCCTTTTATTTTTTTATAAATATAATTACCACCCAAAAGTAATGCAACGAATAAGACAAGAGCTAAAATTTTATGCTTTTTAAGCCAATCAACAATTTTATGAACCATAGTAATATATCTAAATAATTTATGGTTTAGAAATAACCCTAATTAATCTGGCTTCAATCTGGCCAGTACTGCTAGGTACACCCAGCACAACAACTCTGTCATCAGCTTTGAGATCATTGAACATAACACTGTCTTGGCCTCGGCGAATTACGGTGCGGTCGCTAATAAAAATATTTTTTTCAATATTATCATCGCCTTTGATAATTAATGTGCTAGTATCAACTTTAATGACTGAACCAACGGCGCTATGAGCGTCAAAAAAACCTCGACCCCGCAATTCACGGGAAAATTTATGTTCTGATTTGGCTTCAAAAAGATTACGGTAATTTTTCCCCCATTGATAGCTAAAAGAAGCTTTTCGGAATCCTACCAACATACCAAACCAGAATATAATTATGATTACAATCAGCGCGGCAAAAATTGTTAAGGATATTTTAACCGCTTTGGTCCCAATAATTTTTTTTATGTCATTAGTCATATATAGTATTTTAAAATTAAAGCTAAGCTTGAATGCGTTTAATAAAACGATGAGTAAATAAAAAATAAGTTCGTACGGTCATCCACAGAGAAGCGCAGACTGCCCAAACAAAAACGGCCACGGCAACCACCGACACAACCGGAAAAGATTCTATCAAAGATAAGGCGTAATCTTGCCAATAACTAACAACCACCGCAAAATCGCTAAACAGTAAAGACAATAAATTAACAGCCGGCGAATTTATAATATTTATTTTTTCTGCCTGCCAAATCAATATCAAACCGACTAAAAAAAATAGCGTACTAAAACTATAGATTATCAACTTAGCCAAAACATAAAAACGTCTCTTATTTTCAATAGCTATTAGTATTTTTTCAGCCAAAAAACCAGGCGGCTGGCTGGCAACGCTTTCACTACTTATGGCAGAACGGATAATTTGCTCAAACTTGTCCATATACTTAATAGTACGCTAATAAAAGCATTTAAGGTGCAGCATCAGGCTTAGCTAAACAATTTAGATTCAGCGGTTAATTTTCTTAATCTTAGCAGAGCGCGGCGATGACGGCTCTTGATCGTATCTAAAGGTTCCCCTAAAACTTGGGCAATTTCTGGCAAAGAAAACTCTTCTAGGTAATATAATTTTAGTACTGTGCCATAAATTAACGGCAAAGACTTAATTAAATTTTGTACAGCTTCTTTTGTTTCCAAATTTATTGATTGCGCTAGCGGCAAGGGCGCCGGATCTACCAAGTAATCCGCTTCATTTTTGGTTTCATCATCGGCCAAAGTATCAGACAAAGAAATAGTTAATTTGCGCTGACGTAAAAAATCAATTGCCGAATTTCTGGCAATTTGATAAAGCCACGGTTTAAATTTTTTAGTCAAATCAAATTTAGATAAACTTTTCCAAGCTTTTATAAAAGCTTCTTGAGCTACGTCTTCGGCGTTTTGTCCGTAACCGACAAACTGAGCCGTAAAGTTATAAAGACCACTGGTATATTTTTGTACTAAAATTCGCAAAGCAGATTCATCTCCCTGCAGATACAAAGCTACTAATTTTTCATCTGAATCAGTATTCATTGGCAGCTGAAAAAATTAAACAAACCCAGGGAAAAAATCTTTTTTAATCTGCATTTTTTTAATTCCTATCTTGCGCAGATTTTCATCAAACGCAACTACCATTGAATGAGAACCGGATAGATAAAAAGTTCTTTCTTTATAATCCGGGATTAAACGCATAATTTTTTGTTCATCAATAAAACCTCGTTCACATGGCCAATCATCCGGACAAGATGCCAAATCTGTCACCGTATAAATTGTTTTAATTCCCAGTTCTCGCTCGGCCTGATCCAAAACATCTCGATAAACGATATCGACTGGTCTGTAGTTTGAATAAATCAAAATTATATCTCTTTTTTCTTTTCTATCCAAAAGATCTTTTACCATGCTCCGAAAAGGAGTAATGCCAATACCGCCGGCTATAAAAACTAATTTTTTATCTTTATTACTAGGCAAAACAAAATCACCGGCCAGTTGAGAAGCAATAATCTTGTCGCCTGGTTCCAGATGCAAGATAGATTTTTTAAAACTGCTGGCATTAGGATAAAATTTTACACCCATTCTTAAATATTCTTCGGCCGGAGAAGAAGCAATTGTAAAATACCGTCTCATACCTCTGGAATCCTGGTCTTCATGCCCTAAAGTCCATTCCATATACTGGCCCGGCTTAAATACCATTTTTTTATCTTGCTTAAACAAAAAATCATACACATCCGGAGCAATTAAAACTTTTTCTTTTAATTCTAAAATTAATTTATACTTTGGGCTGACAATATACACAAAAATATTACCGGCCAAAAGAGCTAATTCGGGCGTTGAATAAATTGACCCCAGATGCATAAACGGAGCAAACAAAAAACCGGTCAAAGCGCCATAAATTATTCTTAAGTTTCTCGATGGCGGTGTAGTCATCGGTTCGGTAAGCATCACACAGGCAAAAAAGAACATCGGCGAATAAAACAGAACCTCTTTTAATATCAGCATCATATCGCTTTTCTTTAAAAAGAAAGAGGTTGAGATAACAGCAATAGCGACTACAAAAAAACTTAAAACCAAATCCCAGCGGCGCAATTTTTTGACCATTAAAAATCCTCCGAGCAGAACAAATGGCGCCATATACAGATTGCCCACCCACCAATTGGCTGATTGTCCGGCGACAATAGCTGCAGATGCGATGGCAAAAGCTGCCGGGTTAAACAGATGCTTTTTATTAATCGCAATAATATATTTTGAAGCCATAGCCAGAGTTGCGGCTAAACCCAAAAACAACAGCCGGCTAAACGGCTGGGCCGGAGAAATAATGAGAGCCAGAATAAAGCCGGTCGTATATACTGATTCCAGATTGCTGGGAACCTGAAAAATACGAGCAAAAATAGCATTAACTAAAAAACCGACAGCGTGAATAATTATAGCCGAGACTAACAAATCAAACGGCGCATGCGGCAAAATGTGCAATAAACTGAAAATAAATGCGATCACCCACAGACCGGATACATAATAAAGAACCAACCGATACATCGTGATCCGATTCAGGAATTGATCAATGAATTTAAGCATATAATTTAAACACTCACTAAGCTAAATATTTTTCAAAATTACTGGTCATAGTAGCCACACCGTCTTTGTCCACCATATACCCTTCTAAATTTTTTAAACTTTCAATAAAATTAATCCCCTTTTTGCCCATAGCGAAAGCCGCTGTAGCAAACCGATCAGCTTCATAAATATTTGGCCCGATGACGGTCAAACTGACAATTTCCGTAATCGGTTTTTTGTCATCGTATGGGTTATAGATATGCTGGCCGCGAATATAAGTTCCGGAAGTGGCTACGCCTTCGCTACTTAACGAGACAGTCTTGATTATTTGCGATTCATTAAAAGGATGGCGGATGCCAATACGCCAATTTTGGCCTTGGCTATTTTGGCCACTCACCTGAATATCACCTCCGGCTTCGACGTAAAAATTATTAAAGCCAAGTTTACGTAAAATTTCGGCGGCATTATAAACTGCCCAGCCTTTTACCAAGCCTGACGGGTCGTATGTTTTATTTTTCAACTGGATATCAAAATATCCGTTTGTTTCTTTTTTTGTCTGCTCGCAAAGCCCAAAAACCTCTTTCATGTCAGCGCTATAATCTTTCTCCCGAATTTTTCCATTATTAATTCCGCTTATCTCGCTATCGTCTTTATAAGTACTGAATTTTTTGTCCACGTAATCAAAGTAATCAAAAACTTTATCTACCGCTTCTGAATTAGCGGACAAATCGCAAATTTCTACGGTAATAGGCATGCCCATTAACAGTCTGGTTTGTTTGAGCACAAAATTTATTCTACTTATTTTGCTTTTACTAAAGCTGAAGCCAAAGATTGTTTAAAGCCTTCGCTAGTCTGGGTAGCTCCGGAAACAATATCAACATTCTCATTTTGAGCGGCAATCACTTCGGTCTTTAAAATAGGCAAAGAGTGATTACTGATACTTTTGGAAGTAAGCTGATCCTTAGGAAAATCTAAAAATTTAACATCGACAATTTTGCCATCTTTAACCAATACAGAAACTTGTACTTTGCCAAAAATCGTGTCTGCGTCAGTTCCGGTATATTCGCCGTCTTTATAGGCAACCTGATTATTTTGATTGTTGTTTGTATTAGTATTGGTGTTTGTTTCTGTAGTACGAGTATTAGACTGAGATGAACCGCCTAAACGCTGATAAACAGCATAAGCAGCCACGACCAAAACCAAAAAAACCGAGAGAATTATCTTTTTAGCCTTCATATAAAATATTAAGTTTAATTATTATAGCTAATATTATACTATATAAATATACGAAAGAGCAAGCCATTTAGGTGCAAATAAAATATTGGGGATAAAATATTTTGACAGACTTTGAAATATCTACTACAATTTGTAGTAGATTATAAAATTACCATATGCATAAACAACTTACCACTTTCATAGTTTTGTTATGGGCAAGTTTATTTTTTCTTTGCTCCCCCGCTCAAGCTCATGAGCTAATGGCCGACGGTTCAATTTATGCACTGCTGCATATCAACCCCGATGATGACCCAATAGTTGGCCAGCCGGCCGATCTGCTATTTTTAATTACTGATGCCAAAAAAACATTTGTACCGGATAACTGTAATTGTATTGCTTCTATTACAGACTTAACCACTAATAAAATAATATTTTCCTCCCCTCTTTCCAAAAGCAGATCATCCTATAAAGGTATTTTTGCCCCGGCAATTACCTATACTTTTCCGCATAAAGGAATTTACACTATTAAACTTACCGGCACTCCAATCCAAACCAACAGTTTTCAAAGTTTTAACTTAGCCTATGACATTCGATTAGATAAAGATTCTACCGCAGTAAAATCATCTGCCCAAATAAACTGGTTATTTTATGCGGCAACTACTGTAATGTTAGGAGCTATAATATATTTAACAAAAAAGATATTTACTAATAAATGAAAGTATGAATAAAAAAATAGTTGGACTGGGAATTCTAGCAGCATCATTACTCTTTGCTAACCAAGCCATGGCCCACGCGGTGGTAAAACCAAATACAGCTGGAATTGGCAAATTTCAAACTTTTAATTTAGGAATTCCATCAGAAAAACCGGTGGCTACCACTAAAGTTCGTCTGGTTTTGCCTGAAGGCTTAAGCTTTATCATGCCTAATGTAAAACCGGGCTGGAAAATTGAACTCAAAAAACAGATCACGGGAAACAAAACCAAAGATGATGACGGTAGGATGGTTGATGAACAAAAAATAACCGAGATAATTTGGAGTGGCGGCAGAGTTCCTGCCGATCAGCGTGATGAATTTGTCTTTAGCGCCAAAGTGCCAAGCCAGCCAACTGTTTTAAATTGGAAGGTCTATCAGACCTACGCGGACGGCACAGTAATTTCTTGGGACCAAGACCCCAACCAAACCCAAACTAAAAACAGTAATGATAAAATGGATTTTTCTAAGTTTGGACCATTCTCAAAAACAGAAGTGATCGATGACTTAACGCCTACGACCTCTGTCAACTCAAACACTACCTCAGAGAACTTAAAAACAAATATAGCAATTTGGCTCAGCGTTATTGCTACCTTAATAGCTTTAACTGCCCTAATAAAAACAAAGAAAGCTTAATAAAAAAACAACAAAAAATCCTCTTCTAAAGAGGATTTTTTGTTTGTAGATTTAGACCTATTAAGCGCGAACAACGTTTGCAGCGCGAGGGCCTTTTTCTGAATCTTCAACGTCAAATGACACTCTGTCACCTTGTCTTAATTCAGAAAATTGGATACCACTCAAAGCGGTAGCGTGAAAGAAGATATCTTTCGAACCGTCATCTGGAGTGATGAAACCAAAATTCTTTTCTACAACTAATGTTTTTATAACACCTGTCATAATAAAAAATATAATGAATAAATTAATCGCCGGTAGGAGTCGACTATTTTTCCACCTGGGAGATTTTTGATGAATATATCATACCACAAAATGACCTTTTTGTCAATGCCCTAATTGCACTTTCAAATTCATCTCTGCTTTTACCCAACCCGCTCTTCTCCTAGCTGTTTTAGCAATTCCAAAAAATCTGCCTCTTGCCAGCCGTTATAAGCACCGGTTTTAAACCCGGCTTCTAGCCTACCTGCGGCCATCTCTGCTAATCTGCCGATTGTGATTTTATATAATTCCTGATCCTGCTTGTCATTCTTCATTTTTTCCAAAGCCGCCAGTCTGTCAACAAAATTCTTTGGTAATTTTCTAGCTTTAATTTCTTGTGTGGACTCACTGACAGGTGATAAAGTTTTTAATTCTGCTTTCATACCTGACAATGCGCCTTTAAAAAACTGTTCCAAAACTATATTACCATCTTCATCTCTGACTTCAGTATCATAATTATCAGTGGTTTTAGACCAGCCTGCTGGAGGCTCAATTTCATAAAACAGCTTAGCAAATGCCTTAAAATCTGATCCGGCTGGCTTTGGTTCAAGCCCCAATCTTACCAATAAATCATGGGTATCTATGCCTGCGCTATCTTTTTTGGCAATCAGCCAAGGCTCATGAGTGGCAACAAAAGCCTGAAGGTTCTGCTCTTTTATTTCGGCAGAATTATTCTCTGGACCACGCTTATACATTCTTTGTTTTCTTTCTGTTTCCGCCTCTTGCGCTCTAAGCATAGCATCTGAATCTCGCTGGGTGTTTTCTGCAATTGCATCCATCTGTAAAACGTCCAATACAGTTAAAAGTTTTTTATCTTTATTAAGAAGTCCTTTTAATCCCCCTCTACCTTCTGTTTTGTTAATTCCTGGCAAACGACGCTCAGCGTTTTGCTCTACTTCTTTTCTTGACTGGTCAACACATGCTCCGGTAGGATGATTTTTCCCACATACTGCGCACAAACTTTCCATATTGGTTCAAAATTATTGGTTATCTAATGAATAAAGATATGGCTTTCAACCTACTGTAGGTTACATTGGGATGAAAGTTTTTTCAATAGAAAATTTCAACTTTAAACAATTTTAATCTGATCATTTTCTAGCTTAATTTCCACCGGATCAAGCCCGCGTTTAGCCGGACCATTCTTAAGTGAACCATCAGACTCAAAACGTGACCCGTGGCAAGGGCAATCCCAAGTGTTTTCGGTGTCATTCCAGCCAACAGCACAGCCAAGGTGTGGACAGAGAGCTGAAAAAGCTTTGATCTTCCCGTTAGTTTTTATCACCGCTAATTTTTGCCCGGCCACTTCCAAAATTTTGCCTTTATTTTCTAAATATTCTTTTGCCAGCGCGCCAGTCTCAACACTTGCTAAAACAGACAAATTACCTGAATTATTTTCAACTGGCCAAGACAACTTGCGATCGCAGGCAAACAGATGATAATAAGGATTATTTTTTTTCTGAATAATACTAACTGCCATACTAGCCGCAAAAACACCTTGCGCTGTGCCGTTCCCAGCCCAGCCAGTTAAAAAAATAATATTTTTTCCGTATTTCGGATGAGGCCCGACCAGAGGCAAAGTATCTGGCGTATAAAAAAGTGAACCTTGCCAACTATTAACTACTTTAAACGATGCCTGTCTGCCAACAAGATTTTTAAACCATTTTTCCAATTGCAAATGCGGATTTAAATCCGGCTTAGAGCTATTTGTTTTCCAATCTTCACCGCCCAAAATAAATTCATTTTCAGCAACTGAACGAAAATAATGGTATGGATCTTGATCATCCCAAAAAAATGCTTTAGCAAACGGCGGTTTTTCTGCAAACTTTACATCAATAACATAACTAACTGCACTGCGCAGCAATTTGCTAACTGCCGGAAAAAACTTTACTGGCGGCAAACCAGTGGCGACAATAAGCCATTTTGCCTTGATACCCCCCTTTTTTGTTTTAACTACGACCTGATCACCAAAAGTAAAATTAGTAGCCTCGCTATCTTCAAAAAATAAAGCTCCGTTTTTTATTGCTCTTTCTGCCAAAGCCATTAAAAGCTTGCGCATATGAAACATGCCTTCAGCGGATTTTTTTTGATAAGCTGCCGATACGGGAACACCAACCGAAGCGCTGGCTTCATCTTTAACTAAATATTCAATTGAGCTGTCCTTAGATTGAAATTTTTGCGCTGTGGCCAAAAAATTATTCAAAGATTTTTTATCTGTTTCCCGAGAAAAACAGATCGTATCAACATCTTGCCAATCGCAATCTATATTCTCTTCTTCAACTATTTTTTTCAGCATCGCGATAGCTTCGGCGCTGCTTTCCCAAGCTTTTAAACTGGCATCAACCGAATCAAGAAAACGAGTAGCGCAAGCGGTAGTATAGCTGGAATCACCGCTGCCGATAGTGCCGGCTTCAAGCACCGCCGCGCTCAAGCCATTTTTTGCCAAAAAATATGCCACCGCTACACCGGCAATACCGCCACCCACAATTACGGCATCAAATTCTTTATCACCTTGTAAAACCGGAAACCGATTTTGGTCCGGCACATCTCTAAACCAATAAGAGGGCTCTCTGGAAATTTTTGCCGGCGCAGCTTCTTTGCAACTGCAATCAACACAACTTGAACAGCCTTTTTTAACAGATGAATTCTTAGCTAATTTTCGGGCCGGCAAAAACATAAGTCCGGCTATTAAATTTCCACTTAAAAGTCCAAAAACCAACGGGTCTAAATTAACCAAATTAAACTTACGAGAAAAATAAATTATCACTACAGCTGCCAGACCAACCATCGCTCCATATAATATTTCCTGCCGCTTAGTTGAAAAAGTTGAAGTAATCGGCTCAATCACCATTACCGTAGAAAAGAAAAGAACTGCGCCATTGGCTATCTGAAAAAAAAGGACATTCGGCAACCTGCCCAAAACTACGCCGTTAACCAAAGAAAACACTCCGATAAAAAAAGCATAAGAAAATAAAAAAGGCAAAGTAATATGCCAACGATTTTGTTTCCACAAAATAATTAGAGCCGCAAAAAATGTAAACAAAAACAACCACATTCCCAAATCTAATTTTTGCAGACCGGCAATTGTAGGCAATACTGCTCCGGCCACGGCCCACCAAGAAACAGCTGGATTAAACAAACTTATTACTGCCAAAGCAAAAGCAGCCGGATTAAACAAATGACGATTTTTACCAAAATGCAGCAGCTGTTTTGAAGCTACGGCCAGTAAAGGAAGAACGATTAAAACTAACAGCGGCGGTTTAGGAAAAGCGCCAATTGTTAAAACAAAACCGGATATCCAAGCTGATGTCGGCAAATACCAGACTCGGTCTCGGGCATAGGTCCATAAAAGATCAAAACCAGTATAAAGCGCTACCAATAAAATTCCATCCGCAAAAATTACCAAGTCTTTAAAGTAAAAAGATGCCAATAATACCAACAGGCACAAATAGCCCGCCATGAAATATTTAATATTTAGCGATTGTTTCAGGCGGGCTATAAACATAACTGTAAATTTACTACTCAGTTACAGTTACACTGCCATGCATTGAAGGATGAAACGCGCAAGAATAACTAACAGTTCCAACTGAAGTAAAAGTGTGACTATAAGAAGCTCCCGGAGAGATAGTGCCACTATCAAATGATCCGTCAGCCGCCGTTACAGTGTGAGGTACAGAATCATTGTTTGTCCAAACAACCGTATCGCCTTTGACCACAGATTGACTTAGTGGTTGAAAAGCAGAGCCGACAATTTGTAAGGCAACCTTTTTAGGTTCATGTTCCGGCTTAACTTCTTTAGGTTCTTCTGTTTTTTGATTGTCGTCATTTCTAACAGTTGTTGTTGTCTTGTGATCACCATCTTTATTAATTGTTTTAACTGGTCTAGCTGCCAGCAAAGCAGCTTTTAGGTCTTTAGTAGCTTTTTCAACGGCAGCTTTAAAGTCAGCCCGAGCTTTGTCTAGAGCTGTTTTGCGCGCGTCAGTTAATGTTTTTAAATTAACACCTAATCTTTCTACCGCTTTGCGATCAGCCGCAAATTTTTCCCGAGCAGTTTTGACAGCAGTTTCAAAATTGGTCTTAGCAGTTGCCGGAGCAACTCCACCCGCACAATCAGCTTTAGCTTTTGTTTCAGCATCTTTTAAAGCTGTCTGGAAAGATCTTACGGCAGACTGTATAGCAGCTTTGCGAGCAGCAATCGCTTCATCTATACCGGCTCGAAAAGTGGTCCGAGCAGCATCAAAAGCCGCTTTTCTGGTGTTAAGAGCAGCTAGCATGGCTGTATGGAAATTTTCTAGAGCGATTCTTTGAGCATCATTTTTTGCTTTGCCTTCCATTTTAGCGTAACGCTCAGCAACATTTTTATCAGAATTAGATCTCTGTTCAGTTAACTTTTCATCGCGATCAGAGCGATTTTTTTCTAAATTAGTATTTCTTAAATTAGATTGATCGTCTAATTTTTTTGTTCGATCAGCCATGTTACTGTCTAGTTTGGTAGAAGACTGTTCTAAACGAGTACAAAAATTAACTTCTGATCTGGTTTTTACCACAGTAGAAGCAGAACCTGTTTCTTCGGCTAAAACAGGCAATGCTGCCACATTGGCCAACAAAGCAAATGTCATTGCTAAACCGACTGCCCTTTTGGAGACTTGATGGTACATATATATTATGTCTTATGCTATAGCTTGCTGAGAAAATACTATTAAAGAACTTTCTCTAAAACTATAAATTATTAAAATTATTTAAAGCTTGATTATCCGAAGTTACTAACACACTATCTTTTTCTTCTTCAGTCTCAACAGCCGATTCAATGCTGGCAGCCTTCACAAAAGCGTTTATTTCCGCGTCGGTGAGCGGCGGCGAATTCTGGTCGTATGAATATTTTTCTTCTGATTCCTGCTGCTGGGTTTGCAAATTTTCTGCTGCTGGCCTTGGATAACTATTTTTATATTTTATTACCGCGCCGACCCCGATAACAAGGACGATAATCGGCAAGATTATTTTCCAATTTAATGACATATAAATTATTTTAGTTGTTTAAAAAAGGTTCGACCCTCCCCTTGAATAACATTATACACCTAAATAAAAACGTCAACAAACAAATCCAACTAACACCATTTTTTCTTTCCGAGACAATCGTTTAATAGCAGCTTCTCTTTTTAGAGCAGCTTTTAAACTCGGCACAACTTCTTTATATACCAACTTTACGGGGCGGCGGCCTCGGGTATATTTGGCTCCCGTAGCCGAGTTATTATGCGCGTAAATTCTTTTGCTTAAATCATTAGTCCAGCCAGTATAAAGAGTCTTGTCCGCGCATTCGACAATATAAACTGTATAAGAATTTTTCATATATTATACTTTAGCATATTTTATGCAACTTAAACAAAAACACCGCTCCAAGTAGAACAGTGTTTTTATTATATCTTATTTTTTCTTTTTGGCAGTTGATTTTTTGGAAGGTTTAGCAGTTTTTTTAGGAGCTTCTTTTACGATTTCTTCAACTTCTTCTTCGATTTCTTCACGATCTTCTTTGGGGGTCAGCTCTCGCAAAATTCTATCCAGCTTGATATTAATCATTTCAATCTCAGATTTAAGCTGTTCGAAATTTTTATTATTACTATTATCAGTTTTAACAATAGTATGATTTACAACCTTATCATCTTTATCAAAACATTTCTTGCAAAAAACTGGCTTGCCAGGAAACGGACGAAACGGCACTAAACAGTTATCGCCGCAGTTGCCGCAAACCGCTTCAAACAATTTTTTATCCTCAAATTTAGGCTTACTGAAACTCTTTCTTTCTGATCTGTCGGGGTTTTCATTTTTTTGGATTTCAAAACAGGTGCTGCAAAAAACTGGTCGGTTGCCATTTGGTTTAAAAGGCAATTGGCAATCTTTGCCGCACTGGCTGCAGACCGCCTTAAACATCATATTTGGTCTTTCACCGTCTCTGCCGCCAAAACCCCTATTGCCACCGCCAAAGCCATGGCCGCCGGAATTTCTCTTGCCAAAACCTTTATGATCTCTGCCGCCGCCAGACTTGTCGCCTCGATGAAAATTTTTCATAATTTCTATAAATGAGTTAAATCTCAAGCAGGCTATTGTACTCTTATTTTAGATAAAAGTCAACCCCTAAACCAGCTTAAATTTTTTTCGGAAAAATTGCCGACAAAATCATCGATGTCGCCAAAGCCAGCATAATGACTGCAAAAGATATAAAAGAAGATATTTCTAAACCAAATATACCCAGCAGCATCTTTAAACCGATGAATAAAAGTATAAAGGCCAGACCTTTTTGCAGGTGATGGAAACGGCGCAAGATATTTTCGATCAGAAAAAACAGAGCCCTCAGACCCATAATAGCAAAAATATTGGAAGTAAAAACTATAAATGAATTTTGCGATATAGAAAACACTGCCGGAATAGAATCAGTCGCAAAGACAATATCAGTTACCTCTACCAGAATCATTACTAAAAAAAGCGAAGAAAAAAACAGTTTGCCATTTTCTTTAAGGAAAAACTTTCCCTCATGATGATTGGCGGAAAAAGGCAGAATTTTCTGCGCAAATTTAATTATTTTATTATTGCTAAAATCAACATGTTCCTCTTTTTTGTCGCCTAATAATTTAACCCCCGTATATACCAGTAAGCCGCCAAAAATATATAATATCCAATGAAACTGGCTCACTAAATAAGAACCAGCGCTAATAAATATGGCTCGAAAAACTATAGCGCCCATTATCCCCCAAAATAATACCCGATGATGATACTTTTCTTCCAATTTAAAATAACTAAAAATCAACATGATTACAAACAGATTGTCTACCGACAACATTTTTTCCGTTATATAAGCGCTTAAAAACTCCGCCGATAACTCTTTGCTAAGAAAAATAAAAATTAAAAAACTAAATGCTAAAGAAATTCCTATCCAAAACAAAGACTGGTTTAAAGCCGGCTTTAATTCTATCTTGTGGCTTTTCCGATTAAAATAACCCAAATCCAACGCCAAAAAAATAACAATGATGGCCGCGAACAAAATCCAAAGATACGTTTGAGCAGACATAAAACAAAAACATTAAAACTTTAAACCTTTGACAAGATTACCTTTTATGATACAACTATTACAGCTTCGGCACAATTGTTTTTAACAACCGGAGGAAATCCGTCATGCAAACAAGCAAAGCTGTCCGAACTCAAAAAAAACCGCCCTTGCCAACTATTCCCCCGATTGCCATTCCAAGGATCTTCGCAAGCTTCCTTCTCAGGACACCGGATGGCGTGGCAATAACATGTGACGTCTATGACGCCCATGCCAAAACCGAACGCGCCATCAGCACGGAAACACTGATCAATCGTGGAAGAGCGGTTAGCGCGGATATGGGACGAGGAAGCGGCCAGCTCCTTTTCCGGCATAGAGATCAAATTCCCGAAGATCTCCAACCATTTAGCTTTATTTTTCCTTTATGGAGCAACGATGGGCTCATCCGAGCAATGAACTACCAAGAATCAAATCCTTGGTGGTGCCACATGAAGTTACCAGAAGAACTGCTATGGAGCGCGACTTTCTGTCTAGTACGGTTACAAATTGTATCCTAAGCCTGCTAGCGCTTCCCTACCACGAAACAAACGGCTCTTCTGTCCCCCGTCGCCAAGACTAATTCCCAGTCAGGCGACGGGTTTTAAATTTACAAAGACTACCTTTTATTTAACAGCTACCGCGATTAAATTTTGGCCACCCTTATCATCTGTCCAAGTGCCGTTTTTCATAAACTTTAATTTTTTTACTTTAAACCCGGCTTTAACCAATAAGTTTTTTAACTCCTGTGGAGTAAAGTGATGATAGTATCTTTCGGCCAATACTTCACCTTCGGGATTTTTCCAAGGAATCAAAAAGTCATTCTCCCCTATTTTTTCCCAGCTTTTTTTGGCTTTTACTTTGGCCCAGTCGCTAGCTAAGTTCCAAACCATTACCACCAGTTGACCACCAACCTTCATTTCTTTATGAATTTTCTGCAAAAGTGCCAACCGGCTTTGCTCATCAGGGAGATGAAATAAAGCAGCAATTATAAATACCAGATCAAAAAAACTTGCCGGAAATTTTTTATCTCGTGATCCTGTACAAACAAAATTTACGACCCCGTTTTTTACCTCATTGGCAAACTTTTTTCTGGCTATTTTAATCAATCCGCTGCTTTGATCTAGGCCGTAATACTTTACTTTTTTACCTTGCAAACAAAAAACCATTCGTCCGTTGCCGCAACCCCAATCTAGAATATTTTGGCCATCTTTTATAAAGCTGCTAAAATATTTAAACTCCGGCCAAGCATATTCTCTAGTAACAGAAAAATGTTTGGCTATCCGGTTGTAATCTTCCCGGGTTTTATGTATAATCTCAGCTGTATCTTTGCCTAGCATAATATGTCTATTACTGATTCAATGATCAAGCAGCTTTTGGCTAATCTTCCGCAAACAGCGGGAGATTTTGGCGATACCTTAAGAAATATTTTACGTCAAGAAAAAAATCATCAAACAAACATTCCCACCAAGCCTGAACTGCTCAAATCATATCATAAATTACTCAAGCAGCACAAGATTAAAAAAAGTCCAGCTTTAGAAAAAATACTTATGCGCCGAGCAGTGCGCAGCTTGTCCGGCGTCAGCATAATAACTGTTCTGACCAAACCATTTCCCTGCCCTGGCAAATGTATTTATTGCCCGACCGAAGCCCGTATGCCAAAAAGTTACCTGGCTGATGAACCAGCGGCAGCTCGCGCTTTAGGCTTAGCTTTTGATCCCTACCAACAAGTTTTCCAACGATTGCTGGCTTTAAAAAACAATGGCCACCCAACTGATAAAGTGGAATTAATTATCAAAGGTGGCACTTGGAATTCTTATCCGATTAAATACCAATACTGGTTTATTGCCAGATGTTTTGAAGCTTGCAATAATGCCAAATTTGAAAATAGCCAAGTTGATGAAATGCTTCCTTTGGATGAACTGCGTAAACTTAGCTTTAAAATTCAAAAAAGAAATGAAACAGCTAAGCATCGTATCATTGGTTTAACTATCGAAACTCGACCCGATTTTATCAACAAAGGTACAATTGCCGCTATGCGCGAAATGGGCACAACCAGACTAGAACTGGGCGTACAGCACACTAACGAAAAAATTCTCCAGATAACTAAGCGCGGCCATGGTGTTGGCGCAGTCAAACAAGCTACTCGTATGCTGAAAGATTATGGATTTAAAGTAGACTTTCATTTAATGCCTCAGCTGCCTGGAGCCACCCCCAAAACAGATTTAAAAATGATGCTGGAAATTTTTGACGAACCCCAGTACCGCCCAGACATGATTAAAATTTACCCCTGTACAGTTATTAAAACTTCCGAACTTTATGATTGGCTAAAACGAGGTGAATACAAAACTTATTCAGACCGCGAATTGATAAACATACTTAAAAAATTTAAAGCCAAGGTGCC
This sequence comes from Candidatus Udaeobacter sp., assembly GCA_035473115.1. Lineage (GTDB taxonomy): Bacteria > Patescibacteriota > Patescibacteriia > Magasanikbacterales > GWA2-37-8 > XYD2-FULL-39-9. The sequence continues at coordinate 102,163 of DATION010000006.1, read as the reverse complement.
AAGATATGTCCGCATCTCTCGTTTGATTCGCGACATTCCCGGCCATCATATCCAAGCCGGCAACACCATGACCAATTTACGCCAAGTAATCCAGGACGAAATGAAAAAAGAAGGCCTAAAATGCAATTGTTTGCGCTGCCGAGAAGTTGGCCATCAACATTTTGAGGAAGGTTTTAATCATAAACCAAAACTATTTGTGGATGAATACGAAGCTAGCGGCGGTAAAGAATACTTTTTGAGTTTTGAAGATAAAAACCGTGATATTGTCTATGCTTTTTGCCGTTTGCGTGTTTTAACAAAAGATAAAACTAAAGAAAAAATAATCCAATATAAAGGCTTGCCGAGTGAAGGTATTAGCGCCGCTGCTTTGGATAAAATGGGCTATCCAGCTTTTATTCGCGAACTGCATACTTACGGACAGTTGATTAATATTGGCAAAAAATCTAAAGGCGCCAGCCAGCATATTGGCATGGGCAGAAAACTGATTGCGGAAGCCGAAAAAATTTGCCGCCAAAATAAAGCCTATCAACTGGCTGTTATTTCTGGCGTAGGCGTCCGGGAATACTACAAAAAATTCGGCTATAAGCTGGAAAATACCTATATGGTAAAGAATTTGAAAAAATAGTACTATAAATAGTATGCAGCTACCACTAAATTCCATTATTGCTTCCGGGCCGGTTATAATAGAAGATAACAAAGTTTTGCTTAACCGCGAACAAAAACAAGGCGGCATTACACCATGGATGTTCCCTGGCGGCGAAGTAGAAGAGTTTGATAAAAGCTTAGAAGACGCCTGCCACCGTGAAGTTGGCGAAGAAATGGGCATAAAAATAGAAATAATAAAACCACTCAAACCAATAATGTTGCACCAAAATGGCCGAGTCATTATTCTTATTCACTATTTAGCAAAAAGAATCGGAGAAATAAAACCAGGAAAAGATACTGTGGATTGGGCTTGGCATGATATAAATAATTTACCTGATAACTGCGCGCAAAATGTATATGATCTAATTAGATCTCTCTAAACTTTTATTTTAATAAACCGACCTAACTTTTTATTTATTTTTATGCACACTCAAAACTTAAAAGATTTTGATTCTGATATTTACCAAAGCATCAAACGCGAACAAAAACGCCAAGAAGAAGGACTGGAAATGATCCCTTCCGAAAATTTTGTCTCCCCTGCTGTGCTGGAAGCTCTCGGTTCAGTTTTGACAAATAAATACTCCGAAGGCTACCCGGGAAAAAGATACTATGGCGGTTGTGAATTTATCGATGAAGTTGAACAATTAGCCATAGACCGAGCTAAACAAATTTTTGGCGCGGAACATGTAAATGTCCAACCTCTTTCTGGCGCTCCGGCTAACGTGGCAGTTTATTTTGCTTTGCTCAAACCTGGCGATACCGTTTTAGGCATGGACTTATCTCATGGCGGCCATCTTACTCACGGCCATCCGGTAACTTACATGGCCAAAATCTACAACTTTGTCCGCTACAAGACCAATGCTGAAGGCCTAATTGATTTAGATAATTTGCGCCAAATGGCTTTGGAACATAAACCAAAAATAATTTTGGTCGGCTACTCTGCGTATTCAAGAGAAATTGAATACGAAAAAATAAAAGCGATTGCTGATGAAGTGGGCGCTATTACTATGGCTGACATTGCCCATATTGCCGGACTGATCGCTGGCGGCGAAATGAATAACCCGGTACCAATCTTTGATATTGTCACTACCACTACTCATAAAACTCTGCGCGGCCCCCGCGGCGGCATGATTATGTGTAAAGAAAAATTTGCTAAAGATATAGATAAATCTGTTTTCCCTGGATTTCAAGGCGGCCCCCACGAAAATAACATTGCCGCCAAAGCTATCGCTTTTAAAGAAGCGATGGAACCGGAATTTAAAGAATATGTTAAACAGATAAAAAAGAATACAAAAGTTCTGGAAACAGAATTCAACCAACTTGGCTATAAATTATGTTTTGGTGGTTCAGATAATCATTTACTGCTTATAGATGTAACTCCAAAAGGCGTTTCTGGTAAGGAAGCACAAATTGCCTTGGATAAAGCTGGCATTACTGTAAACAAAAATATGATTCCCGATGATCCACGCTCGCCTATGGATCCATCTGGTATTCGTTTGGGCACACCAGCCCTGACCACTCGTGGCATGAAAGAAACAGAAATGAAAATAATTGCCGGCTGGATAGATGAAGCGATTACTAATTGGCAGGATGAAAATAAATTGGCCAATATTAGACAGGAGGTAATTGAATTAACCAAAAAATTTCCGCTTTACCCAACGTTAAAATAAAATCTAAACAAAAAAGACTGCCAAACTGGCTGTCTTTTTTGTTTTTATTTCTTAAAAATTTCTAAAACTGAATTATACAGATAGTTATTGGTAGCAATTATTGAAGTACTGCTTACTGTTATTTTATTACCATTAATATCTGTCACCTTGCCTCCAGCTTCTTCTATTATAATTACTAAAGCGGCAATATCCCATATTTTTATCTTAGCTTCAACAATAATATCAATTTTGCCTTGAGCCAATAAATGAAAGCTCCAGGCATCACCAAACCCTCGCTGCCCACCTGTACTTTCAGCAAGCTTTAAAAGACATTGCAAATAACCGTAATTTTTAAAATGTTTTACTCCACCAAAACTAACATACGATTCGGATAAATTTTTAACCTCTGAAACACTAATTTTTGACCCATTTAAAAATGCACCTTTCCCCTTTTCAGCAAAAATAATTTCATTCATTGCCGGCGCGTTTGAGACTCCCAAAATTATTTCTCCGTTTTCTATCAAAGCAATCTGCGTTGCAAACAAAGGAATCTTACGGACATAATTTCTGGTTCCATCAATTGGATCAATAACCCATTGGTACTTTGAAGATATATTATCGCTTCCATACTCTTCACCGAGAAAACTATGGTCGGGAAAGTACTCTTTGATTGTTTTGATAATAACTTTTTCAGCTTCAGTATCTGCTATACTTACCGGAGAAAAATCTGGTTTTGTTTGCCAAGTTAAATCATTAGAATAATGCTTCATGATAATTTTTTCTGCATTTTTTGCAGCTTCAATTGCAACTTCTAAAAATTTACTTTTATCCATAGGCTTATTTTATTTCTCGCACCTCAACCAAATTTACATTCCCCGCCTGCCCGACCGGCTCGCCCGCTACTACCACCATCTGGTCACCATTTTTGGCGATTTTGTTCTTTTTAATATAGGCGATTGATCGTTCTACCAATTCTTCAATGCTGTTGCAAGGTTCCAAAATAAACGGCACCACTCCCCAAGACAAATTTAATTGTCTTTGCACTCTCTGACTGCGAGTACCAACTAGTATTGGCAGAGGCGGACGCACATGGCTGATGAGCCGGCCTGTCTCTCCGGAAATAGAAGCCGCCAAAATTATTTTGGCTTTTACTTCTTCGGCTAAAATTCTGGAAAGTTCGGTAATAGCTACTTCTGAGGTGGCGCCGCTTTTGTGAATTGTAGGCAAAGCTGTATCATCATAATGAGATTTTTCGGTACTGGCAATAATATCAGCCATAGTTTCTATCACCAAAACCGGATGTTTGCCTGTAGCTGTTTCATTGGACAGCATTAAGGTATCAGCATGATCAATAACTGCATTAGCTACATCGCTTACCTCGGCGCGAGTCGGACGTCTATTTTCGCGCATAGAATCAAGCATTTGGGTAGCCACAATTACCGGTTTGGCATGAGTATTAGCTGAATCAATCATTTTTTTCTGCACTAACGGGACTTCGGCAGCTAGCATTTCTAGACCTAAATCTCCGCGCGCCACCATAATACCATCGGCCACATCCAGAATTTCTTCCAGATTGTCTACCGCCACATGCCTTTCTATTTTGGCGATTAAACGTATGGGCTGCTCATTTTTTATGCCTAACTCGGTTTCAAATTGTTTAACTAAAAATCTAAGGTCAAGCATATCTTTGGCCGAACGCACAAAAGACAAGGCTACTAAATCTACCCCCTGCTCCACGCCAAATTTTAAATCTTTTTTATCTTTTTCGCTTAAAGTTTCTATGTTCAAATCACTATCCGGTAAATTTAATCCTTTGTGCGAAAGTATAGTTGATCCTTCCACAACTTCACCAATTATTTTTGTGCCGGACACATTTTTTACTCTTACTTCAATATGACCGTCATCTACTAAAATTCTTTGCTCAGGTTCAATAAATTTATGCAGATCAGGATAATCCAAAGGGATCTCTTTGCCTTTATATTCGGTTAAAGAAGTATCAAAAACTATCTCTTGGCCAACTTTAATAGCCACGCCAGCTTCGGGCAAAGCACCCACTCTTATTTTTGGCCCCTGCAAATCTTGCATGATAGCCACCGGCTCTGCCGTAATGGCTTCAACTTGCCTGATATTTTTTATAATTTCTGCATGACTTAAATAATCACCGTGAGAAAAATTTAGTCTGGCAATATTCATCCCCGCTTTTACCATATCGGTAAGCGTGGCCAAATCCGAAGAAGCCGGACCAATAGTGGCGCAAATTTTTGTTTTTTTGAACATAACATTAACAAAATTATCCGAACAACCGTTCGTTAAAAAGAGTCTATTTAAGCAAAGTCTTTAGCTGTTCCTGTTTAGCTGGGTCTAAATTAAATAATTTTAATAAATTTTCCAAAGAATTTTGTCTGGTACTAGTAACAGAAGTTTTAACTAACAAATCCCCGTAACGAGACCAAAAACCTTTAAGCCATGGCGGCAGAAATAAAAACGCCAAAACTATCGGCACAACCAGCACTAAAAGTCTTAGCCAATCCGCGATCGCCGACCATAAAAGCTTATTATTTATTTTACGATTCTGCTCATAAATAATCTGAGACCATTTTAGGTTTTTTTCCATCAATTCTTTTAGGTCTGGCTCCGGCTTTACATCTTGGCTGGACACTGCTTTGCCTTCAGAAACAGTTTCGGCAAAAACAGCTGGTTTATGTTTAAACATAAATTTATTTAGTTGCTAATTTTTTTAGTTCTTTTTCAAATGTACGTACATCTCTAAAATCTCGGTAGACACTGGCAAATCTGATGTAAGCTACTTTATCAAAGCCGCGCAAATGTTTAATAACAATCTCACCAAGTTCCTTGCTGGATATTTCTTTAGACTTCTTTTTTTGGATATCGCGCTCAATGGAATGCATTAAACGATGAAAGCTGTCTCTGGTATATGAACGTTTAGTCAAAGCCATTTTTATACCGCTCTCTATTTTGTCGCGCATATAGCTTTCTCGATGGCCGTCGGTTTTTACCACAATTACATCCAATAATTCCATTTCTTCAACGGTTGAAAAACGGTACTGACACTTATCACATTCGCGCCGACGGCGAATAGACAACCCATCTTCTGAAGGACGAGTATCTACCACACTAATTTCTTTATTATTACAAACTGGACAGCGCATAATTAGTTTAAACTATAAATCAACAAGTCTACTATACCAATAAATAGGCAAAAAAACAATCCCGCCTTTCGCAAAAGGCGGGATTGTTTTTTATGTTTAAATGCCCATTTTTTTTCTGATAAAAGCCGGTATTTCCAATTCTTCATCACCATTACTCTTGTCTTTAGCAGGTTGAGCTGGCGGATTTTTTGGTGTTTGAGCAGAAGTGTTATTGTTGTAAATAATCTGTTTAAACTTTTTTTCTTCTTCCTCTTCATCTTTTTGCACTTTTCTCATAAAGCTGCTCGGCACATACTTATTGCCGCCGGAAAAAAATGATTGGGCAGTTTGTTCGTCTTCAGAAGCAGACAGACTAGGACGACGCTCCTCAAAACCCGTAGCGATAACCGCAATACGGATATTGCCAGTCATAGTCTCGTCTATGGTGGCACCAAAAATTATTTTGGCATCTTCAGCGGCTGAACTGGTAACTATCTTGGCAGCATCGCTTACTTCACTCATAGTCATATCCGGACCGCCAGTAACGGTAAATAAGATGCCTCTGGCTCCGTCAATTGAGAGCTCCAACAACGGACTGGAGATGGCCGATTTGGCCGCATCAATAGCTTTATTTTCTCCGGTACCGATGCCAATGCCCATTAAAGCCGAACCGGCATCACGCATAATTGTTTTGACATCAGCAAAGTCAACATTGATTAGTCCTGGAATAGTAATTAATTCGGCAATACCCTGCACGCCCTGGCGCAAAACATCGTCAACAATTTTAAAAGATTCTAAAAGCGTTGTTTTTTTATCGACTATCTGCAGAACTCGGTCATTTGGAATGGTAATAATCGCGTCAACATTGCGAGCCAGTTGTTCCCAAGCTTTCTCGGCAATATCTCTTCTTTGCGGACCTTCAAAAGCAAACGGCTTGGTGACAACGGCAATTGTTAAAGCTCCGGCTTCTTTGGCTACACCAGCTACAACCGGTGAAGCTCCGGATCCGGTGCCGCCGCCTAAACCACAAGTAATAAAAACCATGTCGGCATCTTTCACCATGTCTCTGATTTCATTCTGACTTTCTTCAGCCGCTTTTTTACCTACTTCCGGGTCCATACCTGCTCCCAAACCTCGGGTAACACTTTTGCCGATATGAAGTTTTTGGGGAGCGGCGCTATGATGCAAAGCTTGAACATCAGTATTCATAGCAATAAAATCAACTCCGCGAATTCGTCCGCCGACCATGCGGTTGACTGCCGATCCTCCTGATCCGCCAATACCAATAACTTTTATTTTGGCAAAAGTTTCGATGTCTGGTTTTACTTGCGGCATACAAATACAAATTACTGATTTATATTGAACACATTTTGTATTCAAAGTGTTTTTAAACAAAATAACGGAGCTGCCCCCGTTAGATAGTTTATATTTAAAAAATTTTACTGTCAAGAAAGATTTGACAGCTAAAATTTGTTTTATGGAATCAGAGTTTTTAGCCACTTCTTAACCTGACCGGAAACAGCGCTAATATTTTTTCCGCTAGATTTATGCTCATGAAATCCCTGCATTTCGCTTCCCCACTTCACCAGCCCAACTGCCGTGGCAAAACCCAAATCATTAACTTTATCGGTAACACTGACCACATTAAGCGGATAACCCAAACTTGCCGGCAAGCGCAAAACCTTTTTTGCCAGATCTACCAGGCCGGGAATCTTGGCACCAGCGCCGGTAAAGACCACACCGGCTGGTAATAATCCGGAACGCTGAATTTTTCGCAACTCATCATCAACTTTTTGTAAAATTTCTTCCACCCGAGCGGAAATTATTTCATTTAAAAATTTCTTCTTTACCATTTGATGATCGGCAGAACCGACATCAAACAAATCAATCTCATCTTTTTTGGAAATTAAATCGGGATGGCAATCACCATATTCTATTTTTATTCGTTCAGCAATTTCTTCCGGCGGAACCCGTAACCCCATAGCGATATCATTGGTAATATTTTGAGAACCTATCGGCAAAATCGCCGTGTGCAGTAGCTCGCCTTCTTCAAATACAGCCATACCGGTTGTGGATCCACCTAAATTGACCACCATTACTCCCAGCTCTTTTTGCCGTTTAGTAACGGCCACTTCGGCGGTAGCAAGGATAAATAAAACTAAATCTTCAATATCTAAACCGGCTCGATAAACAGCCTTAGTTAAATTTTTTATTTGTGAAGACGAACCAAGGATTATCTGAGTGTCAACTTCCAAACGCATACCAGTCATAGAAACCGGATCTTTTATACCCACTTGCCCATCAACAGTGTAATGCCGCGGTAAAACATGAAGAACTTCGTAATTTAAGGGTGTAGCAATTGATCTAGCCGCTTCCACAGCTCGATTAACATCTTCTTCGGTTATTTCACTGTTAGCTTTAGAAACAGCTACTACGCCCTTGCTATTTTGAGATAAAATATTAACGCCTGATATTCCTACCCAAACACTATCTACCGGCGCGCCCACCATACGCTCTACTCTCTCTAAACACGCAGAGATAGAAGAAACCACGTCTTCAATACTGCTAACGACACCCTTCTGCACTCCCTCGGAAGAAAACTCCGCCGCACCCAAAATCTGCAGTTCTGAACTACCATTTTCTTTTTCCTGCAGCTGGCCAACCACAATCCGCACCGAATTTGATCCGATGTCCAAGCCGCTAATTAAATTTCCTTGACCATTTTTCATATAACATTGAAGCAATAAAATCTACCCTCTAAAGCAGCTGCTAGAAATTTATCATATTATAGCACTATTTTAGGATATTTTCCAAGTATGGCCAGAAAATTATCGTTCCGATAACTAAAGCAACAATCGACGTCAGCAAGACCGCTCCAGCCATAATATCTTTAATTATTCTGACATAACTATTCAGGCGTGGTTTAAGCAAATCGCTAAAATATTCAAAAACAGTATTTAAAATCTCTACTAACAAAACTAATAAGACTAGTAAAACAACTAGAATCACTTCCCAATTGCGTAGCGGCAGATAAAAAGCGGCAATTAAAACAAACAGGCCGACTACTGTCTGAATTCTAAAATTTTGCTCAGACTTAAAAACATGCTTTAAACCACGCATGGCGTTCACAAAACTTTTTACCAATCTCTGCAAAGACATAATAACTTCTTAAGCAAAATATTCAGCGACGATTTCTTCCTGAATTCCAAACATTATAACAGCATCCTTCTTTTTTACATGATCATAGCCGATGATATGTAAAAATCCATGCGCCAACATTCTCACAAATTCTTCTTTGGATTTAATGGACAGCTCTTTGGCCTGACGCACAATCTGCGGATAACATATATATATCTGCCCCAGACTATCAGTTTTGATAATTCCATCTTCTTGCCAAGCAAAAGAAAGCACATCGGTAACTTTTTTTAATCCTCTGTATCTAAAATTTAAATCCTTAATTTCTTTATCATCAACAATATTAATTTCTAATTCTATTGGCTCGGATTTATTATTTTTAGCAGAATTAATTTTTACTTTCTTCTGAATTATTTTAAATATAGCTTCGATATCTTTTCTAGCCCATGAACAACGCACCCGTTTATTAAAATCTATTGATAACATAAGGACTATTTAAGACTAGAGCTCACCACAGCTGACGGCATTTCGTCTGGCAAATTAGCTTCCTGACTTGGCGGTGTTAAATTTTCTAAAGGCACGAACCCGGCTGATCTAAAACTTCTAGCTATCATAACCATAACCGATCGAAAATTAACCGTGTTAGAATCTGTGGTGTGATAAACCAAAACATACACATGGTTATTATCGGTAAAATAATAAACTAAATTATCAGTTCGACTCTTGCCCTTTTCTCCGAATCTGGTTTGAAAATCAACCAAATTTTGGTAGCGTTCGTTTGGAGCGTACAAAGCAAACCAATCAGAAAATGTTTGGTTTGGCTGCTTGTCAAAGACTCTTACTTCTATATTTTCACCGGTTATAGAACTAAATAAAACATCACGATAGGTTTCATCTGTATTGCCTACAGCCCAAGTTGCCGGATAAAAAATTTTATAACCCAGCAACGGATTGCCGTAGTCTTTGATATAGCCTGAATCAATAACCTTTTTTGGCTCTTTGCCGACCGGGTTATATAAATAAAAAACTTCATGCCCATCGTTATAAGTATCCTCATCAGTATCTGATTTACTTGGATCGGAACCAAACAATTCTTCCGTCGCGTCGGTTAGATTATCTTTATCCAAATCCGGACTATCCCCTAATAAAGATGAAGGAAATTCAATTGGCGCTTCGGCCAAAGATGGTAAAGTGGTGGTTGGAGAAACTACCGGCTGATCTGTGGCGACAACAGTTTCCGGAACAGACTCTGTGGAAGTCGTAACACTAATTTTAGGCTGAGGCGGAGAAAAAATTTTTGTTTGCTGCTGTTTAATCTGCCAATAATAATACCCGCCAACACCGGCTAAAATCACTATAAAAAGTCCGGACCCAACGAGCCAAGCATATTTTTTGCTAGTAAAAATATTGGCCGGATGCAAAATTGAACCGCTGCCCGCGGCAGTACTTTGATCAAAAATTTTCTTTTCTGAATCAGTCAACTTTGGTTTTGAGCCTAAAGCTATTTCCTTTTCAACTTTTTTGAACTTAACTACCGGGTTAACTCCGCCATAAAAATCAGCCGGGATTGTCTGTACATTGATAGTACTCCTATCCCCAGCCTGTGAATGACCCGCTAGATCTTTCTCAGAATCAATTCCTGTTTTTTTTCCAAACATAATTATTTTTTAAGGCTTGATGATGTGCTTTTTCCACCAGGTGTAGAAGTAGTATTGCCGGAAGCTGTAGAAGAACTGCTAAAAAGTTTGCCTGGTCCGATTGGGCTATAACCATTTCTGATCTCTTCTCCATCAAGATAACTGTCACCGTCGGTATCTTTATTTAAAGGATTAGAATGCCAAATTAGCGCTTCATCACCATCACTTAATCCGTCTCCGTCAGTATCGGCAACTAATGGATTAGTTTTATAGATAATGACTTCATCTCCATCGCTTAGACCATCACCATCTGTGTCTGATTTTAAAGGATCAGTTCCTAACTGTTTTTCGCGTACGTCATCTAACCCATCTTTATCACGATCTACTCCTTGACCAAACAAAATTTGATCGTTGTTAATTTGCGCCGGAATACTGGTTGAAGGAGAGCTGCTGGCGGCTATGCTAGTAGTATTATTAACAGTTTGCGGAACAGGACTTTGGTTAGCCGGCTGCTGACTGACTGGCGAAACTGCCGGCACATTATTAACTGGTGAAACATTTTTGCTCTGATAAAAACGCCAACCGCCGTAAAATAAACCGCCTAGCAATAAGAAAGCTGCTAAAAATAAAAATATTTTTCCTACTGTTGGAGCGCTTAGTTTGCTGTCATTTTGAAAAATCATTCCATTATTTTCTACTGATGCGTATGGCGAACTAGCAGGTTCAGTTTTTTTCTTTAACAAGCCGGCGGCCAAAGCATCTGGTGTTTGCGTCATTGGCGATATGCCGCCATCTTTTTCCACACCAGCAAATATATCCGTTGGCTCAACCGGTAAATTTTTAGGCGTTCCCGAGTTTTGCATTTGATCGTCAAACATACAATTTACAAAAATGAATGATAAAGCTTAGACTTTATTAGGGTTTGTCCCGCGACGAACTTCATAACCATCATTAAAACTATCGCCATCGGAATCTGCTTTTAAAGGATCGGTTTTAAAAACAAAAATTTCCTGATAATCCGTTAAGCCGTCATTATCTGTATCTGCAGACATCGGATCTGTTTTATATTTTGTCGTTTCTTCAGTATCAGAAATTCCATCCAGATCTTGGTCAGAAGCAGCTGCTTTCTTTATAGCTTCGCCAAACTCTTGTTCTCTTATTTGTTGCTGAGTAGGCGCTGGTAATGGGACTGATATTTTTTTGCCGATTAGTAGTGGATAAAATATTTTATAAGCAAAGAAACCAGCTCCGATCAGCAAGATAATAACTAATAAAATTATAATTTTTTTACTTACTCCCATATTTTATTTTTACAAATTAATTTGCTCTACATCTGACAATATACCTTCTCGCATTTTCATCTGGTATGCAATTACAAAATAAATCTACAGGACGATTTACATCCGCACAATTCGCTGTTTTTACCCATGTAACTGGCCAACCTTCCGGCTCAATACACGGCGGATCAACGGCAGGGAATCTCTGATAATCAGCCCCTGTACAAGCTCTGCAGGTAACTGATTGAGGCGATACATGTGTTACACCGCCAGTGCACTGCCCTATCTTTGTCCAAGTATAAACAACAGTGCCAACTTGAGTACAATTAGAATTATAGGTAGGGCTACTGGTCCAGTCAGCATCTGTGCATGGCTTGCAGCCAATAGTTTCTACAGGCTGATGTTGAACTCCAGCCGTACAATTTCCTATCTTTGTCCAATTAATTGTCCAAGCTCCGGATGGCGGACAGGTAGGCGGATTGGTAGCCGGAGATCTGACCCAGTCAGCAGCTGTGCAAATCGGACAAGCTATCACTTCTACAGGCGGGTGCTTTACTCCATTGACACAATTGGTTATCTTTGTCCAGTTATAAGTCCATGAACCGGATGCAGGGCAAGCAGGAGTGGCGCTTGGCGATCTGCTCCAATCCAGGTCTGTGCAGGTAGCATTAGGAATAAGCGGATTATTATAGACAAAACGATCCGGACTGCTTACTATGGCATTGATATCTAAAATATCTGAGGCTGCCAAACCTGCAGATGGTAGTGGTTGGTTGACATTAAACACTTGCCAATAACGAGCATTTTGATTATCCGAAGGGGTCGCAAAAGAAAGATAATAGGTCTTTAGTGGCGTGCCAAAATGATATTGATTATTATCATCTTCCGGCAAATAAACCTCTGCTTTTAATTTGGCTGTGCCTCTAAAGATTCTGATTGGGAAACTTGGAGAACGAACATAAAAAGAATAGGTATTGCCGGACATAGCTGAAGTATCAAGGGTAAAAGCCTCACTCATAGTCTGGCCAGGTGTAAAATTAAAACCATGATACCAAACAGCAAATTTTTTAAAGATATCCGGAGAATTATAATAATTTACGCCTGTAGCATATTGATAAGATGAACCATCATAAAAGTTAGCGCCTTCTATTTGCGGACTAGTTGGCGGAACAGTTTGCGGATTAGGTAAAAATGGATTTAAAACTCCACTATAAAGATCACCGGAACCAATCCAGCTTACCACTACTCGCAAATCTTTTGGACGATTGGTCTTAGAAACAACCGGTGATAAAACTAAATCATACTGTGAAGATTGCGGTTCGGCCACTACCGGGAAATTTAATGGCCGAGTCCAATCGCTGTTAACATATAGCTGGTACTTATCATTAAAGGTGTCGCTGACAGAACATACCGGATCACTGCTAAGCAGCGCCGGATTGGCTCCACTACTTGGTAAATCACCCAGAACATAAGAAATTGGATCTGAGTTAATATTTTTTAGAGCAACTGCCACTAGTGGCGACAACGGATCAACTAAACTTGAACATAATAATGCTCCAGCCGGGCTTTTGCATAAACTGACTGACAAACTAAGCCCAACGCCAGCAGCAACTTTTTTAATAAAAAGAGGATCTTGAGAAATACTGCTAGCCTTATCTATGATCGGATTATCTAAAACATTTATTATGCCGCCATTTACTTTTACGCCATTAACATCAGGACCACATTTGACACAATTTCTAACTACGCCCGCAGCACAGCTAGCGCAAGTTTTGATACCCTTATTTATAGTATGAGGCGCAGCCGGCTCATTGGCGCAAGCTAATTCTCGGTAGCCATTATAAGCCGCATCTTTTGTGGACACAGTGCGACCAGGAGTAGAAGTGGGGCTATAAATAAAATTATTGGCCACTTCACATCTTTCTGAGCCTTCAATAATTCCATTGCCGCAGTACTGCAAAGGCTGAACATCAATAGTGTTTTGACAATCAGCTGCGCAATAAGCACATGGCTTTCCATAAGTTGGTACACAAGGCTCGCCATTACTGACACCTTGAATCAATTCAATTTTATTTATATTTATATTTGAATCAGCAGCTGAGTTAGGGCCATAAAAATTAGGAGCATACCAGTCATTATCCCAAGCTAATGATAAGGTGTGATTTCCTGATGAATTAATATTGAAATCAAAAGCCTGGCTATGTTGAGGAGCAGAATCCGCATTCACACAGTCCTCCCCTACTTTTACACCGTCTAAAGAAACTACAATATGATGCTGAATACCCGGAGCTGAACAAAAAGCTTCGGAGTGGTCATTAGAAAACGAACTACTAGTTAAGTTTTGAGTGTAATTAGAAGTAATAAACTTAACTCTATACTTGCCCGCTTGATCAAAAGGAATTTTATAATCCCAAGAATTAGATGAACAAGCCGCCCGACCGGTAGCGTTATCAGAAAAACAACCTGTAGTACTAATAACATTTTCATGAACTGTAATTTTTTTACCGCCGGCTGAATTAATCGAGAACATACCCGGACTTGTTGGAGTTCCTAAAGGACCCGGGATTGTATCTACTACACTGCCTGTGCCTGAATCACAGACTTCATTTATATTTATAACACCATCACCGCATTTACCAACACTGGCAGGCAAGCTTTCCGGAGTAGTAGTAGCTGCGCAAAACCAGCCGCTCTGAAAATTATTTTGCACTTCGGAAGCTAATAAAGCGCGATTATAAATTTTTACTTCGTCTAAGCTGCCAAAGAAAAAATTATCACTAATGGTGGCAGATTTGCCAATTGCTAAATTACCCGCATCTTTGGCCATAGATGGCACAGCACTGCTGTTTGTAACTGTATTTTCTAAAACTCCGTTAATATAAATCTTAATAATATTTGAGTTGCCGCTTCTGGTGTAAGTACCAACTATATGAGTCCAGGTATTAAGAGGGATCTGACTATTTGAATCTACTGAAGTTTGTGTTCCATTCCATAAATTAAAGCGTACCGTATGAGCTGTGGCAGATAAATTAAATTCTAAATCATAACCTTTGCCTGTTCCTGGTCCGCCTTTTTCTATAATTCTCTGGTACAAAGCATTGATATCTGTTGGAAAAATCCAGGCTTCAACAGTTAATGAACTAATTGGATTAAGACTCTGGCTATTAGACACAGTTAAAAAATGAGGATCAACTAAATTTGTTGTATTTCCAGACGGACCTGGGTTAGTATCTATTATCACCGGATCACCATTATTGGCGGCAAAAGAATCTACATTAGCATTGCTACTATTGCCGGAATTTTTAGAAAAAATGAAATCATGACCATACTTTCCATTGTCTACTGTAGGACAAGTTGCCATACTGCAAGTTGCAGTATTACCATTTATAGATCCATCAGTTGTCTGGCCTGTTTGTCCAGAAGTTGTTAGCTGCTCAAAGCGCCACCAAGCCACAGCATCATCATCTTTTTTCAAACAGCCATTGCAAATCCTTGTTCCTGGTTTACCATCGATCGAACAAGTTTGGGAACCATCACACTCTTCTCCATATGAAGACTGAACAGTATTATCGTCGCAGTATGGGCCAAAACTCTGACAATCCCAACTACAAGAAGCTGCTTTACTGGTGGCATACTTTTCTTTTCCCGGTGTACCCGGATCGCAAACTTCATAAGCTGATTGCAAAACGTTGTCGCCGCATTTTCCGAGAGCGCTAACACCATTACAAGTTGTATTGCAGTGATTATACTTTCCATTTAAATTTCCGTCATCGCAAGTTTCTCCGAACTCTACCGAGCCGTTGCCGCATTTACTTAAATTACTGCATAACGTTGTAGATGGAGTCCACTGGCAAGTTTTACTGCAAACATTTAAATTTTTAATACTGCCCACACAGCCATTAGCGTATTCAATTCTGCCCGGAGGGTCACATTGCTCGCCTTTGTTTAAATTTAATTTGCCATCGCCGCAAGTACCGGATTGGATAGAAGAAATTTCCTGATCAAAATTACAGATACCGCTGCTGTCATTTATTTTAACAATGCTAGTACTGACAAAACTGGCTACAAAACTATTGAAATTACCCGGAGCAATCCCCGGATCTTCAAAGTGAGCTCGTACTGTAAAAGCGCCGGGCGTGGTGGAAGCAAAATAGCGATAAGCATAAGAATCTTTGGAACAAGCAAAGGTAAAACGTCTATCAGCTACACTCCAGCCAGTTTCCGGATCATGCAAAACACAGGCTTCACCAGCCGGACACTGATTATCGGCTGTACAAAATCTGTTGGTAGTAGTGGCACAAGTCCCAGCTGTAGCCAGTTGATTGATAGGATCTGTTGGTAAAGTAACTCCAAGAGCATTGCTCAGTAATGACCATGATGGCCAGACGCTTAGAGTTTGGCCAGTTAAATAAGTTCCTTCTTTAAGAGCCGGGGCATTGGCAGCTCTGACTTTTTGATAAACTAAAAAACTAAGTGCTGCCACTATTATTAACAAAGAAAGGAGTATTTTTTTTCTTTTCAACATATAGATATTATACCACAATTTTTTGCTGATTCTTAATTTTTAATTATAGATTGCTTATAAACCCAATAAACTTTGAATTTCATTCAGATCTCTTAAGCGGCGATAATTTCTTTTTAGCTTATCTATCTGCACCGAACAGACTTCTCCTCCCGAACAATCTAAATCGGTTTGACAGGTAGTTGATGCCCCCGGATTAGCCATTGTCTGTCCGCAGTAACCGTAATTGGTCAGGTTGACATTGAAACTTAAATTTTGCATCATCTGCTCAAACACTTTTCTAGTTTCCGGCTGAGCATTGGCGCTGATGCTAAAGAGATAAATATTGGAATAGATATTATGCGGCGGAATATCGGAATAGTTGAGCGCATCTACATAAATATTATTACCGTCGGTTAAGGCATCATAACCATCTATTTTGGTAGTTTGCATATTGCCGCTAAATCCTCTTCCGCCCAAAGCCTGATCATTGGCAAACCACTGGGCCACTGTTAAGTGGTTTGGATTAGAGAAGACGGCAATACCGATAGCATCATTATTTTTGTCATTGGTGAAAATAAATCTCTTTAAACTGGAAGTCGGACTATCGGCGACAACTGAATTTGAGACTTGCACGGCTGGACGCAAATACGGCAAATCATCGGTTGTGCCAAAGCTGCCGCTGTCGGCACAATAATAAGAACGGAAATTAAAGTAACCGCCAGCAGGAGAGGCCGGCAATAAAGTATTATTAAATGAATTGGACACTAAATCAAAACCGTCATTGTTGCCAACTTTATCTTCGTAAGGGAAAATAATATATGGTCCGGCGCCGTTTAAATAAAGATCTTTTGGCGGCCAAGGATTTTCGCATAAGAAAACAATCGCATGAGATTTACCGGTAGCGGCCACGCCGGACTGAGAAGAATAAATATTGCTGGTAATAATGGCCGAAGCGCGCAGATCAATTTCACCATTGTGATTCTGAGCAGAAATATTATTCAAAGATGAAGATACCGCTTGTAAATTTACATACGGATTGGAAACCGGCTGCCAGAAATAATCCCAGGCATAATAACCCGGTAAAGACTGAATTTCAGCGCCATTTACATTATAAACATGGGCGTTCAAAGTGGAAGTAGCGCCAAATTTATTTAAATAAACTTGAGGCGCGTCGACCGACATGTTATCAATCTCACAAATTTTTGTTCCGGTAATAAACTTCCAACTTAATGGTTTGCCGGTAGTATTATCTTTGCCAATACTTATTCCCTGCTTGCTGCGAATTCCATCTTTGAGTGCCACAAAATAATCCGTATCAAAAGCTAATGGTTTTTCTAATTTGAAAGTAATCGTATTAAGCGTGCTGCTGACAACCGTAATTTCAGCTCGACCCGAATCTTCTCCCGCACACCATTTGACCGATTGAGTGGCTGTGTGTGAAGCATCAGCATCTTGGCCAAATAGATTTTTAAAGAAATTGCTGACAGTTGCAAAAATCTTTTTGTACCATGGTAAATTATTTTGCAAGTTAAGCGCCACTAAATCGGAAACATCTTGAGTGCCAACACAACTGGCAGTGGAAGAAGTTCCTAACCCCCGAGCTACTATGATATTATCTCTTAAACTATTCTCATCAATCTCTTGATCAAAGGTAGCTTTAATTGAAGTGTTAGGGCAAACATTGGCTTGGACTGTGCTGGTGCTGCCAGGGAAAACTTTTAATAGTTTTGGACGCAAACTGCAGCAGCCATTATCTCCTACTCCCCAATCATTGCCTAATCTGGCTTGACATTGCTGATCAGTTTTGAAACCGCAAGGAATAATAAACTTCCCTTTATCACCAATTGAACCGCCGATAGTTTGTTGAGAAGTATTGGCGCTGATATCTGTCTGTTGAGTTGGCGGAACACCGCTAGTACTGCCCATACCAACTCCTGTTACCAAGGACCAAGGATTAAAACCAACATGCGTATTAGGTAAATTAGTTTCACAAAAAGCGTCTTCACCTATTCCTACTTGGCCATCTCCGCATGATGAAGGGTTGTTATAGAGCAAAGACGAACCTAAATGCTGACTGTTTTGATCACAACCTGGATCACCAGCCACACATTCTGAGTTGACGCTAGTATTATTTAGACAAAAATCATTACACTTGGCTGATTTATTGCCGCCACCCAAATCACAGCCGGCATCTTCATCTGGGCTAGTTACACCATCTCCACACTGACTAATAGCTCCTTTACAGGCGGTATTAAATTCTGCTTCCGAAAACCCGCCGAAAGAAACACTGTTATTAAAACACCAATTATTAGATAAAGCTGTTCCCAGATGCAGACAATTTTTGGCACAACCCATAGCTGAAGTCGGCAAAGTTGCCGAAGCGGCTATTCCTAAATCACAGTCTTCACCGCTGCCAACCGAACCATTACCACAAATAGAAGCATTAACAGAAGTAGCTGGTGTATTTTGAGATGAACCGGAACGTAAACAGACACTGCTGCAACCAACTGTCGAGGAAGCATCACCGCCATCACAAGTTTCTCCTAAATTTGGTTCAACTATGCCGTTGCCGCAAGTGGCTGTTGTATTTCCAAGACGCAAACAGTTCAGACCACAGCCGGCATTTTTGTTTGGCGTGTCGCAATCTTCACCAGCTTCAACAATGCCATTTCCACAAACAGGAACCGGAGCAGTTCCAATTGCTACACTGCTGCCTTTACGAATACAATCTAAAGTGCAATAAGAATTATTGCCTTTGGTGCTAAAGGTTGTGACTTGTGCTACTACTGGCAGAGACGAACTCCAATTCCAACTAACCATCCAAGGATTTAATTTTTGTCCACGTGGATTACAACTATCCGGCGAAGAAAAAGGCTGAGCCGTGTACACTTCTTTATCATTTATAAATTCAGCAAAAAAACTCTGCGGAGAGACTTCCACTCGGCTGATTTTACATTTATCTGCTTTAGTTTTAAACCGCCAGCTAAACTCTTTCCTATACGGCTTGGAAAAAGTGGTCGGATCGCCCAACTTGGCGGCGGACCATAATAGAGCCGGCGAATTTATATTGGTGGTAGTATTAGAAAGTACTACTTTATAAACTGTATTTGGCAATAATTCTAAGGAGCCGGAACCAGAATTAGCAATTTTCAAAACTGTATAATTGGCAGCACTATCTAAAACAACATCCAAAAATCCTGGCACGGCCGTAACATCCAAACAATTTTCATCATTACATTTAAATAATTTTACCGGACCGCTAGGCAAGTTTTTATTAGACATGGTCGTATTAAACCGAACTCCCACTTCGGCGTCAGTACAGGCTGCCAAACAATTTGGCCAAAAATCAACGACTTCCGGATTATTTAAATCTATCACTAACGGACTGCTGCCAAGATAGTTAGCAGAACCCAGAGTAGCGGTAGCGGTAATGTTAACAGCATTATTTGGATTAGTTAAACCAACTCCTACGGTATTAGCTAAAGCTGAAACTTTCGCTACCGAATTATTCGCAGAAAAAATATCTGCATAATATTTATTTTTTGTGCCCCAGGCCCAACTAAAACCGGCAGTATCCATAACTATACAATGCTGTGTGCTCAAACCATTGCCATTATAAACTACATCTTCACCTTCATCTCCGACAAAAGATCTGTGCTTCATCGGTGCTTCCAAAACCGAAGTAAAATAACTGTAAGGAGTAATAATAACCTGTTTCATCTGACAATCTTCCGCCCCAGATCTAAATACAAAGCAGTAAGCTGAATCGCCGCCGCAAGGAATATCTTTGGCTAAAAACGCCGTGCTGGTGCCGGATCCGGCTGTAATTCCAGAACGCAATACTACTTGATACCAGGTATTATCTTTCCATTTGCCGTTGTTATAACTGCTGTTTGGACTTAATTTTAAATAAACGTTATTTTCGGTGCTTGGCTGCGGAATAAAATCTCCGGTACCGCTAAGAATGACTTGTCCGACAACGTTACAAGTTCTATTAGTTTCATCTGCGCCATTAGCGTCACATTCGTTGACCACCAAATTAGAACGAGAAATTTTATTTATAGTTGGCAGATTAAACTCAACCGTTAAGTCGGCGGAACGACAAACGTTATGGTGAGCTCCGCCAGCATTTCCATCCCAAGCCGCGCTTGGCGAAGGGCTAGGCAGATTCAAACCAAGATCAGTGTTATTATCACATCTTTCTACCACTCGCGGAACTTTAGGAATGTCTTTGGTACTAAAACGCCAAATATAACCGGCAGACAAAGTTTCTCCTTCACATAGCTCGTTATTTGGTTTACAAGCTCCGGACTCAACTCCGGTCAAACAACAATGAGTGTTAGGGTTGGCGCAAGTATTATTATTTTTAACACAATTTACTACCGAAAAATTTTGCGAATTGCTCATTTTGTTTTCCGGAGTTCGCACTACTACCACCGGACCACTCATCGTGCCAGCCGGCGGACGAGTATGAATAACTTGTCCAACTCCTAAAGTTGTAATAGCGGTGGTGGTGGCCAAAATTCTGCCGGACACGGAATTAGCCGAACCATTTACCGCCCAAAAATAAACTTGTGGAGATGAACCAAAATTCTCGCCAATAATCTGCATATCCGGAGCGTTGAGAGCAAAAGGCACAGGTCCGGAAACAGGATCGATACTACAGATACCAGGTGTGGCAGCGGCAGTTGATAAGTTAAAAACAGGACCAATCGGACTCCAACCTAGCGAAGCATCAGCCGGACGGACTTGCACAAAATAAGATTTGCCGACAGTGCCTTTAAGTACTGGAAACTTTACGATAATCTGTTTGTCTGTCCAGGTAGTTTGGCATCCGGGCGGAAAAGCAAAATCGCCGTCAATGGCTTCTCCGGGCTGACCATTGATATTTTCTGCAAACGAAACTCTGCCCAATTGACTGCCAAAGTTATTGCCGGTAATTGTAATATATTCTCCCCTACCTCCTTGGTCCGGAGTAACACTGGAAACAAACGGAACCGTACCGCTCAAACCTTGATTAACAAAAAATTTAACACTATTACTTTCTAAGTTATTTTGGACAACTTTTACTCCAACTGGCTCGGCAGACAAGAGCGGTACTCTGGCTTTGATAAAACTATCTGTCCAATTAATCGGACTTACCAAAGAACTCTGCTCACCAAAAAATACCTGACCCGTACTAATTCCGAAACGCTTACCTGTCAGACTAACTTCAGCTCCGGGCAAGCCATTTTCCGGAACTATATTACATAAACCAGGACGAATAGTACTATTAACTTGAAAATCACTAATTACCGGACCAAAATTATCATTGGTCGCGTCAGTAAATTTATTTCCCGCAGTATCGGCAGCTGTTTCTACTGAGATCGGACCGCTAACTCCGCCAGCTGGAACTTCGACAATTATCTGCCATGGTTTCCAAGCGCCAAATCCGCAATCAGCCAGAGGAGCTTGCACAGAACCGATAAAAACTTTACCCGGAACATTGCCAAAATAATTTCCGGAGATTGAAACAAAGGTTCCCGGCCCTCCGGACAATGGAGACACGCCGCTAATCCGCATTTTATCTACACATTTTCCTACAGTTTGATCACAAAAACCGCTGGCGCACTGACTATTGTTGGAACAGCTTGAACCGGCGCATCCGCCACATTCACCGCCGCAAGCCGGCGGACCAACCTTAACTTCCCCTAAATCTGTCTGCAAAGAATTATCAAAACAATGCTGTGGTAATAAACTTACACTGGTGCTGGTGCTGTCTTTAAGAGCTGACCAGTCATAGCCATCAGCTTTTAAAATATGCTGACCGCTGGAAATATTAACAGTCGGCCAGTTAACGGTAACTGAACCGGTCTTATGACAACCGGCAATCGCTTGGCTGCCAAAGAAAAAATTATCAGAAAATAGATCGATTTTTTGCACACCATTATCATCGGTATAGCTTACTACTACCGGCACTACTGAACCGACGCGCAATAAATCATCAGCAATCGGCTCTATTTTTATTTGCGGCCGTTCCCGATCAACTCCTTCACCGGTAGTAAACTGCACATCACCACAACCGGCTTTAACCGAACAATTTAAAGTAGCCTTACCGTCTTTGGTTTTAATTGCGCTCGGATTAGTAAAGTGCAAAACATAATCCGTAGATGGCGCCAAACAATCTGCCGGACCGCTGCCACAATCGCCTTTTGGCGCAAAAGAAGCAGTGGTGTCGCTTAACAATTCCCATTCTCCCGGTTCCGGAACATTACTATTTTTTTTCGTTACTACTATATTGTCGTTTAAAGTAAGAAAATCAACATCTCTATTAAAGCTAACTGCTAAATGAACATTCCTGACACACATCTGTCCACCTTGCGGCAAGCTGTCAATATAAAAAATTCCCGGCGGCAAAAATGGATTATCACCCGGCCCGCCATTTTGGCCCGTGCCGCCAACATTGCCAGTGGTAGCTTCCACTAATTTATTAATAACAAAAGTAGCAATGGCATAAGCCGACAAAATTATGGCCAAACCAATAGCGGCATTAAAAATTATTTTTTTGGATTGAGAAATTTTATCTTCATCGCCACCCGCCGTCATCCATAAATAACCAGCATAAAGAATCAAAACTAATGCTAAGGTGCCAAGCACTCCAAAAGCTACCCGAATAATTCTGGCCACTACCAAACGAATATCAGTGGACGGCAAGCCAAGAGCTGGACCGACCGGAGACAAACCTAAGTCAACTGTGCTGGTAGTTTGCGCCAAAGAAAAATCTTTAACAAAAAATAAACTGCCAGTCAGCAAAACTGCAAACAGAGCCAGCATTATTATTTTTTTATTTTTTATAAAGGTCACAAACTATTTGTTTTTAAATAATTTAAACAAGTGGCCGTGTCAGCTATTTTGGTACCCACAATTCCATTGCAGCAAAAAGACTGGTTTTGGGTTGTAATAACTTGGCAGCAATTTTGCGGATTAGTATCGGTACAATCCGGTGATACCATTGTACCCGGATCAACAGGCCGGTTTGGGCCTTTGCCCGGATAAAAACAATTAAAATGCAGATCTTGGATATTGGAATCCAGAATTGGGTAATAATACTGTCGGGAAGCGTCCAAAAATGGACCATGATTTAAACGGGTATAAGTTTTGTTACTATTATCAAAAACACTAAATGGCACTTTCCAAATCGGCACTTCTTGAGTCGGTTTTTCTTCAATATTTATACTATACATGGAATCGGCTCGCATTCTTTTGGAGAATATTAAACTTAGCTCCTGATCGCGCACTACATTTGATGCGTCTTGGCCAGGCAAAATTGTTTGCACAAAAGGACTGGATGCGTCGATCTGATCGGAAATTTTAAAATTCCAAAAATAGTTATCCGGCTGCTCCTGATTTGGGAAAACTGGCAAACTGGTTGGCGCAGTATTAGGAGTATTATTTTTATTGCCGTCCAAAGCATTACCGGATAAATCGGCTATACCAGAAAATGGCTGAGCATCAAACGAACCCGCGCTGATAGTTTTGGCAGCGCGCAATAAAACTTTATAATTATCTTGATTGCAGTTCGCACCCGCTTTATCACAGACCGGCAAACAATAAATTTTCTGGCCGCAGGCGTTTTTACCGCATTCTTTGGCCGGAGCAAATTCCAGAGTACGATAACCATTAGTTAAATTAAAGCTACCTGGTGGCAAAAGACTGTTGTCTGATTTTAAGAAAATATTTTGACCGTCTAAAACATAATATGATTCGGCTGTGCTATTAAATTTCCCCTGAATGCCGGTCGGATCAATTGGTTCACTAAAATTAACCTGTAAAATAGTATTTTTACTTTCCACCGCGCCTTCAGCCGGGAATACATTACTGACAACGGGCGGAGCTGTGTCTAGAGCCGAACTATTGGTAAACTTCCATTCATAATAATTATTTCCCAAAATTCTGGCGGCAAAAACAGATGGATTACCATTGGCGGGATCATCTATTAATAAACCGGAACCCAGATGCACGGCATAACTTATTAATTCGGTTGGACTGCCAAGATAGCCCCCACTAGCGCTGCTTGGGTCGGTAATCGGCTTAATGACAATAGTGTAAACTCCGGAAACTCCATTTTCGGTGCTGCTGGCTGCCAAAGCTACAGCGCCAAAAATTTTTTCATTATTATCAAAACGCTTAATATTTATTAAATTATCGTTAAAGTTTTTAACATGATCACAATCATTGTACCAATTTTCTACAGTAGTTCGGCAGTTTCCAAAAATACCGTCGCCAGTTGTATCATCTACAAAACTATCAACTTTAACCGGCCGACGAAAAGTTATCACGATTCTGGTATTGCGCGGAACTTGAGTTTGATCTCTGGTTGGGTAATGGTCTTTTATAATCTGTCCCAAAGCGCCGCTGCCTTGAAAATTTTGCGATGCTGGGGCAGCTAAATTTTCTGGGTTAAGCGTACTTGTACCGGTAGTGGCCCCGACTAATTTACTAATCACAAAACTGACAATTGCATAAGCGCTAAGAATAATTGCCAAACCGATAGCTGCATTAACCATAAATTGCTTGGCTGTGCTTATTTGGTCTTCATTGCCACCGGCAGTCATCCATAAATAACCGGCATAAAGCACCAGTACTACCAGCACTATGCCTAAAATTCCCAAAGCTACCCTGATAATATTGGCCACTACCACCCGGATATCGGTTGAAGTTAACCCTAGCGGCTGACCAATAATAGTAACTCCGGTTTGCAAGCTGCTACTTGGATCTTCTATCCCTTGGGCACGGACTGCTGTAGCGCCCGCAAACCAAAAAACCGCTAACAAAATAACTGTCGTTATGATAGCGGCTTTAATGGCTGCTGTTTGATATTTTTTAGGCTTCCATTGAAGCATGGGACAATGGAGTAAAAATATTAAGTAATTTTATTTTCCAAATCGTTTTGTTTCCTCTGGCATTAAACCAACTTTCTTCATGTATTCAATCTTCTGTGATACGGCTAAACGGTGCAAAGCGCTTTTTTTGCGCATATTTTTATTTTTTGGACGTTCGTAAAATTGAATTTTTTTAACTTGCAACATTTTGCCGGATTGCTGCCAACGCTTCTTTACGCGCCGTAAAAAAGCTTCAAAGGATTCATTTTTCTTTCGTTTTACTTCCGACATATTTCCACCTCACTTTCTTAAATTAAGTTTTAACTAATAACTTGAATTATACCTTTATTATTTGGTCTCGTCAAACCTAGACAGCTTCTTTTTGAGCACACTCTCTACCTTCTTTTGATCAACAATTTCTTGTACGCCGGACTCCATATCCCGAATAATAATGGTGCTATCTTGAACTTCTTTTTGGCCAAGAATCAAAGCATAAGGAACCTGCAGACTATTGGCTGCTTCTAGCTGGCTCTTTAGAGAATTTTTAGAAAAATTATAATCAACTTTTAAGCCGGAACTGCGCAGCTCATTGATTGTTTTTAAGGCTCGACGGCGAGCTTGATCGCCTAATTGAGCCATATAAGCATCAAACTTTTGCGCCAATGGTTTGATTTGGTTGGCGTCCATATACTGTTTTAAAGCCGAAACCGCTCTTTCGATTCCCAAAGAAAATCCAGCTGCCGCAGTTGGCCGACCGCCCATTTCTTGAACCAACAAGTCATATCTGCCGCCGCCGCCCAAAGCGCTCTGAGCGCCAAGAGACTCTACATCCCCCACTGCCGGGAAAACTTCAAAAACAGTTCTGGTGTAATAATCCAATCCGCGCACTAAAGTTGATTTTAGAACATAAGGCACAGACAATTCATCCAAATATTCCAAAACTTTCATAAAATGATTTTTGGATTCTTCTTCCAGCCAATCAATAATTTGCGGCGCTTCTTCTTTTATCGGCTGACATCTTTCTTGTTTGCAATCCAAAAGACGCAGCGGATTTTTGTTTAATCTTTGTTTGCAATCATCACACAAATAACTGCGCTTGCTGCGGTAATACTCTACCAAAGCGGCTTTATACTTTTGTCTTTCTTCCGGCATGCCGATACTGTTGATATGAATTTCTACCGGCAAACCTAAATCTTTATAAAAATTATGGGCAATCAAAATTAACTCAGCATCTACTACCGGGTCAGCGTCACCTAAGGTTTCAAAGCCTAACTGGTTAAATTGTCTATATCGGCCGGCTTGCGGGCGATCATATCTAAACATTGGCCCCCAATACCACATTTTTACCGGCTGAGTCATGTTCCACATGCCGTGCATAATGTAAGCGCGCACTACAGCGGCAGTATTTTCCGGACGAAGGGTTACTTTATTGCCGTCTCGATCTTCAAAAATATACATTTCTTTATCAACCACATCGGTTCCTTTACCGATAGAACGAATAAACAGACTGGCTTCTTCTAGTAACGGAGTCTCAATACGGCCAAACTGAAAATGCTCGGCCAAATTCTCTATGGTGTGGTATAAATTTTTCCAATACTTTTCTTCACGCGGCAAAACATCGTGCATACCGCGCAGCAAAGAATAGGCTTTTTTGTTGCCGCCGCTGGCAGCCGAAATTTCGGCGTTGGATTTTACTTTTTCAGTTTTTGCTTTTTTAACAAACTTTTTCTTCTCAATTTTTTTCTTAGCCATAATTTTTATTTTACTGATTCCTAAATTTTAAAAATTAAATATTCAATTTTGGTTCAGGAATTATTTCCGCTCTATTAAACGGCAGGCCTCTAAAAAATACTCGTCCGACCACTAAATTTTTATCAATCGCGCCAAAACGTCTGGAATCAAAACTATTAGGGCGATTATCTCCCAAAACAAAATACTGATTTTCGCTGATGGTAGTAATTTTTTCACCGACAGTCAGCAGATCTTTTGGCAGATATGGTTCATCCAAAACCATTCCTTCCGGATGAGCCTGATTGTAAATAGTTATCTGTCCATCAGAAACTTTTATTCTCTCTCCGGGCAAACCGATTATTCTTTTTAAAAAATATTCTTTCGGGTTTTCCGGATATTTGAATACGATTACCTCGCCGCGCTGAGCCGGGCGGAATCTATAAGTTAACTCGTCAATAATTAAATATTCTTTATCAAAAAAATTTGGTTCCATGGATGCGCCTTTGACATAAAAAGGCTTAAACAAAGCGTACCTTATAATACCAATAGTAATCCCTGCCAAAGCCGCCACTTTTACTAATTCAAGAAAAAATATGCCGGCACTAGCCAGAGATGAGAGTAATTTTTGTTTAAATAAATCTTTTTGTTCCTCTGCCATAAAATAAGTTATTTTATTGAAAATTCAAAGCTATCTAAAATGGGATTATATACTAAATTTTTATATTTGGCAAATAGTCTATGCTGAAAATGAACAACAATAAACCATGTCATAAACAGGTCTTAAAAATTATCGTAGTGGCACGCTAAATATGCCAAAAACGACGCTGAGCGTCGTGGGCATGCCAAGAATCGAACTTGGGACCTCGTCATTATCAGTGACGCGCTCTAACCATCTGAGCTACATGCCCTCTTTTAAGTCTACTCGTCAGCCAAGTCTTTCGTGCGTTGAAGCACAAGTTTGTCGAGTTCGTCTCCGGCATTTTCTTCTATCGCGTCCAAGTCAGAATAAATCCGTGTGATTTTATTTACCGATCTATCAACTACCGCTTCAATGCCATCAATATTTTTATTTGCTTCACTATTAGTTTTATCTATTTCTCGATTAAGGTTTTTTGCATCTTTTAACAAATCATTAAGCTGCGCATTCACACCTTGAGCACTTTTAGTATTTGCTTGATTTAGATCTGCTGTCATATTTTTTAATCAAAATAAATTTATTATTTCTGGACCTTTATTGTGTCGGCAAAGAACTTATCAATATCAGCATTCAGCTTATCTGCGGGCATCTTTTTGAGCTTGTAATACCTTGTCAAAATATTTTTAAAATCTTTGAAGTCCAGTTTATAATCGGACGATAGACGAGTTGAACTTAAAAAATCTTTTGAGTTGACTGTCTCTGTTGCCAGCAGGTCGCCACCGTATTTTTTCTGAAGATAAGTATTCCAACCGGAAATATAATCCGAGGCTGTCCGTCGTTCTTTATCTTTTTCTATAGATTCTGCTACTTTGGCTTCCATCGGAGATGTTTCATATACACCGGAAGGTTTTTCCTCGGAACTTTCTGTTCTGGTGTGTGATGTTGCTTCTTCTGTGCCTTTAAACTCAGACACTCTTTGTCTTGTTGCCACTTCCATGCTAACCGGTCTTCCTGCCTTTACTCTAGCAAACTTTTCCCGCTTATCTCTATAAGGATTAGCTTTAGCATCAACATCTGCAATTTTTTCATTTATTCTTGCTTTTCTTTGCATTAAATCATCCCACTCCAACCTTACCTTTTCACGTCCTTGGACCAAAAGATCTGTCAATGCTTTTACTGCCTCAAATTTTTGAACCTGTTTTTCCGACATCCCTGTCGTGCGCAAAGCATTTTCTAATTGTGTTTTTCTTTTTTTAATGTTATTTAGTTTTTCTAACTGCTCACCGTGTTTTGCTTCCGTTACAGCCATAACCAGATCTACCTGATCTTTACAGGTCTGTAGATTTTCTAATTCCTCTTCCATCGGCTCAAGTTTTTCATCATAATGGCCAATGAGCTTGTCGGCTACTCTATCTCTCTTGTTTGTGTATAATTTTGCTTTATTTTCTCTTTCTTCAAGTTTACTCTGGACTGCATCTCTTGTGTTTGAAAAACCAGTTATTTCCTGATCTATAGCCTTGATTTTTAATTTTAATGTTTCACTGCCCGGAATATTCTGCGCTTTTAAATCTCCAATGGCCAACGCTATTTCTTGCTTAGATTGCTCAAGCGCTCTGATTTTTAAATCAGAGCCATCTATTTTATTTTTAAGCTGAACAGCTTTTTTTTCATGTCTATTCACCCAAAACTGGTTATAAGCGATTTCCATTCTTCCCAAAATTCTATTAACTCCCGAGGCTTTAGCCGGTTTTTTTTCTTCACTCTCCTTAGCCTTAGCTTCAGCTTCAGTCTCGGTCTCAACTGGTTCTTCCTTGGTGGATTCTGGAGTTGATGTTATTAGTCCTTTCTCCATATAAATATAATTATATCGTTAATATTATAATACGCTAGTTTAATTTTGCCTTTAGCATATCATAATGAATATTCATTTTGCAAGAAAATTTAAATCTTAATAAAGTAAACTTGCCATAAAATGGCTATAAAGGCTCTTGGGAACCCATAAGTGGGCAATAGAGGATTCGAACCTCTGACCTTTACAATGTCAATGTAACGCTCTAACCAACTGAGCTAATTGCCCTGATTATACAAAACTTTTTTAGTAAAATCAAGTATAACAGATTGCCTTAAAAAATCAAGGCCTGATTTGCTGTTATTTTCAAACAAAAACAACCTTATTTACTAAGATTGTTTTTGTGACTTCACGATTTATGCCTCGTGATCGGGCGACTACGAAGGTAGGCATTTTACCTCTGCCAAGCCGTACAATTGGCGGAGTATGCTCGCTACCTGCCAAATTTGGTCTACCAACTTCTAAATGATCAATCACTCTCACTCACTATACCTCTAGGTGAAAACTACTTTTTTTTCAAACTCATAGCCTGTTTGGCTCTTCTTACTCCGGCACAAATACTTTGCCCTCTGTCTAAGGCTTCCAGAAAAACTACCAATGACAGTATCACTGGACCGGGAAGCCTCTCCAAAATGGCCAATATCAATCTCGAGTTTTTTAAAGGGTTCATCCTGAAAAGCATTTTTTGGTTCCTCCTACCGAATAATATAATAGTAAAATAAAACTTAGTCAACAAAAAATTCGCCATAAGCGAATTTTTTGCATTGACTTCATAAATGTGACAAAGACCGGTCTATCCTTTCAGTCCTCAACCGAAGTTGAGGCGCAATACTGATAAATCAGTATGCTCGACAGAAATTCACAGTCTTTCGACTGAGTATCTCCAGAAAGGAGGTGATCCATCCACAGCTTCCGCTACGGATGCCTTGTTACGACTTCACCCTAGTCATTGACCCTGCCTTAATTCCCGTAAGGAAATTTTGGGCATTGCCAACTCCCGTGGTGTGACGGGCGGTGAGTACAAGACCCGAGAACGTATTCAACGCGCCGTGGCTGATACGCGTTTACTAGCAATTCCAACTTCATGAAGGCGAGTTGCAGCCTTCAATCTGAACTGAGACCGGGTTTGATGGGATTAGCTCCACCTCGCGGTTTAGCAACCCATTGTACCGGCCATTGTAGCATGTGTGTGGCCCTGGACGTAAGAGCCATGCTGATTTGACGTCGTCCACTCCTTCCTCCCGCTTGCGCGGGCAGTCTCGCGTGTATATTTAACACACGACGTGGGTTGCGCTCGTTTCCCGACTTAACGGTACACCTCACGGCACGAGCTGACGGCAACCATGCAGCACCTATCTAGCACCCTCGAAGGCTATCTCCATTTCTGGTGATATGCAGCTAGTAGTTGAGCCCAGGTAAGGTTCCTCGTTTATCATCGAATTAAACCACATGCTCCACTGCTTGTGCGGGTCCCCGTCTATTCCTTTGAGTTTTAGCCTTGCGGCCGTACTCCCCAGGCGGCACACTTAATGTGTTAACTTTTTTAAACGACACTGACAGGGTCGATACTGCCAATATCTAGTGTGCATTGTTTAGGGCGTGGACTACCAGGGTATCTAATCCTGTTCGCTCCCCACGCTTTAGTCCCTGAATGTCAGGAATGTACCAGTAAGCTGCCTTCGCCTTTGGTGTTCTTGCAGATATCAACGCTTATTACGACTACACCTGCAATTCCGCTTACCTCTTCCATCCTCTAGTTAAGTAGTTTCAAAAGCAATCTCAATGTTAAGCACTGAGTTTTGACTCTTGACCCACAAAACAATCTGCGGACGCTTTACGCCCAATAAATCCGGATAACACTTGAGGTCTCTGTATTACCGCTGCTGCTGGCACAGAGTTAGCAACCTCTTATTCTTGGGGTACCGTCACAAATTCTTCCCCCATAAAAGCAGTTTACGACCCGAAGGCCTTCATCCTGCACGCGGCGTCGCTCCATCAGGCTTTCGCCCATTGTGGAAGATTCTTGACTGCAGCCTCCCGTAGGAGTCTGGGCAGTGTCTCAGTCCCAGTGAGGCAGGTCACGCTCTCACGCCTGCTACTGATCAAAGCCTTGGTGGGCCATTACCTCACCAACTAGCTAATCAGACATAGGCCCCTCTTTGAGTGTCTTGCGACTTTAAATGCGAATGACTTATGTCCCCGCATTGCCATCGGATATTAATTCGCCTTTCGGCGAGCTATCTCCGTCTCAAAGGTAGGTTACCAGTGTGTTACTCACCCGTTTGCCACTGAAGTAGCTCATAGCACTCAAGCTTAGAAATTTTCTAAACCTTAGTGCTACAAGCCACCTTCGTACGACTTGCATGCCTTAAACACGCCGCCAGCGTTCATCCTGAGCTAGGATCAAACTCTTAAAAAGAGTTTAATATTTGTTCAATCTGAACAAGTTATCATTATAGATTTATTTTTTATTTATACTCGAAATAACTCGAGTTTTTTTAGAATAGACTTGGGTACTTCTCCATTAACCGAAGTTAATTTTGAAGTGTGGTCTTTGTCACATTTATGTTGTCAACGTGCCTTTCCAATCTTTGAATTGTTGGAAAACTTTTTTCTTCCTAATACCTGATTAGAAAGAAAAAAGAGAAATCAAATCTTGATTGCTCTTTTCTCTTCCCCTCGCTAAGCGAGGCAAGTAGTTTCCTTTTTGGACTTACTTGAGAACCGTTAATTTTGAGGTACTTGGTTTGCAAAAATTTATTATGTTTTTAGCTTCTAAATATTAACACAAGACCAAATTTCCGTCAAGAGCCTGGATTGTGCGTAAATTGGGGATAAAATTGGCCTTTTTTAACCCTGAGAATTTTGCCTCCTCCACTCCTCGATTTTCTTATGATCACCGGAAAGCAAAACATCTGGTACTTTAACTTTTTTTCTTTTTACAACCACAACTTCCGGCCGAGTGTAATGCGGGTATTCAATAAATTTAATTAATTGTTCCTGACCCATTTCTCCGGCATCTTTAAATGATTCGTCTTTAAGAGATTCCTGTTTGCCAATAGCACCTGGCAACAATCTCGTGACCGCTTCCATAATTACCATCGCCGGTACTTCCCCGCCAAATAAAACATAGTCACCAATAGAAATTTCTTCATCAGCCACTTCAGTCATAACTCGTTCATCTATACCTTCATAGCGACCGCAAATCATAATTAATTGATCGAGTTTAGACCACTCGCGAGCCATTTCTTGAGTAAATTTTTTACCTTTAGGATTAAAAACAATTACTTTAATCTTAGACTTTTTATCCCGAAGGGACCCCTTTGGGGTTTTCAATTTAGCTTTTATTTTTTGCACTGCTTTGTAAATCGGCATAAACATTAAAACCATACCAGCCCCTCCTCCATACGGCCGATCATCAACTGTGCCGCGCTTATCTTCGGCGTAGTCCCGCAAATTATTTGTAGTTATAGAAATCAATTTCTTTTTCTGCGCGCGTAAAATTAAAGCTTCATTTTTAAAGCTTTCAAAAAAATTAGGAAAGATTGTCAGGATATTAAATTTCATTTTATTTCAATTAAATTTTCCACTCGGCCGTTTTTACCCATCTCGCTAAACTGGACTGAATCAACTGTAAACCTACCAGGCAATTCTGTAAACCCGGCTGGCAAAGAAAACGATTTTGAATCAGCAGCTATAGTAATATGCGGTAAATATGCACTCCCAGAAAGCGGATGGCCATACTTTTTTACACTCTCCATTTGCTTGTCTGTTAAATTTAGCGACGCATGTGGTGCCAATTTAAGCCTGTCTGGATTTACATACTTTACCATATCTAGAGCTACTTCATGAGCTTTTTGTAATTCTACGGTATTTTTAACATCCCAAAAAAGGTACTCCCCAGCAAAAATTTCTAACTTATCTAAATTAAATTGTTTACCGCGCAAACTTTCTAATTTTTTTAATAATTTCTTTACCTCTGCTACAGGCAAGTCTTTCATCTGTCCTTGAAACAAAGTAACATGAGGAATTTCTGTTTGGAATTCAACCTTTGGAGCCAACTGTTTAACCAACGAACGAACACGTTCAACAGTAACCGCATCTGGCAAAATTACTAAGCCATAAAAACCGCTGAAACTTTCATTCATATAACAAAACTTTTATTTCTTAATCATTATACAATATGTTTTTTAAAAAACACAGACCCGCCGCACGCGCGACAGGTCGGGACAATATGAGGTTGGTTCGGATGATTCCAAACCTACCTACTACTCCACGGCGATTGACAGGATTTCATCCTCGGGGAGGTGCTTGGTGAGCCTGTCTACCTCATGGCTCGCGTGCCAGTCGGCCTTGCCGCTGGCCTTCTCCGCCGCCGTGTCACCAAACTTCACGCAATGAGTGACTGTCCTCGCCGACATGTACACGTTGTGGTGCACGTTCGGCTCGGAGACAATGAACGCACCAGCGCTGAGCACTCTGATGACGAGTTGGCCATCGCGGAACTCAGCGATCGCTATCCAGCCGGTCTGGACAGCGATGAACTCGCGGACACCCGTGTGGTAGTGGCTGTTCTGCCACTCACCCTTGGGACCAGCGACGGTGCGAATGTAACCACTACCATCCGCACACATGAGGCGGAGACGATACTCCGCATTTGGCATCTGCTCGTGATTCGTACTCATGCCCAGGAAGGCAACTTCTTCGGGACTCAATTTACGCTTCTCCATGATGTTCCTTCGCCCGGTTGTTATTGTTTGGGCTAAAACTAAAGTTTTTCTAACCTCAATTTTCGCCCAACCAATATAAAAACAACCATTGAATATAGCACACTTCTTAGTTTTTGTCAATGTAAAAACAAAACCACCCTCAGTTTCCCAAGAGTGGTTTAGTTTTATTTGTATTTTATTAGATGTTCAAATCTACTGCGCTAGTATCAACCATTTGGTTATCCATTTGCGCTGGGCGAGGAGCTCGGCCGCCGGCTGGTTCGTTAATCTTTAAATTAACGCGAGCGTTGTGCTTAGCACCAACGATCTTAAGCAAAGTGCGCATAGAACGAGCTGTTTGACCTTCGCGGCCAATCACATAACCCATATCAGCTGGATTAACGGTTAGAGTTATTAAAACTCCTCTTTCGTCGATAGTGCGTTCTGTTTTTACATCTTCCGGGTTGTTAACAATTGCTTTAACTAACATTTCGATAAACTGTTGATCTGCTTCCATAATTTCTAAGATTGAATCAAATATGAAAATGTTTTTTCATATTTGCTTTGTTTGTCTAAATAAAGTTATAAACTTCATTTCTAAATACGCATTTTGTTTTCTATAATTGGCAGACTGTCGACCATTGTCACTTGAAGCGACTACCAGTTCTGCTCCTTACTTACAATAATATCAAATCTGAAAATCTCAGTCAAACATTAAGCTGCAGCTTCTTCTTTTGGAGCGGCTGATTTGGCTTTTTCGGCCAATTTGGCAGCTCGGTCTGTAGAGATATAAACTGATTTCTTTTTCTTTTCTCCGCCGATAATGCCGGCTTTCAAAAATAAGTTATGTACGGTATTTGAAGTCTGTGCGCCTTTTTCTAACCAGTATTTAATGCGCTCTATGTTTGGCACTAAACCGCCTTCTTTCAAATGCGGATTAAAACTGCCTAAAATTTCTAAATTGTTTCCTTGGGTGTCTCTAGCTTTTTCTGAGATAACCAAACGATAAGTCGGAGCATTCTTTTTTCCTAATCTTTGTAAACGAATAGTCAACATAAATTAATGTGATTGATAAAAGATAAATAAATTTTGTGATTCCGAGAGCTTTGGCATTTTACTATACTTAATCTATTTTGTCAACATAAATAACTGCTACAATAACCTATCGCGAAAAAACCGGATGGCGCAAATTTTTAAATGTACTGACATACTACTATAACCATATATAAAATATAGCATCGGTTATTTGGTAAATATCCGATTGGCGGCGCTCATTAACAAAATACTTAGTTTGTTCGACAATTATTCACCTAACTGCAAGACAGACTTCTACAACAAAGGAAAGGTTCTTTTTTGTCTTCCTAATAAAAAGGAGGGGGAAAGAGAAGCCTGCCTTTCGTTGGGTGAAAAATAATACGGATAATCTAAGCACAAACAATCAGTACAAAGGAAACACAATGACAAAGAAGCATGGTAGCGATCTTGTTGGTATGACTCTTGCGACCGTTGGGGTTGTCTTTGGGGATATCGGCACGTCGCCACTCTACGCCTTGAACGAGACTAAGAATTCGCTTGGTGGAAAACTAAGTACCGAGAATGTTTTCGGCATGCTCAGCTTGTTTTTTTGGGCTCTAGCAATCATCGTGACGATGAAATACATTTACCTCGTCATGCGCGCAGACAACAAAGGTGAAGGTGGAATCTTTGCCTTGCTAGCTTTGCTCAAGAATGGCAACGGAAATAACAGTAGCGATAAAACTGTAATTCCAAAACGATCCTCCAAATGGGTGAAGGTAATTCTACCCAGTTTGATTGTGCTCGGTGCCTGCCTGTTGTATGCAGACGGCATGATCACGCCGGCGATTTCTGTTCTTTCTGCTTGGGAAGGCTTGGAAGTTTCAAGCAAAGCTTTCCATCCATATATCATCCCATTAACCTACCTCACTCTATTTGGCCTCTTTGCTATCCAGCGTTGGGGCACTGATAGGGTGGGCAACCTGTTCAAGCCAGTGATGGTTGTTTGGTTTCTAGTTATTGGTGGGCTTGGGCTGGTGCAAATTACGAAGCACCCAGAAATTATTCAAGCTGTTAATCCGTGGTACGCAATTCAGTTTTGTGTGAACCATGGCAGCCATACTTGGATCATTCTTGGAAGTGTTGTTCTATGCATTACAGGCGGTGAAGCGCTCTATGCTGACATGGGTCACTTTGGTGCCAAGCCAATTCGTACGGCTTGGTTCGCGGTTGTATACCCAAGTCTTCTACTGAACTACTTTGGACAAGGTGCTCATCTACTCTCGGCAACAGCCGACAACGGAAATAACTTGTTTTACGCTATTGTTCCAAAAGACCTGCTAATCCCGATGGTGATCCTGGCTACTGCGGCGACAGTCATTGCCAGCCAGGCTTTGATTTCGGGCGCGTTCTCTCTCACAAGGCAAGCTATCTCACTTGGATTATTTCCACGCCTCAAGATAAAGCATACCAACGCTGATCATGAAGGACAGATCTATATCCCCTTCATCAACTGGACTCTGTTCATCGGCTGTATCTTACTAGTCCAGAAATTTGAAACATCCAGCGCTCTGGCTGCGGCCTATGGTATTGCCGTGACTGGAACAATGGCGATTACAACGATCGCCTTTATGCAGGTAGCGATAGATCGCATGAACTGGAAGCCAAAGGTCGCTGTGCCAATTTGTATTTTGTTCGCATCGGTCGACCTTGCTTTCTTCGGAGCCAACACATTGAAGTTCTGGAACGGTGGTTATGTGCCAATTCTGATCGCAATTTGTCTCTTTACTCTTATGTACGTTTGGCAATGGGGAAGAGAAAATTTGATGCTCAAGGCTTTCACCAGCAGCTACAGCACAAGCACGAGACCGCGTTTCACTGTCCAAATGGCTGCAGATCTGATTGGCTCAAAAAAATCAGTCGGCAACCACCAGCTCTTCTTGACATCAAATCCGGTTCGTAGACTGGAAGACCTGGTGCCATTAACTCTGCAACTACATATTGAACGGCATGGGAAAGTACCGGAAGCAATTACCTTTGTGACAGTTTTGCGAAGCAATAACCCGAGTTATTACCATACAGAAAAGGTAATCCTCTACCAAAAAGATGGATGCGTGATCAAATCAATCATTACTAACTTTGGCTACATGAGAGAGCCTGAGATGGGAAAAGAGGTTGAAGCACAATTCATCCATCGTGACGGCGACCTGGTCGTAGGCGAAGAGTTCTTTATCAATGAAGCAAAAAATCCCTTCTTCAGATTGGCAGCACGACTGTTCTCATTGATACTGAAAATATCGGCTCCGGCCTATATGTATTTTGGATTGGGACCGCAAGTGAAACGGTTGGTCAAAGAAATAATCCCAATTCATATCGGGAAAAAAGGAGACGTGAGGATCTCTCCATAAATAGCACCTTTCTAAAAATCTAACCGCGCAAGCGGTTAGTAGGGCGTACCAACGCCCTTTTTGTTTTATAAAAAAATAACTCAAACTCTTGAGTCATTTTTTTAATTTTAAAAATTAAACTTAAGCTTCAGTTTCAGTTGTATATTTTGGCACCTCTTCCAGTTTAACACTCAAAAGTTTAGAGATACCTTCATTGCCCATTACTACTCCATACAAAGCATCAGCCGCGTGCATAGTTACGCGATTGTGAGTAATAATAATAAATTGAGATTGCGAAGAAAGCTCGGTAACAATTTCGGCAAACCGACGAGTGTTGGCTTCATCAAGCGCCGCTTCAACTTCATCTAAAACTACAAACGGTGATGGATTATAACTTAAAATAGCGCAGATCAAAGCAATTGAAGTAAGAGTGCGTTCACCGCCAGATAAACTGCTGATATTTTTAATTTTTTTATTCGGCGGATTTATAGATACATCTATGCCGGTTAGAACTTTATCTTTGCTTCTTGGTTGTTCTTGAACTGGTTCTTCGCCTTCAACATTGCCTGCATTTTCTACCGCTTCGTCCTCTTCTTTTTGTTCACCATAAATTTCGTGAATATCACCATTACCGCCGCCAAATAATATTTTTACATAACGATCAAATTCTTTTCTAATTTTTTTAAAGGCAGCAGCGCGTTTCTTCTTCATTATTTCATCAAGCTCCACAATCATCTTTTCCAAATCTGCCATAGCGGCGCGTAAATCGGCAATTTGCGTTGAAAGAAAATCAAATCTTTCTTTAGTTTGTTCATACTCAGCCACCACTTCTTGATCAATGCCGCCAATCAAACTAAGTTGATATTTTAATTTTTGAATTTCACTCATTATATCTGCCAGTTTATCCGTTCCGACAACAGTCGGTTTGCGTTCCAATATCGCTTCTATGTTCGAATTTAATTCGGCAGTAATTTCTTCGGCTAAAGAATCACGTCTTGTTTCCAGTCTGGCAGTCTGAATTTTTAAATCATTTCTTCTGGCCAAAACTTCGTTTACCAAACTCTGCTTTTTCTGCATTGTTTCTTGCAATGAAAAGGCTTTGAGCAGTTTTGTTTTGGAATTAGCCGCTTCTCTTTTTGATTCTAATTCTAAAACTTTTTCTTTGGCAGCTTCGTAGCGAGAGTCTAATTGGATAATTTTTTCTTTTTCTATATTTATCTGTTCTTGATATTCAGCCAGTCTATCTTTGCTCCAAGATAAATGCGCCGAAAATTTCAAGCCGTCTTTTTTAATCTGTTTATAGCCGCCTTTCATCACGCCGGTTTTTTCTACCATATCTCCGGCCAAAGTTACCATCCGCGCTCGGCCGATACCGATTTTTTGTGCTACTGCCAAATCTTCCACCACTATTGTTTGTCCAAAAACAAAAGAAAAAATATTAGCAAATTTAGCTTCGTGCTTAACAATTTCCGCCGCCAAACCAACTACGCCCGGCATTGCTAAAATTTTATCTATTCCCTGTTCGGCCGGTCTGGGATTAATTTTATTTACCGGCAAAAAAGTGGCAAAACCCAAACGGTTATTGCGCAAAAATTCAATCGCCGATTTGGCCACGTTATCATCGGCCACAACTATGGCTGACAGATAAGACCCGGCTGCCACTTCCAGCGCCAACTGATATTTTTCTTCCACTTCTCCCAACTCGGCCACCAGACCATGCACCGTACCAAACTTATCTTTATTTTCTAAAACAGCTTGAGCCGCAAACAGACCGCTGATCTGGCGATAGTTTTGTTCGGATTGATCTTGAAAAATCTGTTTCTCTAAAGAAAATATTTTTAACTGGGCATTGGTTTTTTCTTTGGAAATCTGTTCTAGATCTTTTCTATGCTGGGCAATAACTTGACTGTCTTTATCAGACATTTTATTTTCTTCTTCTTTTTCAGCCGAATCATGAGCCAAAGCCGACAGTTCGGTTTGTACTTCTTCTAATTCTTTAAACGCGCTGCGATAATCAGCATCGACGCCAGTCAAAACCGAATTTAATTTATCTAATTCTAATTTATTGGTTAAATAAACCGAAGCATAATATTGTTCTTGATTTTCTCGCAACTGAATTTCTACTTCTTGACGCTGCTCTAATTTTTTTACCTGGCGCGCCAAAATTTTTAAACGCGGCTCAACTTCTTCTACCAATCTTTCGGCTTGAGTGACGTTTTCTACCGTACGGGCAAACTTAAGCTCGGCCTGATGCTGTTTAATTTGAAATTCTTTAATACCCGAAGCTTCATCCAAAAAATCTTTGCGCTCAGCCGGACTAACGGTCAGAAGCTTATCAATTGTTCCCTGCCCCACCACACTGTATGAATGCTGAGCAAACTGGGCTTGGGCCAACAGCAGATGCACATCCAGCAATCGCACCGGATTATTATTTATTAAATACTCGCCTTCTCCGGAACGATACAAACGGCGGCCAACTGTAATTTCCGGATAATCCTGCATCATGGTCGGATTACTGTTATCCAAAACCATAGTCACTTCGGCGGCGCTTAATTGGCCTTTGGCTTCCGAGCCGCTAAAGATTACATCTTCATTTTTTTTGCCGCGTAAAGTCTTCAGGCTCTGTTCACCCATTACCCAGCGCACGGCATCGGAAATATTAGATTTACCAGAACCGTTTGGACCAACCACAGCCGTAATGCTATAGCGGTTATTTTTGTATGGCAAAAAATCCAAAACCGTTTTTTCGGCAAAAGACTTAAATCCTTTAATTTCCAGACGCTTTAAATACATAAATAACCGGACTTTTGAAGCCTAATTTTATGGATTTCAATATACCATAAAATCCAAATTTTACAAAATTTTTCGCTAAAAAGCGAACAATGGCACACTCCTTGACAGAACTGAACAATAAATATATAATTGTCCGTTACCTTAAAATAACCAAAATGCAAAGAACAGCTCAACAAATTCATAACCACCTGCAAAGCGTTAATAAAATAACGCTGGTTTCGCATCCCAATCCGGATGGCGACACTTTAGGGGCAGCTATGGCTTTTGCCGAGTATTTACGAAATCTAAAAAAAGAAGTTAAAAATTTTTGCCTAAGCCCTGTGCCGGAAAAATTCGGCTTCCTTAATAATATTCATCTAGTAAGCTTTGACCCAGCTACATTTTTAGAAAGCGAAGTGATTACCGTTCTAGATTGCGGTGATCTGCGTTTTGCCGGCATAGCGGAAATAATCAAAGACCATCCGGCAACACTTGTAAATATAGACCATCATGCTACCAACGAAAAATATGGACACTTAAATATGGTAATACCAAACGCTTCTTCCACCACCGAAGTTGTCTATAATTTTTTTAAATTCAACAACATTTATATTACTCGCACCATGGCCACGGCTCTTTTAACGGGACTGATCACTGATACAGATAATTTTTCTAACTCGGCCACTTCTTACACATCGCTCACCGCCGCCAGCGATCTGCTTCGTCTGGGAGCCAACTGGACAGTTATTCACCATTCTTTGGTACAGAACAAATCTATTGCTATTCTTAAGTTATGGGGACTAATTCTAAGCAGACTGCATAAAAAAGAAAATTCAGATATGGCTTATACTTACCTAACAATTAAAGATCTGCTTCAATATGGAATAAGCGACGAAGAAGTAGAAGGAATATCCAATTTCCTAAACAAGCTTGATGGCGCCAAAATATCTTTATTTATAAAAGAAACAGCCGACGGTAAAATTAAAGGCAGCTTTAGAACAACCAGCGATGAAATTGATGTTTCGGCCTTAGCCAAAAAGATGGGCGGCGGCGGACATAAAAAAGCAGCCGGGTTCACTACAGACGGCACAATTGAAAGCGTAGTCGAAAAAATAATCAATTTACAAAGCGAAAAATAAGTGCTACGATTGTTTTGTCATTCCGAATCCTCAGCATGAGGTGAGGAATCTATTCAAACAACATAGATCCCTCGTCGGCTACGGCCTCACTCGGGATGACAACTAAAAAATTAATTAAAACTATAATTCAATATGTCAGACAAAATCACCTCCCAATACCTTATTCCCACTGTCATCGAAAAAACCAGCTATGGCGAACGTGCTTATGATATCTACTCTCGCCTGCTCCAAGACCGAATCATATTTTTGGGCACAGCTGTCGACGACAATGTCGCCAATGTCATTATTGCCCAAATGTTATTTTTGGAAAACCAAAACCCGGAAAAAGATATCAAATTATATATCAATTCCCCTGGCGGATCAGTAACAGCCGGTTTGGCTATCTACGACACTATGCAACACATCAAGCCTGATGTCAGCACTATCTGTGTCGGCATGGCAGCAAGCATGGGCGCCTTTCTTTTATCAGCCGGCGCTAAAGGCAAACGCTTTGCCTTGCCTAATTCCGAAATTATGATTCACCAAGTAATGGGCGGTATGGAAGGCCAAGCCAGCGATATCAAAATCCGTGCTGAACGTATTTTAAAGATCAAAGAACGGCTTAATCAAATTATGGCCAAGCATACGGGCAAACCTTTAGCCCAGATAGAAAAAGATACTGACCGGGATAATTTCATGACTGCGCAAGAATCGCTAAAGTATGGCCTGATTGATAAAGTGATTGAAAAGAAATAAGATTTATAAATAAAAACAAAAAATCCCGTTTATGGCGGGATTTTTTGATATAAAAAATTTAGCTTATCTTAGCCAAAAATAACCAGGTATCTCCACTTATCCCTTGACAAACTTATGGGAATATGATACAATTCGCAGTTGCCTAAAGTAACAGATAAATCAAGTCAGATAAATATCGGGCAATAAACACACTTAGAGAATAACTCTGAAAAGATAGTTCAGGCATGAAATGGATATGGAACGTTGGTTATCTACAGGTAATCAGCGTCCCGTATCCACGACAAGCATGGAGGTGTGTTAGAGGGAACAACCGGCTTCGGCTCGTTTTCTTCTTTAACACATCTTCTTGGGTGCGGTTTTGGAGGGAAGTTTACTTCCCTCAACATAAATTAACCACCCTCCGACGCAAGTCGGAGGGTGTGTTGTTTTTACTGACCTTCACCTAAATCCAGAGGGATCCCTAAACCGGAAGTTGTAGTGGCTGCTGTCATACAAATCTTTGATAATGGCCGATAATAACTATCAAAGACCTGTTCAATTTTTTGGCTGGAAGAAGTAAATCTGGTGTAAGTAAATGAGGTAACTGCGCCGCGGAACGCGCCTTGGCATTTTGTCTCCCCCGCTTTTAATTCATTATTAGGCGGAACAACAATATCTTTTTGGTCGCCGGCCGGTATCCATTTATTTACTACCGGATGGGTGTACGAACCGGAACGACCATCACTCTTTCCCCACAAAGTAAAAGTTAATTGCTGTTTAGCGTAGTCTATATTGGTTTGCAAAAGCAGATAGCCACCGGTATCATTTTTAAACTTAAAATCAACGCTCGGTTCATATAAAGTAGCATCTGTGCCCGGATTGCCATTTATAGGGTCGGCATAATAACCTACTACCAAAGAGTGATTCCTGCGTTCAGTAATTGGCATGCCAGAATTCATCGCCATCCTAAATAAAGTCGTACCAATTTGGCACATACCGCCGCCCACTTCCGGTTTTATTTCATCACCTTTTATTACCATCTCCGGCAAAAAACCTTCTTCGGCAATATATGGGCCGGCGTATTTATTAGCCGAAAATTCTTCTCCGGGCTGAATCAGAATTCCATTTAATCGTTTTACCGCGTTAGCAATATTTTTTATTCTATTAGTATGACTGTCTTTAAATGTTGAGTAGCCAACTCCCATAACATCCATTATGCCCAAATTATTAGCATCAGCCATAGCCACATTTGGCTTCACAATATCAACTGATACGGTAACAGTCTTAGACACTTCGGCCGGATTAAAATTTCGCTGACGAAAAACAGTGTCTAAGTCAGCAAAAGTTTTATCAGCATCGAGTCTTAAGCCCGTTTGGCTAGCCTGGAATTCTTTTACCCGATTATTTTCCATCACAAATTTTGCGTCTTGGGTTGGCATATCAATAAACGGCCTTAATCCATCAAGATAAGCTGCCACTTTTTCTCGGTTAAGAGCCAAAACCGGATTGCCATCTTCACGCCTTACTTCAAACCAGCTGCGATAAATAGCCGAACCAATACTCCAATCGCGCCTGACTTTTGTCTGCGGATCAATATAATTTAAAGATAGATCTCCGTAATTTAAAATATCAGGTAATTTTTTAATTACCGAATCAAGATCGGGAACAAAAACATCTGGTTTAAAATTTTTATTATAAACTTTAATTGGCGCCAGAGACATGCCGGCCAGATTATTTAACAAATCATTTTTTAATCTATCATAATCAAACATCGTTCCTTCGTGCTCAGGTACTATGGTATAGGCCAAAGGTGTTAAGCCGGTTATTTTAATATTGGCATTATGAGGCTGGTCGCTAAACGGCAATAAATAATTTTGCAGATTGCTTATAAATCGATCTTCTACAACTACATCGGCCGAAACTTGCTGTGGAGAAATTAAGCGGATATATAATGGTTGCCATAATTTTTGCCAAAATCCGCCGGATTTGCCAATTGCCACCAGTTTAGCAGCTGAAGTTTCGCTGTTTACTTTTACCAACTCAACCGAACTATCATCGGCAGATATAGTGGTGAGTTTAAAATTTT
Source organism: Candidatus Udaeobacter sp. (assembly GCA_035473115.1). GTDB lineage: Bacteria > Patescibacteriota > Patescibacteriia > Magasanikbacterales > GWA2-37-8 > XYD2-FULL-39-9. Next base: position 58,268 of record DATION010000006.1, on the reverse strand, counting down.
CGGTTTTAGAACCATCCGTAGAACTTGGCACGCCAGATTCATCATATTTTGCCGGCACAATAAAATTAAAACCCAAGCTTTCTTTGGCCAAACGATTATTAAAATTTTCGATAAAATCTTTCGCTTGAATAAAAGTCATGCCTTCTAAGGAATGCTGGCCAACATAAACTCCGGGAATAATCTTATCTTTATAAAAATTATAATAAGCCCAAGCCCCCGCGTTGGCCAAAATTAGCGCTGCCAAAAAAATTCCCAGACCAATCAAAAAATTCCTTTTCCGATACGTTTTAGGTTCTGCTAAATTTAAACTTTTTAATTCATCCAAAGACATATTATTCTTCAATTACCATAATTGGGATATTGCTGTTATTTTGACTGGCTTTTGGCAGTCTAATTATCAGCACACCATTTTTATATTGTGCTTGGACCATCTCGGTTTTTACATCTACCGGCAAAATTATGCTTCGAGAAAATTTTCCCCAATAGCATTCCTGATAGAAATGCTCAGCCGCTTCTACGGGTGAGGTTCTTTCACCGCGAATAGTAAGCAGATCATTATGGAGATGCAGTTCAATTTTTTCCGCGGGTGTGCCAGCCATGGCCGCCACCACCACAAGTTCGTCTTCGGTCTGCGAAACATCCACAGCCAGCTGACCTTCGGGCACATGTTCACCGGCTTGATTTTTTAAAGACGAGAACAAAGAAAACCCAGAGCCATCATCCGGTGTTTCTAAAGGTAAAAAAAATTCTTTTCCTTGCTGGCTCATAAATAAAACAGTGCTGATTTAATCGCTAATAACTAAGTAAAATTTTTCAGAGACTAATTAAATTGATTTCAATACCTTCCACCAGTTTTCTATATATTCGGCTCGTTTATTTTGGTATTTAAGATAATAGGCATGCTCCCAAACATCTAGACCCAATATTGGGCGGTGCCCCAAAGTTAGCGGGGAATCTTGGTTAGGCAAAGAGTAAATTTTTAACATTTTATTTTCATCCTGAACCAGCCAAGCCCAGCCGCTACCAAATTGGCCAACCGCTGCCGCGCTAAATTTAGTCTTAAAATCTTCTATCGAACCAAAGGTCTTGATTATATCGGCAATCAAACTATTGTCTAAATCTTTTTCCGGACCCATTAACTTCCAAAAAAAATCGTGGTTCACAAAACCGCCGCCATGATTTCTTAAAACTTTTCTGTCATCTTCGCTAACTTCTAAATTGTTTAAATGAACCAAAATATCTTCGGCTCTATCAAGTTTAAGTTGCGGGTTCTTTTCCAAAACAGCGTTAAATTTATCCAAATAGGCCTGATGATGTTTGCTATGGTGTATCTCCATTGTTTTGGCATCAATATACGGCTCCAAAGCGTCATACTTATACTCCAATTTTGGCAATTCAAATTTCATACGCAAAATAAGTTAAAAAATAATCAAATGTTCTTAATTATCTCTAAATAATCAATGGAATGAATAATGATTTTTGCAGTGACAATTACGCCCCGCCACAGCGGGGTTTTGGCACAAAAAAATCATTATTCATTCTGGCCACTTCTCTAATTTATCACTTTTTGACAAACAGGACAATAGTGCGAAGTTCGACCGGCAATCTTTTTACTAGTGATAACGCCTTCTTTACAGCGCAAACATTTTTTACCGACTCGCTTATAAACTTTGAGGTAATCCGAAAAATTTCCTTTGCCGCCATGAGCGTTCACATAATCTTTAAAGGTGGTGCCTTTGTGCTCAATGGCTTTTTTGATAATGGCACTGCTGGCAATAAACACTTTTTTTATTTCCGCTTCTGCCAACTTGGCTACCGAACTGTCCGGACGTAGTCCCGCTGCGAAACAGATTTCATCCGCGTAAATATTGCCGATCCCGGCTACTAGCGCTTGATTTAATAAGACCGATTTTATTGATGTTTTTCTTTTGGCTAAAACTTTTTTAAAGTTAGTTAAAGTAAAATTTTTTGTCAAAGGCTCAATACCATATTTGGCCACAATTTTTTCTTTGGCTTTTTTATCAACAATTTTTAAATAACCAAACTTGCGCATGTCATTAAAATACAGATCAGAACCATCATTAAATTTCCAAGCTACCCAAGTATACTTGGTAGGCAAATCATTTTCTTTAAATACCGGCAAATTATGCCCACCCTCGATAACCGTATGGCCATGCCGATAAATCAGCTGGCCAGTCATTTTAAGATGAACCAATAAAAAATTTCCCCCGCCGCGAGGCGTGGACTCGCTGCGGCGTTGGCCATCAGTCAAATCAAACATCATTAATTTCCCGATCCGTTCAATCTGTTTTATTTTTTTATTCAATAAAATTTTTTTAAATCGCTCCGCACCGTCTTTAACCGGGCTTTTGTTTATAATCTCAATAGCGGTAATTTTTTTACCAATCAAAACTTTGGCTAAATCGCGACGGATTGTTTCTACTTCTGGCAATTCAGGCATAAAATTAAACTTTACTTAACCAAATCTTATCTTGCCTAGCTAATAATTTTTCGGCCAGCAGCGGTTCGGCCATAACTTCTTTAACTGCTCTTTCCATTCGCAAACCTTGAGAGCCTTTGATAAGAGCCACGTCGCCTTCTTTTAGTTTTTCTTGCAAAAATTTACCGGCTTCGCCACTGCTGGCAAATGAAGCGATTCTATGTTCCGCCAAACCAGCTTCTTGGGCAGCTTGAGCAATATATTTGGCCGCTTCACCAACAGTAATTAGATAATCTATACCCATTTCGGCAACCTTAAAGCCAACTTCCCGATGAGCATTTTCTGTTTCCGGACCAAGCTCTAACATATCGCCCAAAACTACATAACGCTCCGCTCCCTCTTTGACCACAAACTGACCAAGTGTTTCTATAGATGACTTGGCCGCCTCCGGACTAGAAGCATAACTGTCATCGATTATCAAAGTCTTCTTGATTCCCGGCAGCAAACGCATGCGCCCAGGCAAACCTTCCAAACTGCTTAAAGCTTGGGCTCCCTCTACCAAATTGATGCCAAAAATAACGCCGACCGCCAAACCGGCCAAAGCGGCCGAGATTGCCGGCTTAGCAATTACTCCCGGCAAAAAAACCGGCACCACACTGCCTTTGTATAAAACTTTAAAATTTAACCCCAGCGGCCAGCCGGTCTGCTCGTCTTTTAAAATATTAATATCGGTCGCTCGCAAGTCAGCGCCTTCTTTGAGTCCGTACGTAATTGTTTCCGCTTTGGTGGCGCCAGCATTTTGCATTACTAAATCATTATCAAAATTCAAAACGGCAAATCCATCCTGTTTAAGATGAGAAATTATAATTCTTTTTTCCTGAGCGATTTTTTTAATTGTCTTAAAAAACTCGGTATGGGCGTGGGAAATAAAAGTCAGCACGCCCACTTTGCACGGAGCCAACTCGGTTAAATATTCGATATCCCCTGGTTTGTCAGCGCCCATTTCTAAAACTAAAATTTCCGGATAATTTTTCTCTCGTTGAAAAATTAATCTCTTAGCCTTCATAAATACGGCCAGCCAGCCAAAAATAGATCTGCCCGGAGATTTATCTATGCCGATAATAGTCAGCGGCAAACCGATCTCATTGTTATAATTTTTTACGCTGCGACGAACGGTAAATTTTTTTTCTAATACGGCCGCAATGGCTTCTTTGGAAGAAGTTTTGCCAATTGAACCGGTAATACCGACAACGTCCGGCTTGTATTTATTTAATATTTTTTTAGAAAAAAATCTGAGCCAATAATGTAATAATGATTTAAGCATATGATTTGAAACAGCATTAACTAATTTTTATCTCCCGGAATTCCGTAATAATCCAAAGAAAATTTAGCAACTTCTTTAAATACCGGCGCGGCCGTTGATTCCGCCCAATTGGCTTGCGGAGATTCATATTTCACGAGCAAGACAAGTTTTGGGTTGGTTGCCGGGAAATAACCAATAAACGTATGGTTAGTATCGTCTGCCGCGTATTCTCCTCGGCTAGCAATCTGCGCCGTACCGGTCTTGCCGGCTATATAGTAATTGGGCAATTTTTCAGTCTGGCTATGGCCGTGTTCGATTACGGAAATAAGCATAGCCGTAATTAGTTTATCAGTATTTGGAGAAATTACAACCTCTGTTTGCGGCTCAGTTTTTTCAATCTGTCCGTTAGGGTGGCGAATTTCATCGACAATATATGGCTTTGGCATTTCGCCGCCATTAGCCAAAGCAGCATAGGCCGTAACCAGCTGCAAAGGCGTGGCTGTAAATCCCTGCCCAAACGAACCATTGGCATAGTAAATATCAGCCGGCTTGCTAAGAGATGAAATATCTCCGGCCACTTCAGTATCCAAGCCAACTCCGGTTTTTTTGCCAAAACCAAATTTATCCGCATAATCTTTAAACCGGCTATGACTCATTTTTTCCTCGACCCAGATCATACCGGTATTAATAGATGACTCCAAGACATTGGTCATGGTCGACAGCCCATATTTTTTATTTAAAGCATTATGAATTTTATGTCCATTAATAATTCTTTCACCGGTATCAATATAAGTGCTAAACGGACTAACTAGTCCTAAATCCAATCCAGCTGCCATAATGATTGACTTAAAAACCGACCCTGGTTCATAAGCGTTAAAAACAGCGGTATTATTATATACCGATACATCCGGAGCATTAGAATAATTATTGGGATCAAAATCCGGCAAACTGCACATCGATAAAACTGCGCCCGTTTTTGGATCCATCAAAATTAAAGCCGCGCTTTTGGCTTGATACTTTTCATAACCGGCTCGCAGATACTCGCAAGATTTATATTGTAAATTTCTGTCTATAGTCAAAACTAAATCAGAACCATCTTCAGCATCTTTTAAAGTCCGATCAGCCAACGGTATCAAACTTCCCAAAGCGCTCTTTTCACCTGCCAAAAATCCGCTCTTACCAGTTAAAATTTTATCCCAAAAACCTTCAATGCCATAACGGCCGGATAAAGCGCCTGTTTCATTTTGAGCTGTGAAGCCCAAAACATTGGCCGCCAAGTTGCCTTCGGGATAATATCTAAACTCCTGACCAATAGTACTTATACCGACCAAATGAGCTGACTCAATTTTACTTTTAATTTCATCAGATATTTTTTTGGCTATTGGTTCATACGGATCGCTGCTCTTGGAAAGTTTAGCCAGCAAAACATCTTTTTCTTCCGGCGTATAATTCAAAATACCAGCCAAAAAATTAGTCGTAGACACAACTTGAGCGGATGGAATATCTCGCGGTACGGCATACAAAAGATAATACTCACGATTTACCGCTGCCGGATATTCTTGTTTTTTATCTCGGGTGTCTTGAAAAAAGATATTACCTCGATGCGGAAAAATCTGTCTGTATATTTCATGTTTATCCAGAGCTAAAGCTGAATAATACTTTCGTTCCACAACCTGTAAAACAAAAAGTCTGGCAATAATTACCAGAGCCATTAACAACACGATAACCGAAACAACCCGGATTTGATTACTCTCTTCTTTTTTTGATCGCATAAGGATTTATAACACACCTATTGTACATCAAATAAACCTGGTTTTCAAACAAAAAAACAGCCCCGATTTGGGACTGTTTTTTAAAGTATTTTTTATTCCAAAATTCCATCTAAGTTCACATCGTACAAAATTTCTTCGTTTAATTGTCGGTAGCTGATCATTTCTTCCGGTTTAAACCAAATTTTCATTTCCCGCTGCGCTTCTTCGGGCTTGTCGGAGCAATGAATCAGGTTGCGTACAGCTCTTTCATCTATACTGGAAAGTTCATAAGAATCCAAGGTGTAATCGCCGCGAATTGTGCCAACATCGGAAGTCAAAGGTTCAGTGCCGCCAACTAACTTAGTTACAATTCCCACAGATTGATTACCAGACAAAACCATCGCCACCACCGGTCCGGAAGTCATAAATTTCACTAGAGCACGGATAATATCTTTGCCGTATTCTATAGCTGGTTTATCTACCGGTAAGCCGGCAGCTTGACGATCATTGATAGTTCGCTCTCCTTTTTTTAAAAACCAAGCTTCGTCTTTATTGTAATGTGTCCAGCATTGATCTTCGGTAGGGACAAGCATTTTTAAAGCGACGATTTTTAAGCCAACTCGTTCAATTCGTTTTAAGATCTCACCAACCAGGCCGCGCTGCACGCCGTCCGGTTTAATCATCACAAAAGTTGTTTCTTTGGAAGGATGGGCCATATTTTTAATAGTTTAATTAACTGGCTTCACTATAATACAATAAACGAAAAAAGTCAACCCTGTTAAATAACGCAAAACCGAAAGCTTACCTTACCTGCCAGTTTCTTCACTTCCAAAATCAACCCGGCCAAAATAATAGATTTATCGCCAATATTTCGAGTATAACAATAAGCTTTAACGGCTCGGTTCATCCGCCATTTCTTAAAATAGGTAATGGCGTCGTCATTGGCAAATTCACTGCCTCTCCTGGTTTTTACTTCAATAAAATAATAATCATCGGCCTTAACAGCGATAATATCAATTTCACCCATGGTGGTATGATAGTTGCGTTCAATAACTCTAAATCCATGCCTGGCTAAAAACTTACAGGCTTGCTCTTCTCCCCAATCGCCCAAGTTTTTACTCCTTCTAGACACAGATTAATTTTTTTTAGGAAGATACTTTTCCAGATTAGCACGCTTAATTTCTTCAGCTTTGATTTCCGGAATTCTTTTTAGAGCATAATATAACAAACGATAAAGCCAAACTATACCGCCAATCAACCACAACAGAATCCAGAAACGCCAAGCCAAAATTACCGCTCTTTCTTGGCGAAAAAACATCCATACTAATCCCAAAAATCCCATAGTAATGCCAAAACTTCCTAGTCTGCTTAAAAGTGATTTTTGCGCTTTTTGCTGTTGATACTGAGATAAAATTTTAAAAACTAAGCCAGCCATTACCAAAACTAAAAACCCGCCAACTAAAATCCAAAGTGTTAAACCTCGAGCTGTAAAAGGCTGAGCCAACCAATAATCCAGATGAAACAAATTGCTTATAGACATACTAAGTCTTTTCAAAGATTAATGAATAATGATATTCTCCTGGTAAAATTTTATCAACAAATTTTAAATTTTCTTGAGCTGCCAATTTTAATAAATCCTCCGGTTTTAGCATCGACTCCGGCGAAGGGCCTAAACCACCCAATTTTTTAGCCCAATCTACTACCACCAAATAACCGCCTGGTTTTAGCATCCGTGCCGCTTCTTTAATAGCGCCGGCTTTATTCTTTAGTTGAAATAGTACATTAATACAAAAGCAGGCGTCAAGAGAATTGTCCGGTATTGGCGTTTTGCCAAAAACCTCTATGTCCGACCAAACAGTCTGCACATTATCATGGCCGCCGGTTCGCGCTGTGCTTTTAATGCTGTCTAAAATATTTTTCACCACATCTACCGCATAGACTACGCCTTTTTCGCCGACTATTTTTACCGCCGGAAAAACAAAATGGCCGGTTCGGCCGCAGCCCAAGTCAGCAACTCTTTTTCCTTCGGATAAAGAAATTCTGGCAAAAATTTTATAGGGGTCAATTAAAGCTGTGCCGGAATGAAACATACTAACGAATAAATATTTTACCGATGGTGCCGGACAAAAAACCGCCGATTAGATTGGTAATTGCCAAAAATCCAAAAAAGATAAAAGCGATCCCTACCAATTTATACATCAAGCGAGTGCCGCCATTGAAACCAAAGTGTTCTTCCGCCCAAGCATTAGTGCCAAAATTTTCAATAAACCATTCGGTTTTTAGGACCAACAAAATACCAATTGCCACCAAGATAATTCCGATAAAATACCGCATATTAAAAATTAGCTTAATTTACACTTAAATTTTACCATTTTAGATAAAAAAAAGAAAGGCGAAAACTTTCTCGCCTTTCCTTCGTTTATATTTGATTATTTATCTTATCCCAGTGTCACAAAAAACATTAACTTCGGCAAAACTGTTACTCTCCACGCTAATCACATCGCTAGTGCCGCAAATCGGGTATTTTTTAGCAGTATCAGCATAACGAATCGCATATTTACCCGGAGGCACGTTAACTTTAAACTGCCCATTCATATCGGAACTAAAATTTTTAACTAATTTTCCTTCTACGGTTGTGACAGCCAAACTAGTTCTATATGGACGATTGGCACAAGTTGGATCCGGCGGATTTTTTTCTACCGGACAGACTGGACCCAACCAAACTGAACCCTCTATGCCACCGGCGCCAGTAGTAATTGTTTTGATGGCTGGATTTTCTGTTGGCATTATTTTAACTATTTTGGAGACAAAAATTATGCCATCGTTTTGATATCTGGAATCAGAGACAGGTTTAAGCGTGCCAATAACTTCAACGGCCATGCCAGTAGAAATAAAGCTGCTATTTTTTTCTGCCTGACTATAATCTAGAAAAAAATATCTGCCGCTGTTATCTTTAAGTCCGATAGCGCATTCCATAGTTTGCGGACCGCTCAAATCTTTGTGCGGCAGACAAGCTAACGTGCCTACCAATTTTATCGAAGTGCTGGCAGATTTATCGGCATTATTTGCGGAATTGGTGTTAGAACTGGTCGAAACATTATACGGAGAAATAAAATTCTGATTTGAGATATGAAAAAATTTAAACAAAAAACTAGATACGCTAAATACCATAACGCTTACAAAAACTAAGATTGATCTGGAAAGCATAATGTTATTTTAAAAACCTGTTTAAAAAAATTAATACTCAAAAGCCAAAACTTCGATATCGTCCATACCGGCAGCGTCTTGCATTAAAGTTTTAGCGATCTGTTCTACGGCATTGCCTTGTTTAACCAAGTCAGCAACTTGTTTTGCTCGTGCCTCAGAACTTACCTCGCCGCCTTTTTTTGTATGATACAAACCATCGCTATACACCAAAACCTTATCGCCTTTATCTAGTTCTATATCTGTATACTGAATTGCGTTTATATCAATTTTATCACCTGCCAGCCTTAATTGAGGAGGCGATTTTATAATCGCATGTTGACCGCTAAACATCTTAACTCCTTTGCTGTTAACAACGATAAAACCACCGTCACTAGAATAAGCTAATTTTAAATGATTATTTTCTAATTGCCCGACCATTAAAGTTGTTGACCCTAATTTTTTATCCTTAGCTGGAGCTTTAGTTTTTTCTAACACACCATTATTTTCTTGATAACCCAGATCTGCCAACAAAGCACTGCGTAAAATACCTGGAGAGATATTCTTATTAATCAAAATATCCTGAGCCCATTGCTCTTTTAAAGCATCCAAATCACCAGCTTGCATTCTTTGCTCCACTTTTTGGATTAAACTTCTCATTGTCAAATTATTATGAGCAATGCCAGCTGTGGCTACTAACTCTTCTAAAGCAACCGATGTTGCCATCTCGGCAGCAGCTTTTCCGTTCATGCTTTGGCTAACACCATCACCCATAGCAAAATTAATCATTTTTCCGTCCTTACCTAAATGTAAAGCCCCAGCGTCCTGACAATTTTTTAGCAATGACTTGCTGCTGCTATCCAATGCCGATGGCATTCTAATAAATGCACCTCCGTTAAAACGAGTTGTCTCTACCTCAAAATTTTCTTGGACATTTACTTCCGGAGTTACTAGAGCGCCTTCAGTTTGCACTTCTGTTGGCACGTATTCAAAAATAAAGCGCGGTGCTCTATTCACCTTGGAAGAAGCTTTATCTGATTCTATCTCTGCCGGAAGCAAGTCAGCAAACCTTATTATTCTTTTAGGTTCAACTGGCCCACGCTCAGAAGGCGGACCGTCATTAAATCTTTCCGGCATAAAAATATTATTAAGATTCCATTGGTGCCCAAGAGAGGACTCGAACCTCCACGCCTTGCGGCGCTACCACCTCAAGGTAGTGCGTCTACCAATTCCGCCACCTGGGCTTATTGCTAAAACTTACGATCTCTGCCCACAATCATTTCTAATTTGCTATGAGCTAATTTAATTTTTAATTTTATTTCTTTGGTTAATTTACCATCTGCCTCAACCGCAAAAGCTTCTTTCCCGGTAATGGTCATTTCTTCAAAAGGAAATATGCTTGGCTCTTCGTATTTATATCCCCACCAACCGCTTTTTGTCAATGGACGAATAAAGCCTTCCAGCTTGCCGTCTTGCGGATGAACCACCCGCTGTTCTTTATCTTTTTTATCTCTTTTCCAAAAAAATGGCTGCAAATTACAGATTATAACTTCCATTTTATCGGCAGTAGTTACTTTAAATCTTTCATCATAAACAACTTCCAGCTTGGACGGCATCACGCGCAGCTGAGAAACAAAATATCGGTTATTCATCCAACCCACATCCAAAAATTCTTTACGGCGACGCGACAAAACCGTGCAAGCTTCTACTCCGATTGGAATACCTAAAACCTCGGCAATGGTATTGTTTGGGCCAACCGGTAAAAAACCAAAAGTACAGTCGCAGTTTGCGCTGCGGGAAAGTATTTGGCCAAAAGTGGCGTCATTACCTACTACCACAACTGTTTTGGCGCCGCGCTTAATCTCATCTTCAATGACAGCTTTGGAGTCGGTATAATTTTGCAAGCGTAAAATCTTGCCAGCTATGCCGTAATCGGTAAGAACGACCTCCATTGAACGAATGATAGGAAGAAAGTTTTTTTGACGTAAAAAATTGTCATAGATGTACACATACATACCGAAAATGTATCTGACTGATTTTTAATTAGCCGACAAATTGCGGAGCTGCTTCTTCGGTTTTTTTGAAGGTTTTTGTTTTAATAGGTTTTTCACTCAGATCCATGCCTAGCATTACAACCTTACCATATAACAGAGCGCCGGATTCAACTCTTAAATCTTTAACTTCGATATCTCCCAAAACTTTAGCAGTAGCCAGAAGTTCCAAAGATCCTTTTAATTTTATATTGCCTTTTACTTCACCAGCAATAGTGGCACTGCCAGCTCGAATGTTGGCCACAATCTTGGCACCGACTTCAACGGCCAAATGTTTGCTGGTAAAAACACTGCCCGAGACAGTTCCTTTAACTATAATATTTCCTTCGGAAGCAAAATCCCCTTCCACACTAACAGAAGGACCAACTACTGTTTCTACTTCATCCTGAGAATGCTGCTGCGATTGATTATTAATTTGATCATTTTCTTCTTCAATAACTTTCGGAGCGCTTCTTTGAAAAATCATATTCGTAATGCTTAGGATAATTTAAAATACAATTTGTAAATGGTAATAATATTATACTACATCTCTTTTACCGTATCAATGGTAAGCAGATGCAAAGAATTTTCTAAAACATTTTTTACCGCCCCGCATAACTGCAGTCTGGCGCCAATCAAATCTTGATTCTCGGCGTTTAACACATTATGTTTGTTATAAAACATATTAAATTTCTGCGCCAGATCAAAACAGTAGCGAGTAATGGTTGACGGATTATACTCCTGCAAAGCTTCGGACACTACTTCTTCGTAGCGAGCTAAAAATAATAACAGCTGCTTTTCTTCCGGTTTATCTAACAGGTCATGGCTGGTTGATTTTTTAATTTTACCTTTGGCTTTGGCCAACATGCTGTTGATTCTGGCAATAACATACAAAATATACGGTCCGGTAAAACCTTCAAAGGCTGTGGCTTCTTTGGTATCAAAAGTAATATTTTTGGCCGCTTCATGTTTTAACATATCAAATTTTAGAGCAGCCATTGCCAAAACCTGCGCAGTTTCATTTATTTTTTTCTCACTCCAATCCGTGTGCCTCTCTTTTGATTCAGTTTTTAATTTTTCAAAAACTTCGGTGTATAGATCTTCATATAAAATTACATTGCCTAATCGGGAAGACATCTTGCCTTCTTTTAGATTCACCAAACCATAACCAATGTGAGTTAGTTTATTTTTGAAGCCGATTATTTCTAAAATTTTATACAACTGTTTAAAATAAAAATTCTGCTCTATGCCGGTTACGACAATACTTTCATTAACTTTAAATTTTTTAAATTTAGCCATGGCCAGAGGCAAATCACTGGTTAAATATAAACCAGCGCCGTTTGATTTGCGCAGCAATGCCACATCTAGATTATATTTACTCAAATCAATTATAATCGCTCCGCCTTCCCCCACTTGAGCAATGCCTTTCTGTAAAAGTTCATCAATAATTTTTTGGCCTTTGCCTTTCAAATCTTTTTCGTAAAATACCGCCACATGTTTTACTGCCAGCTGTTTAAATATTTCTGTAAATTTTTCTATGCTCCATTGTCTGGTTTGCATAAACAAAGGCCAGAGTTCGGCATCATGTTCTTCTAGCTTCTTCTGCACTTGCGCCACTTCTTTACCAAAATCAGGATTGTCTCTTACCTGCTGGCTTGCTTCGGCATAAATATCTCCCAGCCATTTTTGCTTGTTGGCTGGCGGCTTTTCATTAGCGTGAAATTTATTCAGACCCCATAAACATTTGGCCACATGATTGCCAAAATCGTTAAGATAATTTACCGGAAAAACTTTAAAGCCATTAGTCTCATAAAGCTGAACTAACGTATTACCAATGCAAACATTGCGGAAATGACCAATATGAAATTCTTTATGAGTATTGTTCGACGGATATTCAATCAAAACCTTTTTGCCTTTGCCAGATTTATTACTACCATATTTTTTTCCTTGTTTTTTTATTTCACTCAAAACTGACTTGGCTAATGTGGATGTTTTTAAATAAAAATTTAGATACGGCCCGGCTACTTCTATTTTTTCGACTGAATTTAACTTTTTATCTTGCAATTTTAATTTTAGCTGCTCAGCAGCTTCTTTTGGATTAACTTTAAATTCCTTAGCGATATTAAAACAAGCAAAAGCAAAGTCCCCCATTTCCGGATTTGGTGGAACGGTTAATTCTACTTCGCCCTGCACACCGGCTTTGTGCAGCAATTCAATTATGTTCTGTTTTGTTTTACTTGTCATATTTAAAACTTACTACTTGTATCTGGGGTTTGGGGCGGCAATGTTTGAGCTAACACATCTGCAGAACCAAATTTATTTATAAGGCGAGTTTTGACGCCCCAACGCTTTTTGGTACTTTTTGGCGTCAAAAAGTACCAACAGGTTATTTTATCTTCACAAAAAACCGGCTGCCCTTCTGCACAATATCACCTGTTTTTACTTTTTCTTCAATTGATTCTACTTTTTTATCATTAATTTTCACTCCGCCTTGGGCAATTACTTGCCGAACTTCAGATTTACTTTTGCAAATATTGGCTTCTACCAAAACTGTAATAATATCAGTGGCGCTTGGTTTTAATTCTGGAATTTCGTCCGGAGTTTCTTTTTTAGAAAATGTTTTGATAAAATTTTCTTGAGCTTTCTTTGCCTCTTTTTCTCCCAAAAACGTTCTAACAATCTCAAAAGCCAATCGCAGTTTTTGATCACGAGGACTTGATGTTTCTTTTAAGAATTTTTCTATTTCAACAACTGGCAAAGTTGTACATAAAACAAAACCATTTTCTATCATACCATCAGTCCAGCTCATAACTTTGCCAAACATATCTTCCGGCGTATCAGAAAAAGCGACCATATTACCTTCGGTCTTACCCATTTTTTTGCCAGAAGCATCAACCAGAAGCTTGGTAGTCAAAACAAATTTTTCTTTATTCTTTAAATCTTTCATTAAATCTCGACCAGCCAACATGTTAAATGTCTGGTCATTACCGCCAACTTCACCATCCACATCCATAGCCACACTGTCGTAGCCTTGCATGAGCGGGTACAAGAATTCGTGGAGATAAATTGGTTTTTCTTCTTTAACTCTATTTTGGAACATGTCCCGCTCCATCATTCTTTGTACCGTAAAATGTGAAGCTAGTTCCACCACATCCGCAAAACTCATCTTAGCCAACCACTTGCTGTTAAACTTTACTTCAACTGGATTTTTTCCTGCAAAATCCAAAATTGTAGCCGCTTGTTTTTTATAATTCTTGCAATTTTCTAAAACTTGTTTGCGGGTTAATTTTTGTCTGGCTGAAGTCTTATCAGTCGGGTCGCCAATCATGCCGGTAAAATCACCAATCAGCATAATAACTTTATGTCCTAATTGCTGAAATTGGCGCAGCTTAAGCATGGTAATGCCATGGCCAATATGCAAAGTCGGTGCGGTTGGATCATAACCAGTATATAGAGTTAATTGTTTGCCGGATTTTAACTGTGCCCGCAAAAAATCTGCCTTGGGGTAAATATTTTCTACTCCCCGGCTTAATAACTCTTCTATTTTTTGTAAATCGGTATTTACTGGCATATAATTTATTTTAAATTAGCAAGCTGCTCTTCTAATTTTTCTAATTTAGCTTTGGCTTCGTTTAATTTAGTTTTTTCTTTTTCTACTACTTCTTTCGGAGCGTTCTGTACAAACTCTTTATTGGAAAGTTTATTTTCTAAACCACCGACGTATTTTTTAATTTCTTGGATTTCTTTTTCTAATCTTGGTTTTTCTTTTTCACTATCAACTGCTCCGGCTAAATCTAAAGAAATCTCTGCGCCAGATTGCACAAACTCTAATTTATCTAATCGAGCTAAAGCTTTGATAATTTCTGCATTATTTTTTAATAATTCTTCTTTACTACCCACATTAACCTTAGCACCAATCTTTTTTGCAGGTTCAATTTTATATTCTGCACGCAAAGAACGAATGCTTGTTATAACCCCAATAACAAATCCTTCGAATAAACCTACTTCGCTTGGCACAATTCCAATACTTTCATTCGGAAATTCCTGAACCATCAATGTTTTATCTTCCCCATAAACTTCCTGCCAAATTGCTTCAGTAACAAATGGCATATACGGATGCCATAATTTTAGAATAATATTTAAAATATAATTTAAAATTTCTGATTTACCACCCTCTACTTTGGCAATCTCCAAATACCAGTCAGCTAAATCGCCCCAAGTAAAATCACGAAGCTGTTCACCCGCCAATGAAAAGTTAAACTTACATAAATTTGCTTCTGTTTGAGCTGCCACTATTTCAATTTTATACAAAATCCATTCATCCGCTAAAGTCTTTGCCTCCGGCTTCTCAACATCCATCTTCGGCTCATCAATATTCAAAAGCATAAACCGAGAAATATTCCACAACTTGTTGGTAAAATTTCTAAAGCCAGCAATTTTCTCTTCGGAGAGCTTTGCGTCATTGCCTGGCGTATTGCCTAGCAGCAAAGACAAACGAGTAGCATCTGTACCGTATTTATTAATCATATCTAGTGGATCAATAATATTTCCTAAGGACTTACTCATTTTTCGCCCTTGCTCATCACGCACCAAACCAGACAGATAAACAGTTTTAAAAGGAACCTCGCCCAAAACATATGTGGTCATAAGTATCATTCTGGCAACCCAAAAAAACAAGATATCATAAGCTGTCTCCATAACCGAAATTGGATGGAAAATATTTTCTTTGGCCCATTCTTCTTTATTTGGCCAGCCAAGAGTAGAAAAAGTCCATAGGCCAGAAGAAAACCAGGTGTCTAGAGTGTCCGGGTCTTGAACCCAACCATCTTCTTTTGGCGCCTCTACACCACAATATACTTCATCATTTTTATACCAAACCGGAATCTGATGACCATACCAAATCTGACGGCTGATACACCAGTCGCGCAAATTATCTATCCAATGAAAATAGGTTTTTTCAAATCTGTCTGGGATAATTTGGATACCTTTTTCTTTGACAACATGCTGCATTAATTTCTTAAGAGTTACTTTGCTGCCTTTTTTAATCCCTAACTTATTTTCTTTGATGACAAATTCTTTGTTCACATCAACAAACCATTGAGTTTTTGGTAGCGGCTCAATCACATCACCAAAACGATCTGAAGTAGCCACGTTTTGTACTGTGTCCTCTTCTTTTTCCAATAAATTATTTTTTCTTAAATAATCAACAAACTTTTCTCGTGCTTCCAAAACTGTCAGACCAACATAATCTTTGCCAGTTACAGCAGTCATTTTGCCATCTTCGCCAATAACCTGAACTAAACCAATTTCATTACCAGCTACTTTTTGTTTTTGATACATCTCAAAGTCAATGGCGCTATGAGCCGGAGTTACTCCAAGAGCGCCGGTACCAAAACCAGACTCAACATTTTCATCGGCAATAATTTTTATTTTTAGGGGCTGAGCAGCACCAACATCTACGGTAAATTCCTGGCCAATATATTTTTTATATTTCTTGTCTTTTGGATTAACTGCCACGGCTGTATCACCCAGCTTTGTTTCTGGACGAGTAGTAGCAATAGTAATCGGAAAATCTTTGGAATATTTAAAATAATATAATTTTCCTGGGCGTTCTACATAAACTAACTCATCATCGCTGGCAGTTGACTGGCCTTTGACTGACCAATTAACTACCCGGTAACCACGGTAAATCAAACCGTCATCATACATTTGTTTAAATACGGTCCGCACGGCCAAATTTCTTTCGGAATCAAAAGTATAAGCTTCGCGCGACCAATCCAGCGAAGCGCCCATTTTTTTACATTGATTAATTATAGTATCATGACTATCTTGGGCAAATTTTTCTATTCTTCTTAAAAATTCTTCCCGACCTAAACTATATTTTGTTTTGCCTTCTTTTTCCATCAAAATCTTTTCTACCTTGGCCTGAGTAGCCACCGCTGCATGGTCAGTGCCTGGTAACCATAAAGTCTTATCACCTTTCATCCGATGATACCGAACCATTAAGTCTTCAGTAGCCAACCTAGCAGCGTGTCCCAAATGCAAAGTCCCGGTAACATTTGGGGGTGGCAAAACAATGGAAAAATAATTGGCTTTGGGCTCAGTAAAGCCTTTCTTAACGCAAACATCAGGGTTAAAAAGCCCTGATTCTTCCCATTTTTTATAGATATTATCTTCGTAATTTTTCGGCTCGTAGGCCTTTGGCAACTCTTTCATATTAAGGTCTAATAATTCATATATTTTACTGAAATAAGGCAAAAAAATCAAATTTTAAGCCCTATTTTTGCCTGTTGACAAGAAATCAGATTGCTGGTAAGATGACCTGTTCTAAGATTTGACCCAAATATAGCCAAATTATGTCTTTAAATGAGACTCAACAATTGAGCCAACTTTTAGAAAAAAGCCGACATATTTTGTTGGTTTTAAACTCAACCCAAAATACAGACTCCATCTGCGGAGCTGTGGCTTGGAAAAAGTGGCTGGAAAAACAAAACAAGCAAGTCGACATTATTGCCGATAATTTTATTTTACCGAAAAATTTAAAATTTATCGTGTCTCCGGAAGAAATTCAGCCGCAAATCTCTCATCTGCAAAAATTTATTTTAAAAGTTGATGTTACCAATGTAAAAATTGATACTCTAAGCTACGACATTAAAGACAACTGGCTCTCCATTTATTTAACTCCCAAACAAGGCGTCATTACCAAAAATGAACTGCGCACTGCTCAATCCAGTTTAAAATATGATTTAGTAATGACTATCAATGCTCAAGACCTGGAATCTTTGGGAAAAATATTTTTTAACAATACTGACCTGTTTTATAAAGTTCCAATCGTTAACTTTGATAATCACCCGGGCAATGAACATTTTGGCCAAGTAAACTTTGTCGAAATTACCGCCACTTCAGTTTCGGAAATTATTTATAAAACTGTCAAACAAATTTCGCCATTTCATATTGATGCCGAAATTGCCACCGCACTGCTCGCCGGCATGATTAGTCAAACTCAAAGCTTTAAAACTACCAATGTTACTCCCCACACTCTTAATACTGCCAGTGAACTGATGAACTTGGGCGCGGACAGAGAAAAGATAGTTAAACATCTTTATCGAACTAAATCTATTTCCTCGCTTAAAATCTGGGGCGAAGCTTTGACTCACATGGAAAGTGAACCAAGCGTTGGACTGGTATGGACTAGCATTACCCGCGAAGATTTCTCTCGAACCGGAGCTACCGAAGAAGAATTAAAAGAACTGATAGACGAACTAGCCAGCAATTCACCGGAAGCAAAAGTAATTCTTTTGTTATACGAAAACACTGCCGGAGAAAATAAAGTCCATGGCTTTTTGTCTGCCGACAAACAGCGCGATGCCAAAGTTCTGCTCCAATCTTTTCAGGCTGAAGGAAATAAAAAAACAGCCTCATTTGTTATTGCCAATAAAACTCTTAAAGAAGTGGAATTAGAAGTAGTCGAAAAAATTAAAAAAATCTTAGGCGGGAAAATTTAAATTAACGGCTTGCCAGTCATATCTTCCGGCTGCGGCACTTCTAGCAATTTTAAAACTGTCGGCGCCACATCTGCCAATACTCCCACCGGATGCAATAGACTCAAATCTCCTTCCGGCGCATCTCCTGATGGTCCGGCTTGACCCATAAATTCTTTAGCAATAATAACTAGCGGCACCGGATTAGTGGAGTGTTCTTTATCTATCGCTCCGGTTTGCAGATTGGTCATTTCTTCGGCATTGCCATGATCGGCGGTAATAACCAGAGCTCCTCCCCTAGCCAAAGCCCGTTCAGAAATTTCGCCTAAACATTTATCAACCACTTCACAAGCTTTGATTCCGGCCGGTAAAACTCCGGTATGCCCGACCATATCAGCATTAGCCAAATTTAAAACTATAAAATCATACTTGTCACTTTCAATCGCTTTAGTCACTTCTTTAAGAATTTCCAAAGCTGACATTTCGGGCTTTTGATCATAACTGGAAACTTTTGGCGATGGAATAAGTACTCTGTCTTCTCCCGGAAATGGATCCTCTAAAGTGCCATTCAAAAAAAATGTAACATGGGCGTATTTTTCCGTTTCCGCGATATGAACCTGTTTTAAACCGGCTTTACTGATAACTTCGGCCAAACAATTATGAACGATTATCGGCGGAAATGCCACCATAACCGGCAATTCTTTTTCGTACTCCGCCATGGTAACAAAAAACAGATCGTCCAAATATGTTTTAGAAAATTTATTAAAAGACGGAACCACAAAAGCTTGAGTCAGTTCACGGGCTCGGTCTGGCCGAAAATTAAAAAAGATAACTGCATCGCCATTTTCTACGGTAGCCACCGGTTTGTTTTTAGAAGTTAAAACAGTCGGGGTAAATTCTTCATCATAATTTTTTTGTTCATACGACTCATCAATTACTTTAATCGGGTCTTCGCCATATCTGTCGGCTTTGCCTTCGGCTATAGCCCGATAAGCTTTCTCACATCTATCCCAACGATTATCACGATCCATGGCAAAATATCGGCCGGATAAAGTGGCGATTTTGCCTATCTTTAATTCGGACATTTTTTTTTCTAGTTCCAAAACAAATTCTTTACCCGAATTATACAAAGAATCACGGCCGTCTAATATGGCATGCACAAAAACATTTTTAGTTAATTTTTCTTTTTTACACAAATCAAGCAAAGCGTAAAGATGCGCACTGCTGGCATGCACATTTCCGGAGCCGATCAAACCAACCAGATGCAGTTTGGAATTATTTTTTTTGACTTTAGCCACAGCAGCCAAAAATGCCGGGTTCTTAAAAAAAGATCCGCTAGTTATTTCTTGATTTATTCTCGGGCAGCTTTGGTAGTAAACTCTGCCCGCGCCGATATTTAAGTGGCCGACTTCGGAATTACCCATTTCTCCGAACAACAAACCAACTTCGTTTCCCGAAGCGTGCACAGTCATGACTGGATAATTTTTAATAAACTTTGCAAAATTTGGAGTTTGCGCTTTAGTAATAGCATTCCCATCAGCTGCCGGCGCTATTCCCCAGCCGTCCAATATAGCTAGCACAACTGGTTTATGTTTCATAAAAAACTTACAGACTAAATTAAACTCTTGGCAGTCATCTCTTTTGGTTTGGCAATGCCCATCATCTTTAGAACTGTCGGCGCCACATTAGCCAGCTTGCCGTTGGGTAATTTGCGCGGAGTTTTAATTTGGCTATTTACAATAATAAATGGCACCGGATTGATAGAATGTTCGGTGTCCGGTTCGCCGTTTTCTAAGTCTATCATTTCTTCGATATTGCCGTGATCGGCCGTAATAACGCCCTGACCGCCATTTTTTTCCAAAGCTTTAACTATGCGGCCGATTTCGCTATCCACTACACTGACAGCTTTTTGACCGGCCTTAAAATTACCAGTATGCCCCACCATATCCATATTAGCAAAATTCATCGCAATAAAATCATATTCACCGGACTCAATCGCCTTAATAACATAATCAGCCAATAATTTAGCACTCATCTCCGGTCTGTCTTCATAATTTTTTACATACGGTGAATCAATCTTTACCCATTTTTCATCACAGAAATGCTGCGCATAGCCGCCATTAAAAAAGTACGTAATATGGGCAAATTTTTCCGATTCAGCTAAGTATAATTGTTTTCTTGGGCATAAAACTTGCACCAAACTTTTATTAACATCGCGGCTAGGAAAAGCGGTCAGCACTCCGGGCAAATCCGGACCAAAGTCAGTTAAAGCCACAAAACGAGTATTTTTTGGATGCTGTGGACGCGCAAACGCTCCCGGATTAAGCTTTTCAAAATCCGGTTGCACAAAAGCTTTGGTTAATTGTCGGGCGCGATCACTGCGTAAATTAAAAAAGAAAATTGCGTCGTTGTCTTTAATAGTAGCTACGGGACGATTGTTTTCGACAATCACAGTCGGACAAGTAAATTCATCAGTATCGCCATTATCATAAGAATTTCTTAAAGCATCTTCGACGCTGGTTGCCGCGCAGCCTTTTCCCAGAACCATTGCTTCATAAGCTTTTTTTGTGCGATCCCAATTTTTATTTCTATCCATTCCATAAAACCGCCCCATTACTGTAGCTATTCTTTCGTTGCCATGAAAAAACTTTTGCAACAGACGAAAATGTTTATGCGCTTGAAATTGCCCTGAATCTCGGCCATCGGTAAAAAGATGCAAATAAACTTTTCTTATTTTTTCCTGATGAAATAAGTCCAACAAAGCAAATAAATGTTCCGGGCAAGAATGAGCGCTGTTATGATTTGATAATAGGCCCATTAAATGAACGGCTGTGTCATATTTTTTTACATGGTGCAGAGCTTGACGAAAGGCATTATTTTTAAAAAACGTGCCATCTTTGATCGCATCGGAAATATAAAGCGCATCTTGTTTGACTACCCGACCAGCGCCTAAATTTAAGTGGCCAGCTTCACTATTTCCTGCTTCACCTTTAAATAACCCCACACTTTCTCCGCTGGCTTCTAATTGAGAATTAGGATATTTTTTTATCATCGCAAAATAATTTGGCGCGCTTTTGGGCGTAATTGGATTGCCCGGATCTTTGGGATTCCCAACCCCCCAACCATCTACTATGATAAAAGCTGTAGTTTTTAATTTTTTTTGCATAAACGATAGAAAACTATAAATTTTATAAACCTAACTCCGCTTCAATTTCCATTAAACGATTATATTTTTCTATTCTTTCCGAACGGGACATTGAGCCCGTTTTGATGAATTCGGAATTGACCGCCACTGCTAAATCGGCAATAAACGTATCGGCAGTTTCGCCGCTGCGGTGAGACATAAATATCTGGTACTTATGCTGGCGAGCCAATTTAATTGCCTCTATAGTTTCTGATAAACTGCCGATCTGATTTACCTTTATGAGCACGGCGTTAGCCACACCTTCTTTAATGCCGCGGGCGATTCGTTCCGGATTAGTCACAAACAGATCATCGCCCACCAAAGTTATCTTGCCTCCTAATTCTTTGGTTAAAATTTTCCAATTACTCCAATCATCTTCGGCTAAACCGTCTTCGATGGAAACTAATGGGTATTTTTTCACCCAAGTTTTAAGTGTTTCAATCATTTTACTTGCCGGCCAACCCTGTTTTTTGCCGACAAAATAATATTTATCATGATGATAAAATTCAGAAGCAGCCACGTCTAGTGCTAAGAAAACATTTTTCCCAGCTTCAAAACCGGCTGATTTAATAGCTTCTAAAATAAATTGCAAAGCTCTTTCGTTGTTAGCCAGTTCTGGGGCAAAACCACCTTCATCACCCACGCCGGTAGAAAAACCTTTTTGACTTAATAGGCCGGCCAAAGCATGAAATATCTGTGAACCCATGCGTACCCGCTCACGCAATAATTTATGGCGCGGCATAATCATAAATTCTTGGATAGACAACCCATTATCAGCATGACGGCCGCCATTAATTATATTCATTCCCAAAATTGGCAGACGGTAATTTTTTTCGGTAATTTTATAAGCTTGTCTGATATATTTGTATAACGGCAAATTTAAAGATAAAGCACCAGCTCGAGCGGCGGCCAAAGAGACGGCCAAAATAGCGTTTGCTCCCAAACGAGATTTATTTTTAGTGCCATCTAAAGCAATCATCCTGGCATCTATCTCTTGAATTTTGGCAACTTCCATTCCACAAATTGCTTTGGCAATTTCGGTATTAACATGTTTTACCGCTCGCAATACGCCTTTGCCGCCGTAGCGCTTGCCGCCATCACGCAACTCTAACGCTTCGTGCGTGCCGGTAGAAGCTCCGGATGGAACCTTGGCCACGGCAAAAATACCATTTTCCAAAGTTACTTTGGCTTCAACGGTCGGGTTTCCTCTGGAATCTAATATCTCTCGGGCAGTAATCTGTTTGATTTGCATACAATTAGAATTTTAAAACACAATGCCATTATACCATACCATTTCCTAACAAAAAAGAGCTTTTTTAGCTCCTTTTTGTTTTGTTTTTAGTCTAAAATACAAACAAGGTTTATTACAATAATTCGTAAGTAACATTCACGTTCATATAAACATCTCTGCTACCCTCAGAAACTGCTGCCGGTCCGCCACCACCCATACCATCACCCATAGTTTTCATCATTTGCGGCTGATAGATATCGGGAGTGCCGTTTTCATATTCATTATAAGTAATCACTCCGCCTAAACGCAAGCCCAATACATTAGCTAAATGCTCAGCTTTTGTCTTGGCATCCAACAAAGCTTTGTCGCGCGCTTGGGATTTCAAATTTTCCGGATCATCAATAGTAAAATTTAAACCATTAACTTCGGTGGCGCCATATTTACCGGCCAAAGATAACACGTCGCTAATCTTGCTTAGATCTCTAATTTTAATAGTCAAGCTATTGCTAACTCGATAGCCGTTTAATTGCTGGCCCTTATCCTGAGTATAATTATAATCAGGATAAATAG
This sequence comes from Candidatus Udaeobacter sp., assembly GCA_035473115.1. Lineage (GTDB taxonomy): Bacteria > Patescibacteriota > Patescibacteriia > Magasanikbacterales > GWA2-37-8 > XYD2-FULL-39-9. The sequence goes on along the minus strand of DATION010000006.1, from coordinate 35,095 downwards.
AGTAATTACTCTGTAAATCTTTGGCATCAACGTTCATTTTCTTTAATTCGGTAAAAATTTGATCCATCACTCTCTTGTTCTCGGTTTGAGCTTTAGCCACATCTTTGTCAGTATTAGAATAACCCATAGTTGTCACAGCAATATCATTTTTGCCATTTACTCTACCGACACCGGCCACTGTCACTGTTCTTTCACCGCGGTCCGCTTTGCCGATAAAAGCGTACTTTTTCATGTTGTTATGGATAAGTGTTCCCAAGAAAACTATTCCATAAGCTAAAAAAATACCTATAAAGGTCATTATTAATTTTTTTCCAAAGTGACGATGGTGCCAGCAGCTTCCTGTGCTGCAGCACGAATTTAATCCCATTTTTTCCGACATCGGCTCCTGTTTGTTGCCGCCCATTGGTGTTGGCATATTTGAATCCTCCTGAACTATTTGGAGAAAACCAAACAGTTCAATTATTAATTAATATTTTATATTTCTAATCCAGGCAATTTCTTGCCGCTTAAGTATTCTAGCATAGATCCGCCTCCAGTTGAAGCCAAATCAATATCCGCGATCAAATGCAGCTTTTTTAAAACCTCTATTGTTTCGCCGCCACCAGTTATGCCAAAGGCTTTGCCTTGAGAACGAGAAGCTACTAGCCGCGCTATTGAGTAAGTGCCGTACTGATATGGGTGCTGTTCAAAATAACCCATGGCTCCGTTCCAAATTAAAGTCTGAGATTTTTTGATATAAGTAGAAAATAGTTTGATTGTTTTTGGACCAATATCAAAAATCGCCAAATTTTTATTCTTAATATTGATATTTTTAATATCAACCGCTTTGGCCAGCTTGCCATCTTTGGTGCCAACGATAACATCCACTGGCAGAATAACTTTTCGCTTCCCGCAATAACGCAAGGCTTCTTTTTTTAATTTTTTATCAACCAATGATCCGCCGATTTTATGGCCTTTGGCCCAAAGGTAGGTGTTTAATATTCCGCCGCCGACCAAAATATAATTGGCTTTTTTTAATAAATTTTTTAATACCGGAATTTTGGTTTCCATTTTTGCTCCGCCAAGCACCACTGTGAATGGTTTTTTAGGTTTTTTGAGAGCCCGGTTTAAGCCATCTATTTCTTCTTTGAGCAATAATCCCGCATAGGCCGGCAAATGTTTGGCCACGCCGGTTACCGAAGCGGCAGTCCGATGAGCGACTCCAAAACCATCCAAAACAAATATATCAGCCAAGCCAGCTAAATCTTTGGCCAATTTATCTGAATTAGCTTCTTCTCCTTTGACAAAGCGAATATTTTCCAGCAGGACCACCGAGCTTGGCAGCAAACTATCAATTTGTGTTTTTGCTTTTTTTAGATCTAAAACATTCAAAAGTTTAATATTTTTTTGTAAAAATTTGCCCAACTCATCAGCAATTGGTTTTAAACTCAATTTTCTATCTATTCCACTTGGCCGCCCCAAATGACTGACCAAAATAACTTTGGCGCGTTTTTCCATTAAAAATTTAATAGTGGCTAAACTTTTTTTTATTTTATAATTATCCAAAACCTTGCCGCCTTTTACAGGGACATTAAAATCTGCGCGTACCAGCACGTTTTTGTTGGCTAAATTTTTGACTTGTTCGATTGATTTTAAACTCATTTTAATTAAAAAAGTAGTATAAGTTATATTATACTACTTTTTTTAAATTTGTAGAAGAGAAATTTCTAATTACTCGGTTAATCCATTATACCCCGCATCATCCGGCCATAAATAATGCCCAAAAACCCAATCTGCCAAATCACGCGCTTCGCTAAATCTAGCTTCGTTAGTGGCCGCGCCAAAAACCACTACTGAGATATTATGTTTTTTTTCATTGCTTAAACTAACGGCAAAATTATAGCCTGAATCTTCGATATAGCCTGTCTTGCCGGCAATATTTTCCACTTTAAAATTATTAGGCACCCAATTGGTCAACAGCCAATTTGTTGTCCAAATTCTTCGGGCCTTATCGCTATTTAACGGATGGGCATAATATTCTCCGGTCTGAACGGTAGTATAAATTTTATCAAACTTTAAGGCATCTATCAGCAACTTGGACGTGTCCAAAACATTAGCCATGTTTTTATCAGATAAACCAGTTGGTTCATCAAAACGAACTGAAGACAATCTTAGCTCTTTGGCTTTTTCATTCATCAAATCAACAAATTTCTCTTTGCTCACACCGCTATTTCTCACCAAAGCATTAATTGCCGAATTGGATGAGCCGATTAAAGCCACATGCCACAAGTCATCCAGAGTAAACTTTTCTCCGGCATTAATATGATGATCCCCTTCTATGTCTTCATCGGTAACGACAGTTGTTGAAGCCCAATTGACAGGCAAGTCCAACAACACCATTGCCGTCATAAGTTTGGTAATGCTGGCCAGCGGACGCACTTCACTGGTATTTTTGCTAAATAAAACAGTTTTTGTTTTGGTATCAACCACAATAGCCGATGCCGCTGTGCTGGAACCGGAAAAATCATCTTTGTCTTTAGCCAAAGGAACTGCCGGCTTGCTGGCCGGTAAATTGGTTAAGCTAATATCACCACCAACCGGATTTCTTTTAGCGCTTTTGGGAAATTGAGAAAAAGACGGACTGCTGCCGGAAGCAAAATAAACTGAAGAAAAAAATAATAAAAAAACTCCGGCCAACATTATGCCGAAAGATGATAAAAAATCTGCAAGTTTATTTGACATAAGTATTTAAGGATCTACTCTTCTTTAGCCAAACCGGCAATGTAAGGATGATTATGCAACTCTGCATAATTCGGCAATTCAGTCAGACTATTTAAACCTAAATGTCTCAAATAGTCCATAGTAATTTCGTACACAGGCAAAATATGCCCATCATCTTCGGTTTCTTTGACCAGCCCGCGCAGCATTAAATTGCGCAAAATTAAACCGCAGTTAACCCCTCTGATTTGATCCAGTTCCGGCTTGGTTATCGGTCCGCAATAAGAAACTACGGTCAAAGTTTCCAACTGGGGCTTAGTTAACTCTCCGGAGACTTCTGACTTTAAAAAATTTTCCGAAACATCTGTATTTTCGGCGCTGGCCACCATCTGCCATTCATCACCGTTTTGCAAAATCGCTATGCCCGAATCCGGGTTATTATATTTTAACTGTAAATTTTTTAAATCTGCCAAAACTTCTTGATCGCTAATTTTTAAAGCCGCCGCTATTTTTTTGGTTAAGAGCGGTTTGGAAGCGACAAATAAAACGGATTCAATTTTGGATTGATTAGACATGTAAATTTTTAGTTACTAATAAATCGGCAAACGAATTTGTTTGTTTAAAATTGATTGATTTTTCTTTGACCAGTTCTAGAATAGCCAAAAAACTGACTATGATCTCGGTTTTATTTTGCGCCGCTGCCAACAAATTATTAAAGCTTAATTCCCGTCCGTTCTTTAGCAAATGTCTGATAGAATCTATTTTCTGCTTTACCGAAATAGAATGATCAATGGTAACTTTTGGCAATGGCTCCAAAGGCTTTAAACGGTTAACCAAAAAAACCATTGATTTATGCAGATTATCTGCGGCAGCGTTGATAGGCAAAGTAAATTCTTCATTTTTTACAGGCGGTTCAGTTCGGCCGTAAGCAACTTTGTTTTCTCCCCACAAATTATTTACCGTTTTGCTAGCGTCAACGTACTGTTTATATAATTTTAACTGATCAGCCAACCCCGGTCCAGTGTCTTCTTCTTTGGGCAAAGCGTATTGCAATAAATGATGGGACTTTAAATATACCAAACGAACAGCCACTGTCAAAAAATCTGCCAATTCTTCGGAACGATTCTCTTCCAATTTATCCAGATAAGAAAAAAACTGCTCAGTAACTTTGGCCAAAGCAATTTCGGTTATGCTTAACTTTTCCTGATCAACCAGCTGCAGCAATAAATCCAAAGGGCCTTCAAATTTTTCTAATTTTAATTCTGTGGACATGAAACTAATCTATTTTTATGTGTACATCCTTGAGGGATTTTGCCGGCATTGGCGTAGGCGCGCCCATCATCAGATCTCTGGCGTCGCCTGTCTTAGGATAAGCGATTACCTCACGAATATTAGGCTCTCCAGCCATTAACATCGCAATTCTATCTATACCCGGTGCAAACCCACCATGCGGCGGAGCGCCGAAAGTAAACGCCTCTAACATATGGCCAAATCTTTCTTGCTGTTCTTCTTCGCTAATTTTCAATAAATCAAAAATTCTTTTTTGCAGCTCTCTTTCGTGGATACGAATACTGCCAGAAGAAAGTTCATAACCATTCAAAACTAAATCATAGGCATTGGCGCGAATGGACATCAAATCCTCGCCGCGCATGAATTTTTCTTTATCTTCTTCTTTAATAGAACAAAATGGATGATGCTTGGCTGCGATATTGCCTTCTTCATCTTTTTCAAACATCGGAAAATCCAAAACCCAAGCAAACGCCAGCTCATTTGGATCATTTTTATCCTGACGCAAATCTGGTTTATCACCATTATACTTCTCCAGACATTCCGCATAAGTCAAACGTGGAAACGGAGTGGAGGTAATCTTTTTTTCAGGAAATAACTTGGTCACAAATTCAATAAACATGGCTTCGGTATATTGCAAAACATCTTCTTGGGTAACAAAAGACATCTCAAAATCCAGCTGAGTAAACTCTGGCTGACGATCACCGCGCTGATCTTCATCGCGGAAACATCTGGCAATTTGAAAATATCTTTCAAATCCCGCTACCATACAAAGTTGTTTAAATTGCTGCGGTGATTGCGGCAAAACGTAAAATTTTCCTGAATGCAAACGGGAAGGAACAATATATTCACGTGATCCTTCCGGAGTTCCTTTCATCAAAATTGGCGTTTCAATTTCCACAAAACTATTCTTGTGCATGTACTCTCTAAAAAAAGTAATTATTCTGTCACGCATGCGAATATTTTTTTGCATTCTCTCTGAACGCAAATCCAAATAGCGGTACTTAAGGCGCAACTCTTCATTAATTCCTTTGGTATCTTTATCAATTTCAAACGGTGGAGTTTCCGCTTTATTCAAGACAACTAATTCTTTCATCAAAATTTCGATTGTGCCAGTTGGCATATCTGGATTTTTTTGTTTTTCACCGCGTTCTTTTACCAGGCCTTTAATCTGCAAAACCCATTCCGGACGAACTTCTTTCAAAGTTTCGTTGGCAGATTCGTCGAGCTCACTTGGCACACCCACGACCTGCACTATTCCTTCACGATCGCGCAAATCCAAAAAAACTATCTTACCCATATTACGGCGAGCATTTACCCAGCCTTTAAGCAAAACTTCCTCCCCTACCTTATTTACTGTTTCAGTTGTTAGCAGACGCATAATAATTTATATTTTAAGAAGTATATAATTCCGCAATTTCTATCAACCGATTCGCATAACCAGTTTCATTATCATACCAAGCAACTACTTTTACCAAATTTCCTCCAACCACATTGGTTAACTTCAAATCCACAATTGCTGAATGAGTATTGCCAATAAAATCCGATGATACTAATTCTTCGTCGGTCGTAGCCAGCACACCCATAAATCTTTCTGTCTTTGACGCCTCAATCATCGCCTGGTTTATCTCTTCTTTAGTCACATTTTTCTTTAGTAAAACTGTCATGTCTGACACCGAAACTGTCGGCACTGGCACGCGCAAAGACAAACCATCAAAAACTCCTATTAATTCCGGGATAACTTCGGTGGTAGCAATAGCTGCGCCAGTGGTAGTTGGCACAATGTTTTCGGCAGCGGCGCGAGCGCGGCGCAGATCTTTATGCGGAGCATCCTGCAGATTCTGGTCAGCGGTATAACCGTGAGCAGTGGTCATCATTGCTTTTTCTATACCAAACTTTTCGTTTAGCACAGCCATCACTGGACCAATGCTGTTGGTGGTGCAAGAGGCGTTATTAATTACCAAAGATTCTTCTTTGTGGCATTTAGCACAATTTACCGCGCGCACAAAGGTTGGCACGCCTGCGCCTTTGGCTGGAGCGCTAATCACAACTTTTTTTGCTCCCGCTTTAAGGTGCAATTCGGCACCTTCTTTGTTGGTAAATCTTCCAGTACATTCCAAAACAATATCTACTTTTAACTTTTCCCAAGGCAGCAGGCTTGGATCTTTTTCGGCAAATACGGGAATCTTATGGCCATCAACAATTAAATTCTTTTCATCAAAACTGACTTCTTTTTCGTATTTACCATAAGCTGTGTCGTATTTTAATAAATGCGCCAAAGTTTTGGTGTCAGTTAAATCATTAATACCAACGATATTTATTTTCTTGCGGCCAAAAGCGACTTTGAAAGCTTGGCGGCCAATTCTGCCGAAACCGTTAATAGCAATATTCATACGAGTTGAATAAATCTAAAAATTAATAAATTATTAAAACAGATGCTATGGTAATAACAAAAATAGCAGCCAAACAACCAACAGTATAAAATAACATTGTTAACGCATCTTTCTTTTGATTATCCAAATACAACAAAACCGGTCTACCAAAAATTAAAATTGCCATTATCGCTGCTGATAAAACCAACAAGAGCAGCATTATGACAGGAGCAAAAAATTCCGGCACATTGCCAAATACTTTTTTTACTCCAAAATGAAAAAACGAAGCTATACCAACAATGTAGGCAAAAGCCAAGAACGCATGTCCGGCTGAATGAGCCAATAATTTTTTATTCATATGTTATAGAAAAGAATAATTTATTATAGCTTTTTTAAATCACTCTGGCAAACAGACATTTTAAGTATTCCCCCTCGGTAAAAGCCACTAATTCCGGATGGTCCATACCATGGGTATACGTTTCCAAAACCTGCAGAGTCTGGCGCGCTCGGCCAGCTGACTCGGACAGCATATAACAGAAGTCGGATAAAGACACGTGTGCCGAACAAGACGCCGAGACCAATACACCGTCAGATGGCAGTAAACGCAGAGCGGCTTCATTTATTTTTTTATAACCCATCAAACCTTCTTGTACTTTGTGTCTATCTTTTACAAAAGCGGGCGGATCGAGAATAATAATATCCAAATCAGGTTTAGTTTGCTGCGCCTCAAACAAATATTGCTTGACATCGCCGCAAATAAACTCGCATTTTTTTAAATCTAATTTATTTAACTTTACATTTTCTTCGGCTAATTCTAAGGCACTCTGCGAAGAATCGACGCTTATCACATGTTTGGCCCCAGCGCCCAAAGCATAAACGCTAAACCCTCCGGAATAAGAAAAACAGTTTAAAACATTTTTTCCTTCGGCATATTTGGTTAAAGCTTGACGCTTATCTCTTTGATCCAGAAAGAAACCGGTTTTCTGGCCGCCAATTACATCTACCCAAAATTTAAAGCCGTTTTCGGAGATTTTTATTCTCTCAGGGACTTTACCGTATAATAATCCTGAAGTATTTTCTTTAACCGACGCTTCCACATCTTTTGGCATGCGATTTCTATCACGCACATCGGATCTTTCATAAATACCTTCCGGTTTAATTATTTTGACCAAAGCTTTAACAATTTTTTCTTTCCAAAATTCTATTCCCGGAGTATGAAATTGCAAAACCAAATAATCGGCATACTTATCAATAATAAGTCCGGGCAATAAATCATTTTCGCTGTGCACTAAACGATATGAATCAGTTTGCCCCGAAGGGGCCCCTTTGGGGCTGGCAATAAAGTTTTTCCTAACTTCATAGGCCTGGCTGATTTTTTTCTCAAAAAATTTATCATCAATTGTTTCTTTTTCATCCCAGCTCCACAGCCGTACAGCAATTTGTGAATAAGAATTAAAATAGCCTTGGGCCAAAAATTCTTGCTGCTCATTAACCAAGACTACAGCTTCACCGCTTTTCAAGCCTTCGGGAATCTGTTTGAGCGCGCCCGAAAACACCCATGGGTGACGGCCAAGAATCGGACCAATTCTCTGTTTTTGAACAACTAATTTGATCATAGAAAATTACTGTGAACAGACATACTTTACATTAAATTTACCTATAAGTAAAGCTCTAATAAAAACAAAAAATGACAGCTTTAACTGTCATTCTCTGTTTTATTTTTTAAGAATTTATTTCAACTGTGCTTCTACTTCAGCGGCAAAATCCGTCGCTTCTTTTGTTAAGCCCGCACCCAATTCAAATCTTTCCATTCTGGCAATGCTGACATTTTCTCCCAATAATTTTTGAATGGTTTTTTCTTCATCTTTAATGAAAGGCTGTTCCAACAGACAAATTTCACTATAGAATTTATCTAATTTTCCTTTTAAGATATTGGCTATGGCTGCTTCTGGTTTGCCTTGTTGTTTAAGCTGCTCGGTATAAATTTCTTTTTCTTTTTCTACAACTTCAGCTGGCACCTGGTCGCGGCTGACATATTTTGGATTTGAGGCAGCTGCATGCATCGCAATATCGCGAGCTAAATCTTTGTTAGCAGAATTTTTGAGCAAAATTAAGACAGAAATTTTGCCGCCCAAATGAGAATAAGCACCAAAAGCGTCGCCTGATTCTTTTTTGACTAAGACAAAACGGCGGAAAGAAATTTTTTCACCGATGGTAAGAGTTAAATTATTTAAGCGTTCTTGTAAAGTTTGCCCACCGACATTTTCGGCCAAAGCAGCTGGCATATCTTTTGGTTCTTTTTCCAAACAAGCATCCACAATTTCAGTTACCAGATTTTTGAAGTCAGCATTCTCGGCCACAAAATCAGTTTCGGAATTAACTTCCAAAATTACGGCGTCATTGCCATCTGTTTTTACTCTGGTAGTACCTTCGGCTGCCACCTTATCCGAACGTTTAGCAGCTTTAACAATACCTTTTTTACGAAGTATTTCTCCGGCTTTTTCCAGATCGCCTTCGGCTTCATCCAAAGCTTTTTTGCAATCCATCATACCGGCGCCAGTCATTGATCTTAGTTTGGCTACGTCTGATGTGCTTATAGACATATGATTTTATTTTAGAGAAATCAGGCCAAGTGACACTATGTGCCATGCAAGGCCGAATTTGATTAATAGTTTAAGCAATCTAAACCTTAAACTGATTCATCTTTTTTAAGAGCTCGTCTTTCTACTTTTACAGCGTCGCGCTTTACTGGTTCTTCTTTAGCGCGTTCTAATTTTTTCTTTTCAAATTCTTTGCGGCCTTCATTAATAGCTTCAGCAACCAAATCAGTGACTAATTTTATAGAATTAACAGCATCGTCGTTGGCCGGAATAGCATAATTAACTTTCTCCGGATTAACATTAGTATCAGAGATAGCCACAGTTGGAATTTCAGTTCTTTCTGCTTCAGCTAAAGCGGTTTTTTCGGTACGCATATCAGCGATAAATAAAGCATCTGGCATTCTATCCAAAGCTGTCAAACCGATTAAATATTTATCTAATTTTTCTAATTGCTTCTTCATTGTTACCTGTTCTTTCTTGGTATATTTTTCAATTTCACCGGTAGCAAATTGTTCTTTTAAATTATGATATTTTTTCAAACGGCGTTTAACTTCATCAAAATTAGTTAGTAATCCGCCGATCCAGCGTTCTACCAGATATGGCATTTCACAGCTAACAGCTGCAGCCTTGGTAATTTCTCTAGCTTGACGTTTTGTTCCCACAAACAAAATAACTTGGCCTTTGCTTGCCAAATTCTTTACATAATCCAGAGCTTTCTCAAGCTGAACCTGAGTTTTTTCCAAATCGATAATGTGGACTCCGTTACGGACACCGAAGATGTACTGTTCCATCTTGGGGTGCCAGCGTGATTTCTGATGGCCAAAGTGAACTCCGGCCTTTAACATTTCCAACAGTGTTGGCATTTTACTCATATTTTCCTTATTATTGCCTCCTAGCCTTGCCCCGGAATGGTCCGTAGGGAGGAAAAAGTTGGCTAGCGAGAGATTAAATTAAGATAAAACAAGTATACAAGGGTAATAGAAAATAGTCAAGAGTTAGATGCTAATTTATCTTACCTTTACTACTAAACCAGATAATACATTGACTTTTCCCTTAAAACTGCTAGTATTGGCCATACCAACACACACGCACAACAGGTTTGGCCAAACCACACTTAGGAAGTAAAACCATGCTGGATGATCATGAACGAAAAATCGTAGTAGAAAACTGCAGAATACTCAAAGAGCTTCTGCTCAAGCTCTTTCCCCGGTGCTCCCGTCGCTACGAAGCCAATAAAAATGGCTACTTCACATTTTTCATTCCACTCACTCCACAGTGGGAAATCAAAGGAGAGATCGAAAACACTGATGCCCAGTGGAGAACGCTAAAAATAAAAGTCAGGATTGGCATCATGCCAGCAAGAGAGCTGGATATGGGCCATGTCAACTTTGTTAATCTCAAAGAGGATAATAATAGCACAGATAGCCTGAAAGCTGTTGAATCCTTCCTAGTTGGGATCAAAGACTGGCTGGCGCACCTCTCTACCCAAAATCTACCAGTTTCCGTCTTAAAATAAGACAAAGCACAACATTTTCATGACCACTGGTAAGTCTGAAACCATCTGCCCCCGCATGCTACGGCATAGCGGGGTTCAATTTTTTTATATAAAAACAAAAGCCTCGCCGTGACCAGAGCTGTTCCCTGGTCAGGGCGAGGTGTACTGCTGTGACGGCTGGCTGCCGCGCGTGATTGACTTGCGTCAGTCCGTGCAGCGCAGCTGGTCGTCGTGGGACGACGGGGTCGCGGCGTCGACGATGGTACCGCTGGTCATCAGCGGCCGATCGTCCTCGTCGAGGACCAGACCCTCGACCTCGAACTCGGCGTAGTTGGGGTCGGCATCCAGATCGGTGGGGGCCTGACCATCACCATCAGCCGACGGCTCGGTCGCGCTGTCCGGGAACTGGGGGAGCTCGATCTCCTTGGTGTCTCCGCCGAACTCGTCCGCGTCGTTCGGGTCGGCCGGATTAGTGGCAGCCACGACATCGAGCTTGTCGATGGCCGGCCACTCCTCGTCCACGGTGGGCGGGTTGGCCATGACGACGCTGTGGTCGCTGGGCTGCTCATCGGCCGTGACGGGTCCGATGAGCATGACCTGGTCATCGATCTCGAACTGGAGCTCGAGGGGATCGTTCGGCGCCGCTTCGTGGCCGGGATCGAGCGAGTTGGTCGTCGTGGCCGCGGCCTCGGACTGCTCCACTGCACCACCATTGGGCAGACCGGCGAGCAGGGCATCCCATCCCTCCAGAACTTCTGCGTCGCTCATCCCAACCGTGGGATCCGCGGGGACATCGGTGTCCAGGTCCAGTACGTTCAGCGCCTGATTCGTTGCCATTTGATTCCTCCTGGGTTGATCGCGTTTTACTGCCGCGTTGTTTTTTGTTGATTGTCACATCCTTTAATCCGGGTAAAAATCACCCGAACCTTAGGAAGTATTGCTTATTCTACAGTTGTTGGCTGCAAAAGGCAACAAACCAATATACCACAAAAACCAAGATTTGTCAAGTTCTCCTTGACAATAGTTAACACTCAATGTATAAAGTATCTGGTTTTTAACCAGGAGAAAAAAATGACCACAAAATGTGCGTGCGTCGAAGGAAAGTATGACTCTGGATTTGATATTCCAGAAATAATTAGGCAAAGACCGCCTCACAATTGTGAATATATAAAAGCTCGAAACGCGCTTATCGAGGTTGCAGAAATAGCAGCCGACCGGGCTGCACCGGGACAATCCATCGAAAGCAAAGCGTGGGCCAGAGCCTTCCACCAAGCTATGAACAGGCTGGCTTATGAAGGCGGCCTGACCACTACCCGACCGCTCCACCTAATCGGATAAGGTGCGAAACGGTTAACCAGGCTCTTTTAAGAGGCAAGTAAGCTCAGTAATGGCTAAAGAATGGCCAACGTGAACCCACCAACCCGCCAAAAGCGGGTTTTAAAATGCCTTAAAATAGATCCTTGATATTGACAGTCGGCAATAATAATGCTATAGTTCTCTTACTTAAATAAAAATTCTTTAATTTTATGCAGAAAAAAATTCACCCTGAATATCATAATGACACGGAAGTTACCTGCGCCTGCGGCAACACTTTTACCACTGGCAGCACCATGAAAACTATCCGCGTGGAACTTTGCAATAAGTGCCATCCTTTTTATACCGGCAAACAAAAATTTGTTGATACTGCTCGCCGCGTAGAAAAATTCCAAGAACGTTCCGACAAAAAAACTTCCGCTGCCGCAGCCCGCAAAGGCCAAAAAGCCAAGAAAGCGGCTGTAGCTGCCAAAAAGACCGCCAAAAAAGCTGCTGCCAAGAAGGCTTAGCTTTGATAAATTTAAAAAACAGACTACAATATATTGGTGTTGAGTCTGTTTTTTATTAAAACTTCCAACCTCACTCTATTAATGAAAGACAGCCAGGCTTATGAATAACAAATACAAAGAAATACAAATTAAATTTGCCAATCTAGAAACCGATCTGCAGAATCCGGCTGTACTTAATGATCCCAAAAAAATAAAAGAAATTTCTCAAGAATATACTGAATTAAAATCAACAGTTGAAAAAATTAAAGAACTAGCTGCGATAGAAAATAATATTACTGATACCCAGTCAATGATAAATCAAGAAGAAGATGCTCAGCTAAAAGAAATGGCTGTTGCAGAACTGCCAGATTTGGAAACAAAAAAAATAAACCTGGAAAAAGAACTGGACGAAATGACTCGTCCACAGGACCCATTTGATAAAAAAGATGTGATCGTAGAAATCCGCGCTGGCGTGGGCGGCGATGAATCGGCCCTATTTGCCGCTGAACTCTACCGCATGTATACTCGCTACGCCGAAAGCAAAAAATGGAAAACCAGTATTTTGGATGCCAACCGCATTGGCATCGGCGGTTTTAAAGAAGTTATTTTTTCTATCAAAGGCAAAAATGTTTACAAGGATTTAAAATACGAGATGGGCGTACATCGTGTACAAAGAGTGCCTGACACCGAAAAAGCTGGACGGATTCATACCTCTACTATCACTGTGGCTGTTCTGCCGGAAATTGAAGAAACAGAAATTAAAATCGAACCAAAAGATCTGCGCATTGATACTTTTTGTTCGGGCGGCGCGGGCGGACAAAGTGTCAACACCACTTATTCAGCCGTCAGAATTATCCATATCCCGACCGGTATAATGGTGCAATGCCAAGATGAACGGTCGCAGACTGCCAACAAAGAAAAAGCCATGGCTGTTTTACGTTCTCGCATCTACGCGGCTGACCGAGAAAAAAAGATGGCCACTCTTACCGAAAAAAGACGCGCCCAAATTGGCAGCGGCGATCGTAGTGAAAAAATTCGTACTTATAATTTTCCTCAAGATCGAATCACTGATCATCGTATTCATCAAAGTTGGAACAGTATCCCTAGAATTATTGACGGCGATTTAGACGCCATTATTACCGCTGTTCGAGCAGCCGATTATGCCGGCCTTGATTACAGCGGTGCTGAAACCGAAGACGACGAATAAACTTGCCTGTAAATTTCTTCCATGAAATTTGTCAACAAAAAATATATTCTGTTAGGCTTGATAATTTTATTAGGCTTAATTTTACGTTTGGCCGCAGTGTTTAAATATGGCAATTTCTGGGATGATGAAATGTTCAATTTTATTTATAGCCAAAAAGCTTGGCCTCAAGGGTTAATCTACTGGCTATGGGAAACCAACCCACCGCTACATCTGTTAATCTTAAAAATTTGGTTTTTTATTTTTCCGGCCAATGAATTATTTGCCCGATTACCAAGCGTTTTGGCCGGAACCGCTTCGATATATTTTATCTATAAACTTGGCAAAGAAATTTTTACTGAAAAACCCGCTCTCCTGGCGGCTTTTTATTTAGCTATTCATCCCTACAATATTTTTTGGTCAGCCACGGCCAGAGTTTATTCTTTCTTAATGCTCCTGGCGATTTTATCTACTTTTATTATTTATAAGCAATTTTTCTCAAATGATACTCCGCCTAAAACCAAAGCACTGGGCGCTATTATAAATGGCTTGTTAATTTTTTCTCATCTCAGTTCGTTATTATTTTTAACTGGACAATTTCTGGCTCTAGCTATCTTTAAAGGAAAATCAGCCGTTTTCAACTGGATAAAATACAATTTAATTCCTTTTATTTTGGGCGGAAGCTGGATACTTGCTTCGTTATATATAAAAAGAAACAATAATCTGGGTCAAGCCTGGTTTCTCAATCTTAGCCACACATTTAACCAGGCTGTTAGCCCCTTGCTCAATTTACTGATTGGACAATTGCCGATTTTTTACGGCTTAATTCTGGTTTTTTTTGCTGGTTTACTCATCTTACATAAACTATATAAAACTAAATCTGCTAACCTTTTATTTTTAATGATCTTAATTTTTGTCCCAATTATCCTTTCTTTGGGCTTGCGAGTTTGGAATATAAAATTTATCATAGCTATTTTGCCTTTGATGGTTATGGCTATCTCTTACTCTCTTTCTGGCTGTGTAAAAAATTGGCTGGCAGCCGCTTTAATCACCTGCGCTTGCTTGACTGGTTTATATATTTTACGAGACACTCTGCCTATTACTGACTGGCAAAAAAACGAAGCAGTATTTAAACAATATGAAACCAGTGATAAATTTGTCTTTGTCTACAATTCAATGACTTTAAAAAACCAAATTGACTATTATCTAAATCCAACGGTAGCCAAAAATGCCAAAACTTTGGTTTTCTACAAAGATATGAGTTGGGACGAAATGCTGATCAAAAAAAATTATATAGCGCCTATACAGCTCTCTGCCGAAGAAAAAGATAATTGGTATGCAGCTAGTAAAATGGACAATTACTCAATAGTTGCTTTGCTGCAAAATGAAATTCCCAACACCACCAAGCTAAGTGATTTATTTATCGAACATGGCTGGAAATTAAAACAGCCTCCGATTGCAGCGCGTATTTCCGGAACGTACAAATTGTACATATATGAAAAGAATTAAAGATATTTTAATTAAATTTAAGGATTTAGATCCAAGAGAATTGGAAATTTTTCTAGCTGAAATTTTACATAAAGATAAATCTTTTATTTTCGCTCGTCCTGAACACAAACTGTCTTTATTCCAATATTTTAAGCTAGTTTATTTTACCTGCCAAAGAAAACACGGCTACTCGGTGGCCGCCATTATAAAACATAAAGAATTTTATGGACTGGATTTTTCTGTAAATAAATATACGCTTATCCCTCGCCCAGACACAGAAATTATGGTTGACAAAGCGATTGCGGAAATTAATAAAATTGATAAAAAAATAATACTAATTGATGTTGGCACTGGCAGCGGCTGTATTCCGATTTCAATCAGAAAAACACTAGTTAATAAAAACATAAACACAATTGCCATTGATATTTCTAAAGAAGCTTTAAAAATTGCCAGAAAGAATGCAAAAAACCATAGTACTGATATAAATTTTTATCAAGGAAATTTATTGCGACCAATTATTCAAACTATAAAATCAACTGCCTCTGATTCAGAAATTATTATCACTGCCAACCTCCCCTATCTTACCGAAAAACAATTTCAAACCGAACCATCAATCTGGCGTGAACCAAAAAATGCTCTGGTGGCAAAAAATAACGGCTTGGCTCTTTATGAAGAATTATTACAACAAATTAAACTTGCTCAAATATCTGCCAGCATATTTTTAGAGATTGACCCATCGCAATCTGAGGAAATTATAAAAATAATAAAACAATATCTTCCTGATTCTAATATAGAAATTAAAAAAGATCTGGCTGGGCTAGATCGATTGGTAAAAATAATAAACTAAAAAATTAGCGAGACACCTCTACATTCACATCGCTCGGCACCACCTGCACCCAAGTATTACCCGGCACCAAAACTACTTCTTTGTTATCTTTAGTGTAAAACCGAGTGCGGCTGGCAAGAGAACTTTTTTTCCAAGTTCCATAAATAACCGCGCCTTTTTTTAAAATTATGGCGTCACCGCTGCCGACTGTAACCAGCGCTTTACGGCCTTTGTCATCATTAGCAATATCTGCAACTTTAGTTATTTGCACCAAAATATTTCGAGCGGTGACTGGCGTTACGTCTTTATCAATCTCTTTTTTATCATTACGGCTGCGGCTATAATTTAATTCTTTAGAGTTATAATTCCAGGTCACTGTGTAATACTGATCATAAGGAATTGTTAATAAACTGGAAGTTGCGGCTGTCTCTCCAACCGTACGAGCGTATTTCCAAGCTTTATACGCGGTAAATAATGAACTGGTACTCCCGTATTGATTAATAATTTTCTGCCAATTATCACTGCTAGTATACAAATTATGCGGCGCTTCTCTATCTTGGCTTCGCCAGTAGTACTCCCCCCAGAAAAATTCATTGGCATCAAAAATTTTCCTAGATTTAATTAAATTCAAAGCTTCCGGTGAACCGCCAGAATGCAAATACAATCCATTGCCGTACTCTTGCAGCCAATCCAAAAAATAAGATCGAGCGCTACGCACCGGCCCGACTTCTGACACAACCTGCTTACTATCAAAGATAGCAAAGTAGCGAGTAATGCCACCCTCAACCGGCACTTCATAAACTATTTTGGCTTTAGAAACTCCTGATTCGGGACGCGCGTCGGGATGGTTATCTATCATTATTCCTACAACTTGCACTACGGAATCCGCTTTTGTTTTAACTGGCGTGCCATCCAAAGGATTTAAATATTTGGCCGCAGAAACTGAAACTGATTCGTTATTTTCCGCGGCGCGCAATAATTCTTGCGATGGATAAAAATAAAAAAATAACCCCGTAATTGCAGTCAGGGAAATTAAAGTTAAAATAATAATCGGCGGCCAATACTTACGTAACATACCCTTATACTATACCAAAATTTAACTAAAAAATAAAACACTCCGATATTGGAGTGTTTTATTTTTTTATAATTATTTCTTTTCTTCTTTCTTCTCTTCCTTTTCAGCAGCTGCAGGCTTGCCTTCTTCGGCGCCTTCTTCAGCTTCTTCTTTCTTCTTGCCAGCTGTTTCAATCTTGCTCAAATCAACTGGAGCAGAAGCTGCTTCCATAGCTTTGATTTCTTCTTCAGTCAAAGCGGCGGTAGCTTTGGCTACCAAGTCTTCGGCATGAGGACTGGTAATAGTGATTCCAGCTGGAACAGTCAAATTCTTAATTTTAATAACGTCATCAAAGGTATTTAACACATTTAAATCAACATCAATGTGAGAAACAAGATCTTTTGGCAAACATTTTACTTCTACAGATTCAAGATTGCGCATTAAAGTACCACCTTGAGCTTTAATAACTGGTGATTCGCCGGTAAATCTTAACTCTACAGTCGCAGTCATTTCTTTGTTCATATCAATGCGGCGCAAATCAACATGCACCATACGATCAGAAACCGGATCATAAGCAATGTCTTGAATCAAAACTTTGCCGTCAGCTTTGTCTCCCAAAAATAAATCGATCAAACTAGCTTCACCGGCTTGTTCATAAAGCTTGGCAAAATCTTCGTAATTCAAAGTTACGGAAGCGGCCGGTCCGCCCATACCGTAAACTACGGCTGGAAGAGCAGTCTTGGTTCTAATTTTTTCTCCTTTTTCTGTTCTGGTAGCCGCTACAATTTTGAATGTCATACAATAATAATGTTAGTAATTTGTCCCCGCCGATTCGGGATTGCGCTTGAGAGCGCTGATAAAATCCGGATTATTAAAAATTTTGTGTCCTTCTATCGCTTCATCTACCGTAATTGGCGATAATTTATATAATTTTTCAACGTCTTTTAAACTTAAATCTGTCACCATTCCTACCGTACTCATACCTTTGGGCAGCATCATGACCATAGCCATAAAGTTGCTTTGACAGTGATCGCAGGTAAAATGAACAAATCTGGCCTCGCTCTCGTTTATAAATAGTTTGCTTGATTTTGACTTATAATCATGGCCACAAATCGGACAGTGGCTGATCAACTTTAGAGTTTTTCGCCAAGAATCTGATTTTTTGTCATTTGGCAACATATATTTTTCTATGGACTAATACTAAATTATTTTGCGGATTTTGTCAATACCTAATACCGCCTTATCATCATACTTTCTAGGATACCCACCAGCAGCAGATTTATAATCAAAGAAGACCCACCATAACTGACAAATGGCAAGGTAACTCCGGTAACAGGTAAAATACCAAGATTGGCTCCAACATTTATAAACAGCTGAGAAAAAAACAGAACTAAAATACCGGTAGCCGTGGCTGCCACAAAATCGTCATCTGACTTTTGAATTATCAGCAGCAATCGCCAAAACAGTATCCCAAATAAAGCCAACATAGTTATCACTCCCACCAAACCCAATTCTTCGCCAATAACTGAAAAAATAAAATCGGTTTGCGCTTCGGGCAAAAACCGCAGCTGACTCTGCGAACCAAAACCTAAACCACGGCCTAATACTTTACCCGCTCCAACTGCGATAATTGACTGATTGACATTATAACCGCTAACCCAAGGATCCCGGCTCGGATTAATAAAATTAGCCAGACGGTCTTTTTGATAATCTTTTAAGAAAAAAAACCAACCGATGATTGCTAAAGTTACTACTGCGATCGCCAACAAGACTAAATATAATCGCCGCGCCCCTACCGCCCAAATCATACCGAGCCAAATGATTCCCAAAAGTACCGCCGAACCTAAATCCGGCTGCAACATAGTTAAAATTAAAAGCAAAAAACTAAAAAATCCCGAACCGAAAAAAAATAAAGGATGATCAAACCTGCGGCCAAAACGAGAAATTATATAAGCAATCATTAAAATCAGACCGATCTTGGCCATCTCTACCGGCTGGAAAGAAAATCCGGCCAAAGAAAACCAGCCTTTAGTGCCACGGATAGTTGCTCCAAAAACTAAAACTGAAACCATTAATAATAAAGAAAACAGATACCACCACTTCGCCAAGTAACGCCAAAGAGTATGCTGGCTTAATCCGGCTGCAAATAAAAAAAATAGGCCAATACTCAAAGCCAAAAGCTGTTTTTTAAAATAAAACAGATCTGAGCCGCGAGACAGGTCAACGCTATAAACTGCGGCCATCCCCATCATAACCAATAAAATAACGGCCGTAAAAAGAGGCCAATCAAAACTGCGCGGTGAAAGTTTATTAAAACTTAACATACATTAACTGTGGTTCTAGGGAGCTAAGTAGGCTCCTTTATCATACACATTGATAATCGGATAAAGCGCAATTTCGCTTATGTTTAAATTGCCAAAAAAATAGCGCAGATCAATATCTTTTGTCTCTAAAGATTTTATTGAATCCAGATGAAGAGGCAAAACACCAACCATCTGTCCATTTTGCATAAGCGCTACATAAAAATCCGGCGCCGCGTAATTATACGGACTGGCATTAGTAAGCTTAAATTGAATAGCATCGGTATTAATTCCTTCTTGAGCCAAAGATTTTAGAAAGACAAAATCGCTAACTTTAAAATTTAATCTATAAGCTTGCCAACTAACAGCATCCGGAACTTCATGAGCTGAAATGCGCTGATACTCAATATTCTCTAAAACAATTGTTGGCGTACCGCCAGTACCATTTTTTATGCCCAAATAGGTAACCAACCTATTTTCTCCGGGCAATAAAAAAGTTTTTTGCAGCGGAGTTTTTTCACCATCAATAATAAAATAATAATTGAACGTTGCCAAAAACCGGCTATTAGGGTTTATCAGCTCCGCCACGGCGTCATACTTATTTGATCGGCTAGGGAAAATTTGCGTATTTACCGCCTGAATTGGCTGAGCGCTAAAATGAGCTTGCAGACCGGTATAATTGACTCCGGCCGCCAAGTTAGCTTCGGTCTGCCGAGAGTTCTGCCAATCTAAAAAATAACTCCCCCATCGCCATAAACTAAAAAAAACTAAAACCGCATTTATACCAATTAAAATAATTAATAAAAATTTATTTAAAAAAGCTTTATTTTTTACATACCAAAAACCCCATTTTAATTCCTGGGAAGTAAATTCTTTATTTGGATCTTCGTATTTTGTAAAATCCACACCAGCCGGATGATTTACCGCTCCGTTTTTTAGAATCGGAACTGTTTTATCACCGTCATGATTATTGGGATTATAAATATTTAACATACAATATATATTGTACACTAAAAATTGTTTTTAGAAAATCTAAATAAAAAAACAACAACCGCCCCCAGAGACCTCTCCGGTGACGGCGACAAAACAATGAACGAACGACTAAACTAATCTTTGCCATGACCTCTTTCTCTCGATGGCTTGTCTGAGTTTTAATAACTCTTTGCTGATGTTTCCTCTCCTGACAAGCCTACTGGTAAGCTCCACTGTAGGGGGCGTACCTAGAGGCCAACGCTCCTTTATAGCCTCTATATCTATTTCATTTAGGCTGTGCAACTCCTGCAACCTACGCTCCCGGGCTTGCAGAGCTTCAAGCGAAGGATGATTTTTTTCCCATCGACGAAAACGCCATCCTTCCAGCGTAACTATCGATAGTGTCTTACTGCTGGCTCTCCAGAGACAAAAGATAAGCCGGAAAATCAGATCTTCCATATTCAAAGAACTCCTCTTTGTTTGATCAAAAACCTTGGTAGCTCACTTATACTATTTTACGAGTAAAAAGTCAATGATTAAATAAAAAAACAAAATCTCTGAAGCCACCGAAGCGACAACAGAGACGACGACGAAAAGAACAACTAACTAAAGCAACTTGTGGCTTATTAAAGACCACCACAGGTCGCCAAAGCAACACCAGCTACAAAAACAGCGAGTGGTGCTGCGATGATTACCAAAACAGCAACAGCTATTTTTTCCTTCCTATTCATCCTGAACCTCCTTGCTTGACTTATACCACTCCCCACTCCAAAAGTCAAGCTAACAGCCGTCATTTTATCTGCCAAAATTATCCAAGTTATAGCGTCGGCTGCGGCCGCGATTGGCAAAACGATGCGCTTCATCGCGTACAGCCTGCAGAGTTCTTTTAATTGTTAGCGCCAAGTCCTTGAACACATTTTTTGTTCCTGAAGGATATACCAAATGATCACCATTTAACTTTGAGAGTCCCAAGAAAGGAAACTTAACCTGAAAATCAACCATCGTTTTGCTTAAATAATCAATCTGCGGCTTGCCGCCATCAATCAAAATCAGATCTGGTGTTGGCCATTCTGTATGTTTTAACCGGCGTTCCATCATTTCTTTTAAAGCATCTAAATCATTATTGGTCACTGTTTTTATTTTAAATAACCGATACTGGCTTTTGTCCGGCTGGCCATTGGTAAATACGACCATTGAACCATAAACTTCCTTGCCAGCAAAATGCGAAATATCATAACCTTCAATGCGATTAAACTTCTGCTCTCCGGCTTCAAATTCTTCCCGAGAAATTAAAGTAACATCTTGAAAATGTTTTAGAGCCAAAGCAGCTGCCGGGTTTTCTTTAGTTAGTTTTTTTAACAACCGATTTTTTTCGCCTTTTAAAAGTAAAATTATATTATTAATATTTTTCTGATAATCTTGTTTGCTTATCGCGCCCACACAAACTCCCGGACATAAACCGACTTGGTGTTCAAAACAAGCCTTCCCAGTTGGCAAACAAGTGCTATATGGAAAAATTCGCCGAATAATTTTTAAAGCATTGCGAACTAAAGTTAAACTTTGGTATGGACCAAAAATCCGTGCTGATGATTTAGGGAAACTTTCTAACTCCCTACCCCGAACAATGATCGGCTTAGGAAAATCAGTTTTGGCAAAAACAATATAAATAAATGAACGATTATCTTTATCTTTAACATTATACTTTGGCCAATATTTTTTTATTAAATTGGCTTCCAAAATAATCGCTTCCAAAACACTAGCCGTTTGATGGTGCTCAACTTTACTAGCCAAACTCACCATCTCGCCGATGCGCGGATCAATATCTTTGCGGAAATATTGTAAAACTCGCCGACGCAAAGAAGTGGCCCGGCCAACATAGAGCGGCTTATTATTTTTATCTCGCCAAATATAGACTCCCGGAGATAAAGGAAATTCTTTTACAGATTCTTGTAAGTTATTCATCCCATTTAAATTTAACTAATAAACGAAACTCTCGATCAAACTCCGGATTGCCAGTTGGATTTTCATTTCTAAAAACTAGCGCGCCATTGGTAGTTTGCGGCGCAGCAAAATTTAAACTGGCAGTAAAACTGGTCGGCCGTTTTGTCCAATCAGTTGTCGCTTTTAAAACATCCATTGCCAAAAATTTTCCATTACTATCAACCAACTTGACTGTTCCCGCTTGGCCTTCAAATCCACCCCAACTGTTTTTGCCTTCCACATACCCAGATACAATTAGCGGCGAAGATACCAAAGCATTTACTTTTGGCGTATCAACAACTAATCCGGGTTGCGGACTGGTCAAGTCAAGCGAACTCAAAGGCGCGGATGGCCGACGATTTTGTAAAATTACAATTACTAATCCCACAAAAAATAGCGCGGCTAGAGATGAAATAATAGTTTTTTTCATATGAAGGATAACATGTGATGGACAGATATTTATACACTTATTTTAATCCAAATACTCTTTTAAATACATGCCTGTATAAGAATTTGGATTATCCGCCACTTCTTCGGGCGTGCCTTTGGCCACTACGGTTCCGCCTTTAGCTCCACCTTCGGGCCCCATATCAATCACATAATCCGCGCATTTTATAATATGCAAATTATGCTCAATTACCACAATCGAATTACCTTTATCTACCAATTTATTCAAAACTTTTAATAGCATTTCAATATCATGGTAATGCAAACCAACTGTTGGCTCATCCAAAAGATACAAAGTCTTCTTGCCCAGCGGACCAGTAAGTTCTCTGGCTAATTTAATACGCTGCGCCTCGCCGCCAGAAAGCGTGGTGGCGCTTTGACCCAAACGCAAGTAACCCAGACCAACTTCCTGCAACACTTTTAATTTATCAGTAATCAAATAAATATTTTCAAAAAACTTCACGGCTTCATTGACCGTCATTTCCAAGACATCGCTAATATTTTTATTTTTATGTTTCACTTGCAGAGTTTCACGACTGAATCTTTTACCATGACAGACTTCACACGGCACTTCCACTTCGGGCATAAAATGCATTTCAATCACATTAAAGCCTGCGCCTTCACAAGCTTCGCAGCGGCCGCCAGCCACATTAAAAGAAAACCGAGAATGCGTATAACCGCGCATTCTGGATTCTTCCAAACTGGCATAAAAATCACGAATCGGCGTAAAAATACCGGTGTAAGTTGCCGGATTAGACCTTGGTGTACGGCCAATTGGCGATTGATCAACGATAATCGCCTTGTCTACATATTCCGTACCGGTAATTTTGGCCACATCTTCCAATTTTTTATAACGGCTTTTTATCCGCACAATATTTTCATAAAGCACATCATACAAAAGCGAAGATTTGCCACCGCCCGACACACCGGAAATACAGACCAGCTTGCGCAACGGAATTTTTACATTAATATTTTTTAAATTATTGGCTCGCGCGCCAACGATAGAAATTTCTTCTGTTTCTTTCCAACGGCGCTTTTGTGGCACTTCAATTTTATTTTCTCCAGTCAGATATTTAAGGGTAAGTGATCTGCCATTATCAAAAACTGGTTTTGCTTTTTCGGCTTTAGCAGATACCACAGCTTCTTTTCGTTTTAAAGTTAATAATTTTTTTTCTGCATCCGCAATTATAGGCCGCGCATCATCAGCAAAAACAACTTCCCCGCCCAACTCACCTGCCATTGGCCCCAAATCAATCAAATAATCAGATTCTTTAATTGTCCGTTCATCATGCTCCACAATAATCACCGTATTATTTTCATCACGCAAAGATTTTAAAGTTTTTACCAATCTTTCCGTATCACGTTCATGCAAACCAATGGTTGGCTCATCCAAAACATATAATGTATTAGAAAGATGCGAACCAATCTGCGAAGCTAAACGAATGCGCTGCGCTTCCCCACCGGATAATGTTTCCGCCTCACGAATCAAAGTAATATAATCAAGACCAACCTCCAATAAAAACTTTAGGCGGTCATTTATTTCTTTAACCACATTATGAGCAATTAAATGCTGGCGTTCATTTAAATTTTTTTCATAATCTTTAAAAAATTCATGGGCTTCTTCTATCGTCAAAGCGCAAACTTCATAGATATTTTTATTTTTTATTCTTACCGATAAGGCTTCCGGCTTTAATCTTTTTCCTTGGCAATCCGGACAGATAACTTTGGAAAACATATCGGTTTTCCCCAAGCCGCCGCAAGCTACACAGGCTCCGGCCGGACTATTAAATGAAAACAGGCGCGGTTCAATTTCGGGAAAAGAAAAACCATCAGTCGGACAAGACCAATTACTGGAAAATAATCTGGCGCGTTCATCTTTCTTATCTTCGCGAAAAATTACCGAGGCCAACCCTTTGCTATGCGCCAAAGCATTTTCAACCGCTTCAAACAAACGAGTTTCATCGCTAATCATTACTCTATCCATTACAATATCTATGTTATGAACTTTATACCGAGACAGTTCGATTCGATCATGCAAAGAAATTAATTTTCCGTCCACGCGCGCCTGATCATAGCCTTCATTTAAAAAGTCATACAGCATCTGATAATACTCGCCTTTACGGCCGCGCACTACCGGCGATAAAATTGTCACAAATTTTTCTTTTAAATCCGCGCCCATGCCAATAATAATATCAACTATTTCTTCCGGAGAAAGTTTTTCGATCTTGGTGCCATCAGTTGGACAATACACTTCACCCAAACGCGCATACAGCACGCGCAGATAATCATAAATTTCGGTGAGCGTACCCACAATCGAGCGCGGATTATGACTGAGAGCTTTCTGGCCAATGGCAATGGCCGGAGACAGACCAGTAATTTCATCCACATCGGCCCGTTCCATTTGGCCCAAAAACTGCCGCGCATATGGCGACAAAGATTCAATGTAGCGGCGCTGGCCTTCGGCAAAAATAGTATCAAAAGCCAGCGACGACTTGCCACTGCCGGATACGCCGGTAAAAACTGTCATTTTATTTTTGGGAATTTCCAAAGAAACATTTTTTAAATTGTGCACTCTGGCTCCTTTGATTATTATTTTGTCTTCCATATACCTAATACTTAATTTATATATTATTTTTTCTATATTTAGCATTGACTTTAAAGATTTTATACGCTAGTTTAAATACCAACCTTTTCAGGAGTTAAAACATGACACTGTCTAAAATCCTCCTGACTGAGGATGAAGTGAACCTTCCTAAAGTCCTCTTGGTTGAGGATGATAAGCATATCCAGATCGGCTGGCACGGAGAGTTAGGAGCCAAACTAAGGTTGTTCTCCGCATTCACCTTGGATGAAGCCAGAACTACATTCCGAGCACATTCCGACTGGGCAGCAATCGTAATGGACGGCACGCTGGGTTCAGGCCCAGCCAATACCCCACCTCTCGTGCGAGAGATACGACAGAGTGGATTCGGCGGGATAATTATCGCTGTATCTATCCTGCCGGAATCAAACAGGGCCTTGAGAAAAGCGGGATGCAGTCACGAGTCCAGAAAGGATACTCTGCCTGACATATTGCTTGAATTGCTCGGTCTACCGCCCATTGGTGTATACTAAATCTCAAAACACAGCTCTTTTGGCAAAGGTTCCACCTCCAGCGCCCACAGGCGCTCAAACGGACCTCGCTGTCTACCCAGACAGCGTATTGTTTTTTTAAAGAACAAATTAATTATTATTTATTTCTTTTTGGTCTTTTATTTTTAACCTCTTTTTTATCTTCAGGCTCAGGAATATCCAAAAATTCTTCAATCGCTTTATGCGTGGTTTGCGGAGTTATGCCATGCTCTTTATTATAAGCCAACTGCTTGGCTCTCCGGCGCTCAACTTCAGCCATAGCTCGTTTCATGGAACCGGTAATTGTATCAGCGTACAAAACAACTTTGCCCTGCACATTACGCGCCGCGCGACCCATAGTCTGCATCAGTGATTCTTCACTGCGCAAAAATCCTTCTCGATCCGCATCCATAATGGCTACAAAAGTAACTTCCGGCAGATCCAAACCTTCACGCAATAAATTAACGCCAATTAAAACATTAAATTTACCGCGCCGAAAATCAGTTAAAATCTCGGTGCGCTGCAAAGTTTTAATATCTGAATGCAGATAATTTACTTGGTAATTTTTCTGCAATAAAAATTCATTTAATTCTTCAGCCATTTTTTTGGTCAACACATTCACAATCGCTCTTTCGTTATTTTTCACCACTTTATCAATCTCTTTCATCAGATTATCCACTTGGCCTTTGTTAGTTTTTTTATCAAACACCGGCCGTACCTCAATCGGCGGATCAATTAGTCCAGTAGGGCGAATGACCTGCTCAGCAATGGTAGACGAATGAGTCATCTCAAAATCTCCGGGAGTGGCCGAAGTAAAAATCACCTGGCCAACTCGCTGTTCAAATTCATCAAACCGCAACGGCCTATTATCTAGAGCCGAAGGCAAGCGCCAGCCATATTGAGACAAAATTTGTTTGCGGCTTTGATCACCCGCATACATACCGCGCACTTGCGGTAAACCAATATGCGACTCATCCATAATAGTCAAAAAATCCGGCTTGCTTGTCCCGTTGGGGCCATCTTTCCATGGAAAATAAGACAACAAAGTATCAGGCGCTTCTCCGGCCAATTTGCCAGCCAAGTGCCGAGAGTAATTTTCGATGCCATGACAAAACCCCAGAGTCTTTAACATTTCCAAATCATATTTGGTGCGGCGCTCCAGTCTTTCGGCTTCCAAATATAATTCTTTTTTCTTAAAATAAGCCAGACGTTCTTTTAATTCTTGTTTTATTTCTTTCAAAGCTTCTTTCATTTGCGGTTCGGAAGAAATAAAATGCTTAACCGGAAAAATAATCGCTTCATTTAATTTTTCTTTTACGGTTCTGGTCAAAACATCAATCACATTTATTTCAAAAATTTTTTGATCTTTAATTTCTATCCGGTAAGCTATTTTTTCCGAAGCCGGCATAATTTCAAACATATCTCCGCGCAAACGGAATTTACCTCTTTCCAGCGCGCCTGGAGTTCGAGCAAACTGAATTTTTACCAGTTGGCGCATCAAATCACCACGGACAATTGGCTGGCCGACAGATAAATGCAGAGCTGATTCAAAATAATTTGCCGGTACGCCCAAGTTATAAATACAAGAAACCGAAGCCACAATAATTACATCTTTACGTGACATCAAAGCGCTCGTGGCCTGATGACGCAAACGATCTATCTCTTCATTGATCATCGATTCCTTTTCTATATAGGTATCACTGGTTGGCATGTAAGCTTCGGGCTGGTAGTAATCATAATAAGACACAAAATAATTTACGGAATTTTCCGGAAAGAAATTTTTGTATTCACGATATAATTGCGCGGCCAAAGCTTTATTTGGCGCCATTACCAAAACCGGCTTATTGAACTGGGTAATAATATTGGCAACCGAAAAAGTCTTACCTGAACCGGTAACACCAAGTAAGGTCTGATAATGATCACCTTTTTTGAGGCCATTAACCAGCTTTTCTATTGCCTGAGGCTGATCGCCAGCAGGCTTGAATTTTGAGTGAAGTTTAAATAATGACATATACTTTTATTTTGTCATCCCGAGCGAACCCGCTCTTCGCGAAGGACGGGTGACGAGGGATCTATTCATTTAAGGTATAGATTCCTCATCCACTACGGGGATTCGGAATGACAATTGTTGCGTAAAAACGCAAAATCCCCGATTTCTCGGTTCTTATGGGAGTATAATGACTGATTTAGGGCGGTTTGTCAATATTAATCTCTAAGCAAACTTATTCAACTTATATCTGATCGGACAGCAACTTTTTATCTAATTTTCCTCTTGCGCTATTCTAAATAAACTGATAAAATATTCTTATATTTCAAGCAGTATTTCACCCCTAAATTAGGCGGTGATTTCATTAAAAATAACCTTTAACTTTATGCATATCAGCTGGCTGGGACAGACCTGCATCAAACTGCAAACCAAAAATTTAGATAAAGACGTTACCATTATTTTAGACGGCTACAAACCAAAAACTGGCGAATTTCCGCGTAGTTTTAGCCCGGATATAGCCTTGTTTTCCGCCGGACAAGAAAATGCCGCCACGCTTTCTCAAGATCCTTTTGTTTTGGACTCTTTGGGCGAAGTAGAAGTAAAAAATGTCATGATTTACGCTATGCCAAACTCAGAAGGAAGCGTAATTTACAAACTAAACGGCGAAAGTTTGAACCTAGTCTTTTTGGGCAGACTAAAAAAACCATTAGAAAATTCGGAAATGGAAAAAATCCTTACTCCGGATATTCTTTTTATTCCAGTTGGTGGCGGACCAAATTACTTAAGCGCTAAAGACGCAGCCGCTTTGGCCACAGAACTAGAACCGCGCGTCATAATCCCAATGGCCTATAAGTGCGATACCGACCCAGACGCCGCGCCAATCGCCGCTTTCATCAAAGAGATGGGCTTAAAACCGGAAACTGGAGAAAAGAAAGTAATCATTAAGAAAAAAGATTTGCCGCAAGAAGAAACCAAACTAATTGTTTTAGAAAAAGAATAATTTTATGCCTAAGGCATACCAAGAAAATCCAAAAGCAAGAATGTGGCTTTGGATTGGTGTGGGGGTTACCGGCAGTATCATACTAGTTCTCTGGGCTTGGGCCACCAGCATCAGCCTTTCCTCATTTAAATGGTCAAAAACTCCAGAGAACAAACTTATCAAAAACAGCCAGAATGATTGGGAAACATTATTTAATGATGAAAAATCAAAAATAAAAACAGAACAGACAAAACTGCAGATTAAAAACATGCTGAACACAATTATTGCTCAAATTAATTCCGAATCAAGCACAACTTCGACGATAGTTATTTCCACGACCACCACTCCAACATCCTCCAGCTTTTCAACAAACACCACGACAAAATAATTGTCATTCTGAGCAAAGCGAAGAATCCCTCTCGTTCAGCAATTAAGACAGAGATCCTTCACTGCGTTCAGGATGACAAAAAAATAAATAACCAATCAATATTTAGATATTTCATAGCCATATGCAAGAAAAACTAGAAATGCCAAAACAAGAAGTCGGGTTAATCACCCCGGCATCACTGGTAGACGAAATGCAAAAATCATATTTGGAATACGCCATGAGCGTAATTGTCTCTCGTGCTTTACCAGATGTCCGGGATGGTCTTAAACCGGTACATCGTCGCGTGCTTTATGCGATGTGGAGTATCGGACTGCGCCACACAGCCAAATTCCGCAAATCCGCCAATGTGGTCGGTGAGGTGATGGCCAAATATCATCCGCACGGTGATGCTTCTATATACGATGCTATGGTGCGTATGGCACAAGATTTCTCCATGCGCTATCCTTTGGTTCACGGCCAAGGAAACTTTGGTTCGATGGATGGCGACAATGCGGCGGCTATGCGTTATACCGAAGCAAAACTGTCAGCCGTGGCCGAGGAGCTGCTTTTTGATATTGAAAAAGATACAGTTAACTTTGTTCCCAACTACGACGGCGCGCATGAAGAGCCTACGGTTTTGCCGGCCAAAATCCCCAACTTACTCCTCAACGGCACTGTGGGTATTGCGGTTGGTATGGCCACCTCAATTCCTCCGCACAATCTTAGTGAACTTTGCGATGGCTTAACCAAACTTATCGAAGAACCGGAGACAAGTGTTGAAGATTTAGCAGAAATAATTAAAGGCCCGGACTTCCCTACTGGCGGCATTATTTATAATAAAAAAGATATTTTAGCCGCTTACTCCACCGGTAAAGGCGGAATCGTGATGCGCGCAAAAGCCGAAATCCAAGAAGGCAAATCCGATCAATTTAAAATTGTCATTACCGAAGTTCCTTACAGCATAAATAAAGCGACTCTTTTGGAAAAAATTGCTGACTTGGTGCAAGAGAAAAAAATTGAAGGCATCAAAGATTTACGCGATGAATCCAACAAAGACGGCGTACGCGTAGTTATTGACCTCAAAAAAGATGCTTACCCAAAAAAAGTTCTAAACAAACTTTTCCAAATGACCGAATTGCAAACTACTTTCCACGTTAACATGCTGGCTTTGGTGGATGGCATTCAGCCGCGCGTTCTTACCATAAAAAACGTTTTGGAAGAATTCATTAAACACCGCCAAGTAATTATCCGCCGCCGCACTGAGTTTGATTTAAATAAAGCCAAAGAACGCGCCCATATTTTGGAAGGCTTAAGTATGGCGCTTGATAAAATTGATTTAATCATCAAAACTATCCGCGCTTCCAAAGACAAAGATGAAGCCAAAGCTAACTTGATGTCTAAATTTAAATTTACCGACAGACAAGCCGTAGCTATTTTGGAAATGAAGCTGCAGCAGTTGGCCAACTTGGAACGTCAAAAAATAGAAGACGAATTAAAAGAGAAAAAAGCTTTAATTAAAGAACTGGAATCTATTTTGGCCTCCAAAAGTAAAATAATGAAAATCATCGCCGACGAAACCGTAGCCATAAAAGCTAAATATGGCCAGGATAGACGCACCCAAATTATAGCTGGCGGCATTAAAGAATTTACCACCGAAGATCTTATCCCTAACGAAGCAACCATCATTATGGTTACTTCCGATGGCTATATTAAACGCCTGCCACCAGACACTTTCCACCAGCAATCCCGCGGCGGCAAAGGCGTAATTGGCGTTACTACCAAAGAAGAAGAAAGCGTGCAAAATTTGGTTGCCACCAACACTCACGACAATATCCTCTTCTTTACCAATCGTGGCCGTGTCTTCCAGCTTATGGCTTACGATATCCCGCAAGGCTCACGCACTGCCAAAGGCCAAGCTTTGGTAAACTTCTTGCAGCTGGCTCCCAATGAAAAAGTTACTGCGCTACTGGGAATGAATGATCTTTCTAGTATTAAGCACCTGGTAATGACTACCACCAAAGGCAATATCAAAAAAACTGCTTTGGAAGATTTTGCCAATGTACGCCGTAGCGGACTTATCGCCATAAAATTAAAACCAGACGATAATTTGGAATGGGTAAAGCCTAGCGCCGGCACAGACGAAATTATGATTGCCACTAAACAAGGCCAAGCTATTCGCTTCAAAGAAAAAGACGTCCGCGAAATGGGACGCACAGCCAGCGGCGTCCGTGGCATGCGCCTAAAGAGCGGCGACGAAGTTATTGGCATGGATATAGTGGATCCAAAAAATAAAAGCTTAGCATTTTTAACAGTCGGCGAAAACGGCGTCGGCAAACGCACCGAACTGGATGAATATAAAGTCCAAGGACGCGGCGGCAGCGGCATTAAGACCGCCGAGATTACCGCTAAAACCGGCAACTTAACTTTTGCCAAAGTAGTTGATGCAGTTGAAGCCAAAGAAAAAGATCTGCTGATTATGTCTGCTAAAGGCCAGGTTATCCGCCTGCCATTTGGTTCTATAAATTCCTCTGGCCGAGCCACTCAAGGAGTACGCCTAATGCGCTTTAAAGAAGAAGGAGACAAAGTGGCCAGCGTAACACTCATGTAAAAAATAAGATAAAAAACAGGCCGGACTTACCGGTCTGTTTTTATTTTTTTGTTTGCCTAAACCAAACAAATGGGTTAAAATCAAACATATGCCCTACCAAAATATAATTCCGGAAAAACCAAACATCAATGACCTGATGGCGGAAATCAGAAAGTATTATCGTAAGAAAGATATTGACATGGTGCAGTTGGCTTACGAATTTGCTGACAAAGCTCACACTGGTCAAACCCGCAAATCAGGCGAGCCATATATTATCCACCCCGTTGCCACGGCGATGATTTTGGCGCATATGCGAATTGACCCAAATATTATCGTGGCCGCACTATTGCACGATGTGCCGGAAGATACAAATATTACTATCGAAGAAATAGAAAAAAATTTTGGTCCCGATATTGCTTCGATAATAAAAGGCATTACCAAACTGGGCAAACTTAAATACCGCGGTGTAGAAAGATATATCGAAAATCTGCGCAAAATGTTTGTGGCTATGGCTGAAGACATCCGCGTTATGATTATTAAATTTGCTGATCGCGTGCATAATCTATCGACCATAGATGTTTTACCACCAAAAAAACGCTACCGTATTGCTTTGGAAAGTTTGGAAATTTACGCACCCATTGCCAACCGCCTCGGTATCGGTGAATTTAAAAGTCTTTTGGAAGATTTGTCTTTCCCCTACATTTACCCCAAAGAATACGAAAAAACTAATGCTCTGCGCAATACTTTGGTTTCGCAACGCCAAGCCTATCTGAAAAACGTCATGAGTTTGGTGAGCAAAGAATTAAAAAAATCTGATATTAAAGTATTAAATGTCCATGGCCGAGAAAAAGCTCTCTACAGCTTATACCAAAAAATTGTTCGCAAAGGCGGCTGGGATAATACTGATAAAATCCACGATGTGGTGGCTATTAGAATTATTGTTGAAGATCTATCCGATTGCTATGCCGCGCTGGGCATAATCCATAAATTATGGCGGCCACTCAAAGGTGGGATTAAAGATTATATTTCCCAGCCAAAACCAAATGGGTATAAATCTCTGCATACCACTGTTTTTTGCGTGGATGGACAGATTGTTGAATTTCAAATTCGCGACAAAACTATGCACAATGAAGCTGAGTATGGTATTGCCGCTCATTGGCACTATGACGAACGCGGCTCCCGTTTGCCGGCCAAAGATATTATTTGGGCAAAAGAATTGGCCAGTATTCAAAAAAATGTTTTAGAAAAACTATCAGACCTAAACGAACTAAAAATTGATTTTTTTAAAAATCATATTTTTGTCTTTACTCCGCAAGGTGATGTGATCGATCTTCCAGAAGATGCTACGCCGGTTGATTTTGCCTACAATATTCATACAGATCTCGGCAATCAATGCATTGGCGCAAAAATTAACGATCAATTAGTAAGTTTGGATATGCCACTCAAAAGCGGTGATGTGGTAGAAATTTTAAGAGACAAAAACCGCAAAAGCCCCAGCCCGGACTGGTTAAAATATGTCAAAACTCATGTAGCCAAATCGCATATCAAAGAAAGACTAAAAATGAGAAAAACTTGGGCAAAAACTAGTTTATAAAAAATAATCCCGTTAATTCGGGATTATTTTTTTGATAATTTTTGCTAGCTCCTCCTGAGAGTAATAATCAATTATTATTGTGCCTCTTTTCCCTTTTTGGGTAATAGCCACTTTTGTGCCCAGAGCAGTTCGTAACTGATCTTCTAAATAAGCCAGATTTGGATCGCGATGACTTTTTTGCGGATTCTGTCTGCCAACTTCACGTTCTAATTCTCGAACAGTTATCCGCTGGCCAAGCATTGAAGACAACATATCTAATTGCTGCTTCTGGTCATCTAGGCTGAGCAAGGCTCTGGCTTGGCTCATATTTATTCTTTTATCCACCAAAGCGGTTTTGACTTCTTCCGGCAGACTTAATAGACGAACAGTATTGGCCACAGCCGGACGGCTTTTGCCGACTTTTTCTGCCACATCTTGCTGAGTCAAATTAAATTCCTGCATTAATCTTTGGTAAGCAAAAGCTTCTTCAATCGGATTTAAATTCTCTCTTTGAATATTTTCAATTAAAGCTACCTCTAATTTTTGCTGATCGGCAAATTTTTTGATTAAAACCGGCACTGTTGCCAAGCCTACCATTTGCGAAGCTCGCCAGCGTCTTTCTCCGGCAATCAACTCATAACCGCCATCCGCTTTTTCGGTAACTAAAAGCGGCTGTAAAATTCCATGCTCTTTTATGGAAGCAGCCAAATCTTCTAATTCAGGACCACTGAAATTTTGCCGCGGCTGATGAGTGTTTGGTGAAATTGAAGTAACCGGAATATACCAAACATTATCTTGCCCGGAAGAATGATTAGTTGTATTTTGCGACTGCTTTGTTCCGCCGGAAATCAAAGCATTTAATCCTCTGCCTAATGCCATAAAAAAATTAATTAATTACTTGCTTCAAATCTATCTAAAAATTCTCTCCCCAATCTTTCATAAGCTTTTGAACCTTTGCCGCTTGGATCATAATGAAAAATACTCTGGCCAAAACTTGGTGCTTCGGCCAAACGAACAGTGCGCGGAATTACCGAACGAAAAATATTGTCTGGGAAAAATTTATATAATTCATTCATTACTTCTTCGGATAAACTATTGCGTGAATCAAACATTGTCAGCACTGCACCCAAAACTTTTAAGTTTGGTTTTAAATTTGATTTTACCAGTTCAATTGTTTTTAATAACTGACCCAAACCTTCTAAGGCATAATACTCAGCCTGTACGGGAATTAAAATATAGTCAGCGGCAATTAAACCATTGAGGGTCAAAATTCCTAAAGACGGTGGGCAATCAATAATAACATAATCATAAGCATGGGCCACTTCGGATAAAATTTCGGCTAATTTACTTTCACGGCCTTCTACATTTACTAACTCCACATTTGCTCCGGCCAAATCCGGAGTTGCCGGAGCCACGCGCAAACCGGCATGACCAGTATTGTGGACGACATCATGCAAGCGTGTTTGACCTGACAAACTATGGTAAAGGCCTTTTTCCAATTCTTGATATTTTATTCCCAAACCGGAAGTAGCATTACCTTGCGGATCCAAATCTACCAGTAACACAAATTTACCAGCTTCAGCCAGCGCTGCCGCCAAATTGACAGCGGTGGTAGTTTTGCCTACCCCGCCTTTTTGGTTTACTACGGAAATAATTTGGGCCACAATTGCTAAGGTTGAGTCCCCGCTTAGCGGGGCGAGATTAAATAAATTGCAAAGCTTTGCTTCTAGTTAAGTATTAACTTTTAATATTATAGCACAATTCCTAATGCTGAACAAAAAAAACCCTTCCATCTCTTTCTTTTAAAAGAAAGAGAGAAAGAAATCACTAATTCATTTACTTTTTGACCACCCAACCCCTATCCACCTTTTGTAACCAAAAGCTGGAGGGAAAAGTTCCCGAGCACAGATGTCCTTTGTCTCGAACTGCCATCGGCTCATGTCGCTTTGGCTGGCAAAGACCATAGTCGCATGCCAGCCAATAGCCAG
>DATION010000005.1:0-188981 GCA_035473115.1 Candidatus Udaeobacter sp. | reverse complement strand
TGAAATGTCTGGCTATTGGCTGGCATGCGACTATGGTCTTTGCCAGCCAAAGCGACATGAGCCGATGGCAGTTCGAGACAAAGGACATCTGTGCTCGGGAACTTTTCCCTCCAGCTTTTGGTTACAAAAGGTGGATAGGGGCTGGGTGGAAAGTCTATTTGAGGGTTTGATGGTAAAAAGGCATAAGGTTAGTTAGGACAGAGAGTATTTGGTTTACTTAATTAAAAGCGTTTATCTTATTTGCTAAAAACAAACAAAAGCATTAAAATTCTAAAGCCTATGATTATCTATATATACGGCGAAGATACATTTCGCAGCCGAGAATTTCTCAAACAAAATGTAGAACGTTTTAAGAAAGAACGCGATCCGCAAGGTATGAACGTAATTTTTTTGGATGGCCAAAAAATAGATAACAGCCAGTTTTGGAATGAAGCTACAGCGACTGCTTTTTTGGCGGAAAAAAGAATGATTGTTATACAAAATATTTTGTCCAGCAAAGACACAGATTTATTGGAATCAGTAGTTACTGGAATAAAAGATAATAAGATTCCAGAAAAAAATATTGTTATATTTTATCAAGCTGAACCAGTTGGCAAATCAAAACTAGCTCAAGAATTGCAGAAATTATTAGCTAAAGAAAAATGGGCTAAAGAGTTTGCTAACCTGGCAGGCGCGCAACTGGCCGACTGGATAAATTCAGAAGTAAAGCAGCGGGGTGGAATTATAAATTCAGCGGCTGTAGCTTATCTCAGTCAAAATGCTGGCAAAGATATTTGGTATCTTGATTCGTTAGTTGATCAATTGATTGCTTATAATCAAGGAAAAGAGATCTCTTTAGCAGACGCTCAGATTTTTTTGGAAGAAAAAGTTGATGATAATGTTTTTAATATGGTGGATGCCATTGTGGCTGGTAACCGCAAATTAGCTTTTAAACTTGTTGAAGAACAGCGGCGTTTGGGTGAAGAAGACGGGATGATTTTTGGCATGGCGCTGCGTCAGTTTCGAATACTGATTTCTATGCGTGATCTGTTCAACGCCCTAGAAAATATTTCCAGTGATAGTATGGCCAAGATGCTGGAGCTGCATCCGTTTGTGGTAAAAAAAAGTTTGCCTTTTATTAAAAAATATTCACTGGATAAATTAAAAGATATCTATAATCAATTGTTGGAAGTTGATATAAAAACAAAGACTGGCCAGGCAGACCAGTCTATGCTTATTGATTTATTTGTTGGGAAGTTAAATTAAAAAACAGGGAATTATTTTTTTGCGGCTGCTAATTTTTTCATCAAGCGGGAAAGTTTGCGGGAAGCGGTATTCTTTTTAATTACTCCGGCTTGAGCTGCTTTATCTAAAGCTTTTTGCGCGAGCTTGATAGCGTCGGCAGATGGAGCTTTAATAGCTTTTTTTATGGAATCTTTAAAACCTTCTCGGCGCAACTTGTTTAAAGCGGCGCGTTTTTTCATTTTGCGCAATTCTTTTCTAGCGCTTTGTATATTAGGCATAGTGTAAGTTATAAATTAATGGCCAACAAAAATGAGAGTGAAGTTTGTTGACTGGAACTTAGAGTACTATATATTTTAGAAAAAGTCAAGGATAAGTCTTAAGTTAGCTTATTCTTCGGAGTCTGGCTTGTCTATTAAAACAGCTTCAAAGCCCCCAGATTCACCAGTGATGCGAACTACATCTTTATCAATCTTTTTAAATTCTTTACTGGAATTGTTAAAATGACTGACAACTGTGCCCAGAGAACTTCCTACCTTGCTATGATATTCTTCATATTTTTTTAAATGAGCGCCAATTTCGCCAACCCGTTTGATAATATCTTTGGTAGTTTCTTCTATCTGCATAGCTTTAAGGCCTTGCAGAACAGTTTGCAGATAGGCCAAAAATGAAGTTGGCGAAACAATGATAACTTTATATTTACCGGCGGCTCTTTGAATTAAATTTTCCGTATCTTCAGTTACAGCGCCGATTTTGTTTATTAGCAAGTCATAATAGATCGCTTCGTGAGGAATAAACATAAAAGCAAAGTCCATTGTCCCCTCTTCCGGTCGGATATATTTGGCAGTTTCGGTAATGCGTAATTTTAAGTCATTGACAAAAAGTTTTTCCAGTCTGGTTTTTTCTTGAACGTCACTAGTTTCAATCATGCGATTATAATTTTCCAAAGAAAATTTTGAATCAACCGGAATAATTTTATCTTTAACAAAAACTGCCGCGTCAACAATTTCGCCATTTTTAAATCCGTACTGCATTTGATATTGGCCCGGAGCCAAAATATTTTTTAATAATGTTTCCAGGTAATATTCACCCAAAATCCCTCTCTGTTTTGGATTTTTTAAAATGTCTTGTAGGTTTTGCAGCTGATCGGTAAAACTGACTACCTGGCGATTGGTTTCATCAAGTTTGGCCAAACGATCAGTAACATCGGTAATTATTTTCATGCTTTGGCCAAATTGCGATTGGATCGTTTTGTTTAAATTAGTCTGTGTTTCAGACATTACCTTATGCGTGTCGGTAATTTTTTGTTCAACTAATCTATTTAAATCTTGAATTTGATTTTGCAGCATTAAAAAAAGATTTTGTTCGCCTTCTTTTGGTTTTGTGTTTTGTTTTTTAATTACTACAAAAAGCATGGCTATTAGCCCGGCTATCAGTAGAACTATTAAGATAAGTAGAATGTTTTGCATAAGTTTAGTTTTATCTGTGATGGTTTCGTGAGGAGATAAATTATATTATTTTGGCTAATATTAGCCAAAATAATCGTTTTTATTTAATAATATTTTGTGCCCTCAGCATGAATTGAACACACATCTTGCCCTTAGGACGGGCCTGTTCTATCCGTTGAACTATGAGGGCAATGGAGGCATTTTATATTAAAATTTTATGATTGGCAAGAATTTATCAAAATATTTTTTTCAAATTTATTTATAGTACAATTTTACTTTTTATAACCAATTATAACTAACTTTTTTCCATTTGCTTTTTTTACCAACCACCCAACATCCACCTTTTGTAACCAAACCTCCTCTACGCTTTTTGACCGAGCAAAAAGCGTAAGAAAAACTCGCCGAGCCAGCGCTCTCCACCGGTACTTCCATCGGCTCATGTCGCTTTGGCTGACAAAGAGCATAGTCGCATGCCAGCCAATAGCCTGACATTTCACCGTGGCAAGTACACGGTGTATCGCAAAGCTCGGATCGAACGACGGATAACGGTTGTCCGACGGCGTTCGGGCGAGCATTGGAATTATGAAGTTAGCAGACAGAGATGAGTTGGAGCGGTCTTTAAAAGAGCTCTCGTGCTGTTTGAGCCGACCGTTGGAAACGGTCGAGCGAGTTCACGAGAGCAGCGACGACGAGTCCTGTCTAGCTCTGAGTAATTCCACCGCTCGCAGTTCTTGGTTACTTCTTTGAAGAAGTAACGGGGAGGGATTAGTAAAAGGTCAATTAAGTAGTTATTAAGAAAAAAAATATAAAGTGTATAACTTTGTGCATAAGTTGGTAATAAAGTGTATAAATGTATACACTAATGTATACAAATAAGTCATTTTATACAGTTAATAACTATATTTTAAAAATGTTTCACAAGAAACTTTTTGTTTTAAGACTGTTTGTGATAAACAAAATTAAGCTTTTTTTCAAAGTACTTTTTCTTCCATAAATCAAACTGGATCTGTTTCTGACCAAGTAACCGACCATCAAAAACAGGTATTATTTTATTTTCAATCGTTCGCCGGCTTCTTATAAGTAAGAGGCAATATTGCCGATCCTGGTGCAAGTATTTATGAATAGTTTCTTTAATTTCTAGTTTATCTTTTATAACCACCAGTAAATCATAATCCTTAGATTGTACCTTTAATTGAAAAACTGGAATTTCTGAGTTTTTTTGTTTAACCCAAAGAAAACTGCCGATGGTAGTTACTAATCCGGCAATAAAATCATAGGAGGGGAGAGTTAATTCAGAGGAATTTGCCATTTTATTATTTGTTTCACATGTAACTTTCTGTTTCTCAGAGAAACATACTATAATATTATAAAATTGAGCGAAGTAACTGTCAAGTTTTT
The DNA here is from genome assembly GCA_035473115.1 of Candidatus Udaeobacter sp. Taxonomy (GTDB): domain Bacteria; phylum Patescibacteriota; class Patescibacteriia; order Magasanikbacterales; family GWA2-37-8; genus XYD2-FULL-39-9. Next base: position 184,914 of record DATION010000005.1, on the reverse strand, counting down.
ATTAAAGCTAGCTCGATAGTCTGTGTGAGCGTCTTTGTACACACTTAAGAAGTATGCTATAATTTTATCAGCTGAGGTTTTAATTTTTGTTTATAAAGGTATGTTAAATCAAAATCAATCTTTAATTAAATTTTTTGACTCCGCATCTTATATTGTTATTTTGCTGAACATTATTTTGACTCCGCTTTTTATTGATAAGAATTTATTTAATCCGTATATATTGTCAAAACAATATTTGTTTATCGGTCTGCTGCTTTTGAATTTATTATTTTTTGCCGCAAAAGTTGTTCTGTCCAAAAAAATTTCTTATCGCTTATCGGTTCTTGATGGGCCGCTGCTTACGTTTTTGCTGGCAGCCTTGGTTTCGTCTTTATTTTCCGTTAATTTATATGATAGTTTTATAGGCCGAGGCGAACATTTTGTTTTAAGTTTTATATTTTTATTTTTTTCAGTTTTATTTTATTTTGTTCTAGTTAACACGCTGAATAATCCGGAACGATGGCGCGGAGCTTTTGATGTCATTTTATTTACTGGAGGAGCGGCTTCAGTTTTATTTATTTTAAAAACTCTTTTTGGTTTAAATTTGCCTTTTATAGGTAATGTTTGGAATGTGATAGATGTAACTAATAGCGCTTTTGGCGTACTGATGGTCGTGATATTTATTTTAGCTGCGGGATCTTTGATAAAAAATAACCTAGCCGTAAGCAGAGCTCTGTTCTATTTTTTTATAATGATTTTAGCCGCAGTACCACTGTTGGTAATGGGCTTTAGTTTTCTTTGGTGGATAATGCTGGCAGGTTTGGTGTTGCTTTTGTTGCTGGGTGTCAGTTTCTTGCAAGATGCCAGAATGGGCTGGCTGTCCGTTTTATTTGTTCTGTTAATAATTAGTTGTATATTTATATTTTTTGGCAGCCCGAAATCTTTGCAATCAGTTTTGCCGGCTGAAGTTTCTTTGGATATTAAACCATCTTGGTCAATAACAGAAAATGTTTTATTTTCCGGTGCGAAAAACTTTTTTGTCGGCAGCGGTTTGGGAACTTTCGCTATGGACTTTTCTAAATTTAGAAGTGTCGATTTCAACTCTGATCAAAACGCTTGGTCATTAAGATTTCCTCAACCCTTCAGTTCATTTTTGGCAATTTTGTCTGAAGGAGGAATATTAACCGCTTTGGGTTTTATTTTTATACTTTTGTTTGTTTTAGGACATGTGTTTACCACTTGGTTTAAGGCTAGGGGAGCTAGCTCCGGCATTTCTCTCAGTCTTCATTTAAGTAAAAGCAATATTCGTTTGGATGTGTTTTTGGCTGTAATTGCTTGGTTGATAATGTGGGTGGGAATGATGACCAGTTTTTATACTCCTACGCTTTGGGTTTTTTGGTGGCTTTTACTGGGATTAATAATATCCGGATTGTCTTTGCTTGGTCATAATATGGTGGAAGAAAAGCATTGGACTCTTGAAGAGACTCCTCAATATAAACTAGCCTTTTCTTTTAGTGTGATTGTGGTTATGGCCGGCATAATTATGGTCGGAATTTTAGGTGCCAGATTTTATTTTGCAGATAAATTATTTAACGAAGCCTTGTCTACCAAAGATTTTCCAACTATCGAAAAAAAATTACAGCAAGCCATATCTTTGCATACCAGTTCCGATATATTTCATACAGCTATAGCTAGCGCTTATTTGGTTCAAGCCGGCAAGCTGGCTCAAGCTAGTCAGCCGAATGTACAAAATGTGACCAATCTTTTGGCTCAAGCTGTTAATGAGGCCAAGACCGCGACTGATATTTCTCCTAACTCTGTGGCTATTTGGGAAAATTTGGCAACTTTGTATGATAATGCTGCGGCTTTGGTGCCGGAAGCTATGGATTGGTCTATAAAATCTTTGAATCGTGCCAACGAGCTTGAGCCAACAAATCCGGTAATAGTATGGCGTTTAGGAAACGATTATATGTTGCAGAAAAATTTTTCTAAAGCGATTGAATATTATCAAAAATCAATTGATTTAAAAAAAGATTATGTTGGGGCCTATATAAGTTTGACAGCCGCCTATGAAGCGAATAAAGAATTAGATAAGGCCATAGAAACCTACCGAACTATTTTGCCGTTAGGCTCTAATAATTCCGAGGTGTTATTTAATTTTGGCCGTTTGCTTTACAATCGCAACCAAGCAGATGATAAATCTAATGCGGAAAAACTGTGGCTTCAGGCTGTGCAGATACAGCCAAATTATTCCAATGCTTTATATAGCTTGGGCCTGCTCTATGAAAATCGCGGTGATAAAGCCAAGGCTTTGGAATATTATTATAAAGTTAAAGACTTAAATCCGGATAATAAAGACATTACTGCTAAAATTAAGTCTTTGGTATTAGGGGATCAGGCCGCATCGAAAAGATAAAATATACTTTTTAAGCGATACTAAACTTAATTTGATGAAGCAGGATTATTTAAAAAAAAGTATAATATTTTTGTTAGTAATTTTGTCGGGAACTTTATTTTTTCCGTCCGCTTCTTTAGGTTTAATGTCTTCCACAAATTATACAATTTTTGCGGACACAGTTGATTCAGGCGGGTTGTTAAGCGCTAGCGGAACTTTTAGTTTGCAGGATAGTGTTGGCGAATCGCCGGTTGGATCTTCAAGCAGCAGTGTTTATCAGGTTATAGCCGGTTATCAAGCTATGGATTTTAGCGCTTTGGTAATTAGCGTTAGTCCAACCACGATTGATTTAGGAGATCTTGATGTTAATCAGGTTGCAAGTTCATCGGCCGTAGTTTCGGTAAGCGCGGATGCTGACAGCGGTTATGTTTTGTCGGTCGGTAATGTTAGCGGCACTCATTTAGCTAATGTTAGCGACGGATCAGTTACAGCCGGAAGTGAAGAATATGGTGTAGCTGCCAGTGGTATAGATGCAGCTTTTAATGATGATAGAGCCATTGTTGCCGGCTTGAATCTTTCATCTTCCAGCACGCCTGTAGATAGCGCTCAAACCACTTTAACTTTTAAAGGTGCCATTAGCAGTGCCAGTACAGTCGGTGGTCGGAGTCAGCTAATTACTTTAACAGCCTCAACCAGTATTTAATTTTTATAAAATAAAAAATTGCTTGATAAACTAAGAATATGAAAAAGATAAAGTTTTGGTTATGGATTTTGGGAGTTTTAGTTTTTTTTGCTGGCGGTAATCAAGCCAAAGCTTTTGAAATTTCTCCGGTAAAAGCTTTATTAACGGTTAGCCAAGGCGCTAGCCAAACTATGGTTGTAAAAATAAAAAATAGCCAAGCTTTGGGGAGCAGCACAAATTTTAAATTAAGTGTTTTGGGAATGAAGCAGGACGAAGACGGAAAACCGGTTTTTTCTAGAGGAATAAATATAGCAGAAAATTGGGTTTATCCGGAAGAAAGTTTGTTGAATATAAAATCCGGCGAAAGCGGTTCAGCAAATTTTATTATCAAAATTCCCGATGATGCGCAGGCCGGATCATATTATTTAGGATTAGCAGCCGAACCTACTTTGGAAAAAAATATTTTATCTCCACAACAATCAGGTTTATCTGTTAGGCTTGTTTCTTTGCTAACTTTAGAGGTAAAGGGGTTGGTGCAAGAATCTTTGGCGATAGAAAAATGGACGGTAAATTTTGCGGATCAGGATCAAAATAAAAAAATTAAATTTGATTTAAATATAAAAAATTCCGGCACAATTGAAACAGTAATGCGTGGCGCGATTGAGGTTAAAAATTGGAGAGGGGAGACAATTTTTTCTGAGCAGACATTTTTGGGAAATAAATTATTAGCTGATTCTAAACGCGTGCTTCATCCGGAAATAAAATTGAAAGATAATTTAAATTGGCCGGGAATTTACTCTGCTAGTATAAAAATTAATTACGGTCGCACCAATCAAACTGTTTCCGCAGTTGCTTATATTTGGTATTTCCCAAAATGGAGCAAATTGGTTGCCGGTCTATTTGTTTTAGTTATTATTGGCAGCTTAACTTTTTGGAAATTAAAGAAAACCTCATTCTAATTTAGGGTTTATTTTTGTTTTAGATTTTTTGGTAGCATAAAAACTCCTAAATTTAAGAAAAATGTTAAGAATTCGGCAGTTTTTTGACCTTGAAATGGCAAGGTTTTTTTGTTTTTAAAAAATGTCTATTTTTTGGCGTACTTATCCACATCTAAGTGGGTTATTTTCATAGAAAATTAAGCCAAAAAGTTGTATAATATGTATATATAAAGAAGATGAAAACAAAGCCAAAATTATTTGGTTTTAGGTAATGAGAACAGAATAATTTTCTCGTTGGTTTCAGCCTAAGAAAGTATGGAGAAAATTAACAAGAAAGAAAGAACACAAAAGTGGTTTCCCATTATTTTTGGATTTGGGTTATTTTTGTTTTTTGCATTAACAATTCTTTTTTCTAAAAAAGTTTTCGCCGCCACTTCGCCAACCATAATTACTTATCAGGGCAAACTTTTGATCAGCGGCCGATTAGCGACCACCACTCAAAGCATGCAATTTACTTTATACGATTCGCTTTCCGGTGGCACGGCCTTGTATACAGCTAGCGGTACTTTGGGAACACCGCAATCAATAAATATTACTCCGTCTCAAGGCTTGTTCAGTATAAATCTTGGTGATACCGGCACAAATAGTTTGACGCCGGCAATTTTTCAAAATAATGGATCTGTTTTTTTGGAAGTTAAAGTTGGTTCAGATATTTTGACTCCCAGAAAACAGATTACTGCCGTACCTTATGCTTTTAATGCCGCTTACTTAGATGGCGTGGGGGTAAATACAATTTCTAGCACAACTTATGTTCCAAAATCAGACAGCAGTGGTAATTTTACTTTTAACAGTACAACAGTAAATACTTCCACTATCTCTAATTTGACTACTACTAATGCTACTTCCACTAACTTTTTTTCTTCCGGCTTAACATTTACTAATGCTAATGGAACTAGCGTTACATCAACTAATCTATTTGCTTCGCTATTTGCTTTTACCACAGCCAGTGGTGCTTCAATCACATCCACCAACGCTTTCTTTACCAATCTAGCTACCACCAATTTTTCTCCGGCAAATATTACAGCTACCAATGTTACTTCAACCAATTTATTTTCCACGAACCTTGCTTTCACTAACGCCAGCGGAACCTCTGTTACTACCACCAATTTAAACGTAACTGGCGCTTTAACTCTTCCGAACAACTCCATCACCGATGCTATGGTGGTAGATACAATCACTGCATCAAACTATCTTCTTTTAACCGGAGGTACTTTATCCGGTCAACTTAACTTTACTTCTGCCTCCGGCACGATGGTCACTTCGACAAATCTTGTTACCACCAACGCCACCTCAACCAACCTCTTCTCCTCCGGTCTCTCATTTACCAATGCCAATGGCACAAGTGTTACTTCAACAAACTTATTTGCTTCTTTATTTGCGTTTACCACAGCTAGCGGCGGTTCAATTACTTCTACTAATGCTTTCTTTACTAATCTGGCTGCCACCAACTTCTCGCCAACAAACTTAACCGCCACCAGTATCACCTCAACTAATCTAAATGTTTCTGGTCCATTAACTTTTAATACGGCTTCTGGCACCATGGTTACTTCGACAAATTTAGTAACTACCAACGCTAGCTCAACTAATCTTTTTTCTTCCGGTCTCTCATTTACCAATGCCAATGGCACAAGCATCACATCTACTAACATATTTACTTCTTTGTTTGCTTTTACTAATGCTACCGGAACTTCTGTCACTACCACCAACCTAAACGTAACTGGTGCGTTAACTTTGCCAAACAATTCCATCACCGATGCCATGGTGGTAGATACGATCACTGCTTCAAATTATTTACTCTTAACTGGTGGTACTTTGTCTGGTCAGCTTAATTTTACGACGGCTTCGGGAACAATGGTTACCTCCACAAATTTGGTAACCACCAACGCCACTTCAACAAATTTATTTGCTTCGTTGTTTGGGTTTACTAACGCAAATGGAACAAGTATTACTACTACAAATTCCAATGTCTCCAGCCTATTATCTTTTGTCAGCGCTAATGGTACAAGTATTACCTCAACTAATATTTTTGCTTCTTTATTTGGATTCACTAATTCTAACGGAACAAGTATTACTAGTACCAATGGTTTCTTTACTAATCTGGCTGCCACCAACTTCTCGCCAACTAACTTAACTGCTACTAGCATTACTTCCACCAACTTAAATGTTTCTGGTCCGTTTACTTTTAATACAGCTTCAGGTACTTCTGTCACCACCACCAACCTAAATGTAACCGGTTCGAATAACTTAATAACCACCGGTTCAGCCGGACAATTCCCGTATTATGCAGCTAACGGATTTTCTTTATCACCAACTTCAACTTTATTTATTTTACCAAACCGTTTAATTGGTATTGGTACCACTACTCCTCAGTCCAAATTAACCATCCAAGGAGATGGTACTGCCAATCCATTCTCTATTGTCAGTTCAACCGCTGCCGGGACATCGATGCTTTCTGTTTTAACCAATGGCAATGTTGGTATTAATACTTCTTCGCCAATTGATACTTTTGCTGTTCAGGGTGGTGTGCAGATAGTTGGATCTGTAACTACCACGGGACAAATAGTAGCTTATGGAGCGCCAAACACTTCTGCTTTTCTCAAAGATGATACTTTTGGTTGTGGTTTTCAGGATAATGGCAGCGCTACTTGTGTTTTTAATGCCTTTGGTTATCTTGGCGGAACATCTCAGGTAAGAAGTTTGCGAATTGATAATGGTAATGGCGGAACAATTGCAACTTTTGCAGGAGCTACTTTGGCTACAGCTCTAAACGGAGCTTTAACCACAGTTGGTAAAGTTGGAATTGGCACCACCACTTTAAATAATACTTTGACTGTTCAAGGAGATGGTACGGCCAACCCCTTTTCAATTCTTAGTTCAACACCTGGCTCTGCGTCTATGTTTACAGTTTTGACAAATGGTAGAGTAGGAATAAATTCTTCATCACCCATCGCCAGTTTAGGCATACAAGATACACTTGGTGTAAATCCTTTTACTATCAGTTCATCAACCTCCGCAGTTTCTGTGTTTACTGTTTTATCTAGTGGAAACGTTGGTATAAACATATCCAGTCCTACAGCCACGTTGCAAGTACGGCGCGCTACATCCAGTCTTGGCGATGCAATAAAACTGTATAAGGATTCGGACGCAGATCAAAGCTGGTTATCTTGGGCCCAAGGAGCTGAAAGTTCAGCTTCTTGGAGATTGGGTTATACAGGTACTCCTTATGACCTTAGGTTAAATGTAGGATCAGCTGGTTCGCTTGGTGCCGAAGTAATGCGCTGGGCTATCAATGGCAGAGTAGGTCTAAACACCACTAGTCCAATTGCTTCTCTTTCTGTTTTAGCTTCTACCACCAATGGTGGAAGTCCTATCCTTGAAATCGCTTCTTCATCTGGTGCTAGCTTTTTGCGGGTATTGGCAAACGGCAATATTGGCATAAATTCGTCTACTCCATCCACTAGACTAGCCGTTCAAGGAACCAGTTATTTCTCCCAAACGTCTACTTTTGGTGGAAATATTTCTAATATTATTGATTCTAATACCGTTATTTCGCAAATTGCGACTACCAGTATCGGTACTTTTCCATTAGCTGTTTTTGTCTCCGGCCGCTATGCATACGCCGCAAATACTATTTCCAATAGTTTTTCAATTATTGATGTCTCCAAACCATCATCTCCTGTTAAAATTTCTACTACTTCTGTTGGAGCCGGATCATCTCCTCAATCAATTTTTGTCTCCGGCCGATATGCGTATTTTGGCGAAGCTCTTTCTCACAAATTATCTATTTTTGATGTATCTAACCCAGCAGCTCCTGTAGAAATGTCTAGTACTACTCTACCTGGAGCCCGCGCTCTTTATGTATCTGGCCACTATGTTTATTTGGTAGGGGATACTTCAAACAGCTTGCTTGTAGTTGATGTTTCTAATCCGAAATTTCCTGTCCAAGTTGCTAGTACTTCCGTTGGTACGACTCCTATTTCTATTTTTGTCTCCGGCCGTTATGCATATATTGGCAATGGTAATTCAAATAGTCTTTCTGTTGTTGATGTTTCTAACCCAGCAGCTCCTGTCCAGGTTGCTACTACTTCTGTTGATGTAGGACCAGCTTCCATTTATGTCTCCGGCCGTTATGCATATTTAGTTGGTGGAGACCTTTTTTCTGTTGTTGATGTTTCTAACCCAGCAGCTCCTGTTCAGGTTGCTACTACGAGTATGGGATCAGGATCTTCACCCACCTCGGTTTATGTCTCCGGCCGTTATGCATATTTATCTGTAGCTAATAATAATACTGTAGCTGTTGTTGATGTTTCTAACCCAGCAGCTCCTGTCCAGGTTGCGACTGCTACTGTTGGTTTGTCTCCTACGTCAATTTATGTTTCTGGCCGTTATGCTTATACGGTTAATGATGGGGACAACACCTTTTCCGTAGTGGATATTTCGGGTACTGAAGTTACCAGCTTGATAGCCCATTCTGCCGAAGTGGGAAACTTACAATCCAGAAATGATATCTTTGCTCAAGGAAATATTATGGCTGGAACGAGTTTGACAGTTGGCACTGGTGGAATTTTTTCTAATGGTGCTTTGTCTGTTTATGCTTCCTCAACCGGATCAACTTCTTCAATCTTTGATATTTCTTCAGCGCAAACTCCAAGTATCCTTAAAGTTCTTGCCAATGGCAACATTGGTATTGGAACCTCGACTCCAACTGAAAAATTATCTGTAGTCGGAAATATTTCTAATGTTATAGGCCCTAGTACTGCTATTTCTCAGGTTGCAACTACTACTGTAGGCGGTCAGCCAGCTTCCGTTTTTGTCTCCGGACGTTATGCTTATACGGCAAACCAAGCTTCGAATACTATTTCCATTGTCGATATTTCTAATCCTTTAGTCCCAGTACAAGTTGGTACCACTTCGGTTATTTCTTCTCCAAATTCTATCTATGTCTCTGGCCGTTATGCCTATGTAACTGTTAATACTGGCCTCTCTGTTATAGATATTTCTAATCCTGTCGCTCCTAAACAGGTCGCAACCAGCTCTTTTGGTTCTTCCCCTACATCTATCTATGTCTCCGGCCGTTATGCTTACGTGACTAATGGCGGTGATGCTACTATTTCGATTATTGATGTTTCTAATCCTTTATTACCTAAGCAGGTATCTGCAGTTTCTGTCGCATCTCCTCCTTTTGTCACAACACCGGAATCAATATTTGTATCCGGCCGTTATGCTTATGTTGTTGATTTTTCTTTTAGTAATAGTATTTCTGTGGTTGATGTATCAGATCCGTTATCTCCAGTAAGAGTTGCTTCCACTTCGGTTGGTGGAACTCCTGTTGGCATCTATGTCTCTGGCCGTTATGCTTATGTAACTAACTTTTCTTCCAACACTATTTCAGTTGTTGATGTCTCCAATCCGTCAGCTCCAGTACAAGTAGCTACAACTTCGGTTGGTGGTGGTCCAGCTGGCATCTATGTCTCTGGCCGTTATGCTTATGTAACTAACTTTTCTTCCAACACTATTTCAGTTGTTGATGTTTCTGTTCCTTCAAATCCTAGACAACTTATGCTTGTTAATGTTGGTCCAAGTCCTGTTGGCATCTATGTCTCTGGCCGTTATGCTTATGTGGCTAATGGTGGTTCAAACACTATCTCCATTGTTGATATCTCCGGTACGGAAGTAACCAGTTTAATAGCCCATTCTGCCGAAGTGGGAAACTTACAATCCAGAAATGATATCTTTGCTCAAGGAAATATTATAGCTGGAACCGGATTAATGGTCGGCGCTGGTGGAATTATGTCTAATGGCGCTTTATCTATATTTGTTTCTTCTACCAGATCTACCTCTTCCATTTTTGATGTGTCTTCAGCAGCATCAACATCGACAAGTATACTTAAGATTTTTGCCAATGGTAAAGTGGCAATAGGTACTTCCACTGCTACTGAAAGATTATCTGTCGTCGGAAACATCTCTAATGTAATAGATACTGGTACAACTATTACGCAGATCGCTACTACTTCTGTTGGCACTACTCCTACTTTTATTTTCGTCTCCGGCCGTTATGCCTATATATCAAACTCTGATTCGAGCTCTATTTCGATTGTTGATGTTTCGAATCCTTTTGCTCCAGTACAGATTGCTACAACTTCTGTCGGTTCTGCGCCTAGTTCTATTTTCGTCTCCGGTCGCTATGCTTATGTGGCTAATTTTAATAGCTTTAATATTTCAGTTGTTGATGTATCTAATCCTTTCGCCCCTAAACAGGTGGCTACAACTAGCGCCAATGGAACTGTGTCTCCTATTTCTATTTTCGTCTCCGGCCGCTATGCTTATGTATCAAACGGAGATACGGGTAATGGTTTCATTAATATTTTTGATGTTTCTAATCCATTAGCTCCTGTTAAAATTTCTACTACTTCAGTTGGTTTTGGCCCCAAGTCAATATATGTCTCCGGCCATTATGCTTATACAGCTAATTTTTCTTCCAATACAATTTCAGTGGTAGATGTTTCTAATCCTTCAGCTCCGGTTCAAACAGCTACGACTAGCGTCGGTGGCGCACCAAATTCAATTTATGTCTCCGGCCGCTATGCTTATGTTGTTAATCAAACTTCCAATACAATTTCAGTGGTAGATGTTTCTAATCCTTCAGCCCCTATCCAAGTAGCCACAACTAGTGTTGGCGCAACGCCATCGGGAATTTTTGTATCAGGTAGATATGCTTATGTAAACAATGCTATAGGAAATACAATTTCAGTGGTAGATGTTTCTAATCCTTCAGCCCCTATCCAAGTAGCCACAACTAGTGTTGGTACAACTCCTGTTTCTGTCTTCGTCTCCGGTCGCTATGCTTATGTGGCTAATCAGGGTGTAAGTACAATTTCTGTTGTCGATATCTCCGGTACGGAAGTCACCAGTCTTATTGCTCACTCTGCTGAAGTTGGTAATATCCAATCCAGAAATGATATCTTTGCTCAAGGAAATATTATGGCTGGCACTGGCTTGATGGTTGGAGCTGGAGGAATTATGTCCCAAGGATCTCTGTCTGTATTTGCTTCTTCCACCGGATCAACTTCTTCTATATTTAGTATTGATTCTGCTCAAAGATCAAATATATTTAAAGTTATGGCTAGTGGTACGGTGCAGGTTGGAACTTCCACGCTGAGCGCAGTGGTTAATAATTATAAATTATTTGTAGATGCTGGAGCTACCTCTAGCGCCGGTATTGGTGTAAATGGGTTTATAAAAGCGAGCGGTTTTATTTCTGGTACTACCACATTAGACTTGGCTGAGCTTTATCCTTTAGATCCAAATTGTGCTCAAAATGGAAATTGTCCTCAAGCAGGTGATGTTGTTTGTTCTGTAGATAATGGACAGGGCGGTTTTTATGTAGCTAAATGCAGTTCGGCTTATGCTGAAAATAGTCTTGGTATAATTTCTAGCGACCCTGGTTTTACCCTTGGTGGTCAAGATCAAGAAGGAAATTATTTCAAACCGGTAGCTTTGGCCGGGCGTGTTCCTGTTAAGATAAGCAATGCTAATGGTGACATTCATTATGGTGACAGGTTGGCAGCATCTGATGTTCCTGGTGTGGCGATGAAAGCTACTGACGAAGGAAAAACTGTCGCTATGGCTCTGGGTGATTATACAAGTTCGGAAGTGGGAGAAGTAGTTAGCTTTGTCAGCGTTGGTTGGAATAATAATTTATATAAAGGCTTAAGTGTGGATGTTGATGGAAAAAATATTACAGTCGGCACATCTACCAATCCTTACAATCTGGTTATTACCGGTAATCTATCTTTAAATAATCCTGATTTAATTAATAAACTTTCTTTTGCAACTTCTAGTTTGTTTGAATCAAGCGTGGGTAATTTTGTTGGAGCCAGAGCCTTTACTTTTAACGCGCCTAATTTCTCCGACACTTCCGCGGATAGTTATTTAATTTCACTGCGATCAAACAATGTTCCGGTTTTCTCGGTAGCTGCTAACGGTGATGTTCGTACCAAAGGAAGCTACTATGGTTCTAATATAGTTTTGGGTACTTCTACTAATCCGGGAGATTTGGCAGAAAGAGTGGATATTGCCGTTGATGATACAGTTGAGTCTGGTGATGTAATGGTCATAGATCAAAATTCTCCAGATACTTATCGCCGTAGTAGGTTGGCTTATGAACAATCTGTTGCCGGAGTGATTTCCAGCAATCCAACAATTATTGTTGGTAATGGCAAGACCGACTACACCGCAGTGATGGCTATGGTTGGTCGAGTGCCAGTAAAAGTTTCTAATGTAAATGGCGATATTAAAAAAGGCGACTTGCTTATCACTGCTTCCACGACTGGTTTTGCCATGAAGTATGATCCGGCCAAAGATAACAATAATAAAATGGTGGCTGTGATTGGTGTGGCTTTGGAATCCCTCAGCACTTCAACCGGCAAAGTATTGGCTTTGATTAGAACCGGTTGGATATATAATCGAGATCAAGCAATCGGTAGCTTACAAAATAATATTAAACAGATTGCAGTCGCCGAAGGTATAGACTTGGATGCGGCTAGCGAACCGGATAACTTAAATGTTCGCAGTTCTGGCAGCCAATTAGCTTTTGTTAATGGCCAATTTAATTTGCAAGGCAATTCCATTATTAATGTGGCCAGTATAATTGGCAAAGACAATAAATGGAGAATTGATGAGTGGGGAAATTTAATCCAAAAAATTGCTACCGATAAAGGCGATAAGGAAATTTATGGTTTGCAGAGTTCTGATAAACAAGAAATTGTTATTTCCGGCACCAGTACTTTGGAAAACGGAATTAAGAAAGTTATTTTGACGGATTTAGATCAGGCTATTATCGATAAAACAGTTCCTCTAAAAGTTCAGATTACTATGTCCGGTGAAACTAAAGGAGTTTATGTTTCCGAAAGAAGTTTTGATAGTTTTGTAGTTAAAGAAAATGATAATGGACAAGGTAGTGCTTCCTTTGATTGGACAGTGATTGCTAAATTATTAACACCAGAGGATAGTACTGGTTCATCTGGTGATCAACAATCTTCAGGGTCTAGCGGTTCTGGAAATGATGTTGTTTCCAGTACTATTTCTGTAACAACTACTGTTAATGTCAGCTCTTCAACCTCAGTTCAGAATGATAATCAATCTGCCGGATCTGTTTCTGAGTCAGGTGTTGAAAATAATTCAGTATCAAATATAAATGCAAATTCGGCAAGTTCAGCTCAGACTTCAGACCCAAATCAGACTCAGACTAGTCAAGAGGGGGTTAATACCAATAATTCGGCTGCGTCAACTCCTTAGCAGTGAATTTTTCAGTTTATGAGTTCACAATTTAAAAAAATACTTTTTTTAATAATTATTATTGGCTCTAGTTTTTTTTGGTTTGAATCTAGCAATAATCATGCGCAAAATGTTTTTGCCGCTGACGCCAACCAAGGAATAACTGTTAACGCAAATGTTCCAGGTGGAAATGGTGGCGGCGGTGGTGGAGGTGGGGATACAGGCGGCGGAAAAGGCGGAACAGATGTACCGCCAGTTATTTTTGATGTAGCTTCTTCGGTTTCATTTACTTCAGCCACAATTAGTTGGTCTGCCACTGATGATTTAGGTGTGTCCGCCTCCAGCTTTGTTTACGGATTAACGGCTAGTTATGGCAGTTCAGGTTCAGTTTCTGGCACTTACGTAACCAATTTATTTGGTTTAGCTACCAATACTTTATATTTCTTTAAAATTTCTGCAGTTGATACTAAATCTCAAGTCACCGAGTATACCGGAACATTTACAACTTCACCAAATCCACCCGATACCACTCCGCCGGTTATAAGCAATATTCAGGTTTCTGCGGGCGTTACTACGGCAACTATAAAGTGGGATACAAACGAGCTGGCAGATAGTCAAATAAATTACGGACTAACAAATTCTTATGGCAGTAATTATTTTGATTCAACCGGAATTTTAAACCACAGCGTATCTTTATCCGGTTTGGTGGCAAATAAAACTTATCATTTTCAAATTATTTCTACTGATAATTCAGGTAATAGCGCCAATACAATTGATGATACTTTTATTACTAAGGTTGATAATGCCGCGCCGCCGGATGTTTCTAATTTTAATTTAACAACTACTACTAACTCAATTATTTTGTCGTGGACTAATCCAAGCTTGTTGGCTGTACCGGATTTTCTTCAGGTAAAGGTAGTGAGAAAAATCGGTTCACCATCTGCGGATGCCAGTGACGGTACTATAGTTTATAGTGGCAGCGGAGAAAATTTTACCGACTCTAGTGTTTTGGTAAATACGGATTATTTTTACACAATTTTTTCTTTTGATACATCGGATAATTCTAGCCCAGGTATTTTTAGGAATGGAAAAATTTTTCCTACTCAGAATCCAAATTTATTTGAAATTTGCGGTAATGGTTTGGATGATGATAGTAATGGCCAAATAGATTGTGCCGACAGTGCCTGCAGTTTTTTGCCGGAATGTTTGCCGATAACGCCGACTACTACCGCGCCTGTGCCGGAAATTTGCGGTAATGGTTTGGATGATGATGCAAACGGAAAGATTGACTGCGCGGATAGCGCTTGTTCTGGTTTTAGCGGCTGTATTTCTGTTGCTACTGTTTCGGCTTGCAGTAACGGTAAAGACGATGATGGAGACGGCAAGATAGATTTTCCTAGTGATGTAGGCTGTGATAATCCGGATGATACGGACGAATATAATCCTCCTGAATCCACAGTTCCCGTGTTTGCCAAAATAAAATTGGAAGATCTGGATTTTTTGGCTGGCAACCGCCATCTAAAACTAGATCCTGTTAATGGAATAGTTACAGGTCTGTCCGGAGCCAACTTAACCATAGCTTTGGCGGATAAGTTTTTAGTTAATAGTCCCAAAAATATGGTATTGCGGGTTGGCGATACCGATCAGCACCAATTTGTTTATAGCGCGACTGACAAAACATATTATGCCGAGGTATCCTTTAATGGAACTGGTTTAACGCAGTCTTATATAGAAATTGATTATGGTTCTGGTCAGCTAGATTCTGTTGGTTTTAAGCTCAGCAGTTTATCCTGGGGTCAGGTAGTAGATGAAAATGATAAAGCTCTTTCCGAAGTGGAAGTTAAGCTGTTGGAAATAAACGGATCAGTCCTATCTATGGATTATTATGGTCAGTTAAATCCGATCATTTCCGATATTAATGGCAGTTTTGGCTGGATGGCGCCTAATAAAGATTATCAAGTTAGTTTGCATAAAGAAGGTTATTACGATCGAACAATTAGTCTTGGTTCTATTATTAATAATGTAATTAATTTTAAGTTTGTTCTGATTGCCAAGCCTTTGAAAAATCCTTTAAAAATAGACCCAGATATTTCGGTGCAAGAAAATGCCGCCAATATAGTTAAAAATTTAGCCGCGCAAACAAAGGTGTTGTCTAATATAGCTGTTCAGAAAATTCAAGATGCCGCTGCTAGTCCGGAAGTGCAAAAGACCAATCAGCAAGTAGTAGCTCCGGCGGCGATTACAGCTGTAGTGGCTGGAGCCATTCCGTTTGTTTCTTGGCTGGATGTTTTGCCATTTTTGCGCCTCTTGTTCCTGCAGCCGTTAATGTTGTTGGGATGGAGAAAAAGAGAAAAATGGGGTTTGGTGTATAATTCTTTAAATAAATTGCCGGTTGATTTGGCCACTGTTCGTTTAATTAGCGCGGAAACAAATAGAATAGTTCAATCAAAAGTGACCGATGCTAAAGGCAGATTTATATTCACTATTGATCCGGGTAAATATAAATTAGAAGTCCAAAAGACTAATTTTGTTTTTCCTTCTCAATTTTTGCAAGGCTATGCTAGTGATGGACAGAAAATCGATATTTATCATGGTGAAGAGATAGAAATATTTAAGCCGGCAACTATTACAGCTAATATTCCTCTTGATCCGCTAGGAGCTGCAAAAAAACCTTCTCGTTTAGCTTGGGAAAAGTTTGCTCGCCAGTTGCAGGTAGTAATTGCCTGGAGCGGAATTTTAGTTACAGCTGTATCTTTTTATATATCGCCTAAACCATACATAGGAATTTTGCTGGCTATTCATATTATATTCTTTATTATTTTCCACAAACTGGCCATTCCTTCACGGCCCAAAAATTGGGGTATTGTTTCTGATAATGCCAACGAAAAACCTGTTTCCAGAGTTATTGCCAGATTGTTCAATTCGCAGTTTAATAAATTGGTGGATACCCAAGTTACTGATGCCGGCGGTAAGTATTATTTTTTGGCCGGGGATGCAAAATATTATGTTACTTACGAACATAAAGGTTATCATCCACAGAAAACAGATGTTATTAATTTGGAAGGTAAAGAT
Source organism: Candidatus Udaeobacter sp. (assembly GCA_035473115.1). Lineage (GTDB taxonomy): Bacteria > Patescibacteriota > Patescibacteriia > Magasanikbacterales > GWA2-37-8 > XYD2-FULL-39-9. The sequence continues at coordinate 168,512 of DATION010000005.1, read as the reverse complement.
GCTGATGTTATTACTATTGACGTTAAGCTTAAGAAGAATTAATATTTTATGCACTTAACTTGATTGGTTGTTTGGTTGACAGTAAAGACTTTTTTCTTTATACTCCTTATAAATATTAAGGGCCAATAGCTCAGCTGGCTAGAGCGCTTCCATGGCATGGAAGAGGTCCGGGGTTCAAATCCCCGTTGGTCCACAAAAATTAAAATATGTCTTTATCCGTCGGTATAGTCGGCCTGCCAAATGTGGGGAAATCAACTTTGTTTAACGCCCTTACTCGCAGCAAACAGGCAGACGCTCAAAATTATCCTTTCTGCACCATCGACCCCAATGTCGGTGTAGTTGAGGTTCCTGATGCTAGATTGCAAAAATTATCTGAAGTTTCCAAGTCGCAAAAAATTATCCCTACCGTAATTGAATTTGTGGATATTGCCGGTTTGGTAAAGGGAGCTTCCGAAGGTGAAGGTTTGGGAAATAAATTTTTATCTCATATCAGAGAAACAGACGCAATTGTTCAGGTAGTCCGTTCTTTTAATGATAGTAATGTAATTCATGTAAACAATAAAGTTAACCCACAAGAAGATGCTGATGTTATCAATCTAGAATTAGCTTTGGCAGATCTGCAAACAGTTTCCAAAAAACTTGATACTGTAAAGCGTAATGCCAAAGGCGCGGCTGCTAAAGATTTTCAAAAACAGCTGGATTTATTTACTAGAGTAGAAGCCCAGCTGCAAGCCGGAAAACCAGCGCGTGATTTGGAGTATAATGAAGATGAGATTTTATGGATGAAAGAATTGCAGCTTATAACAATCAAGCCAATGCTGTATGTGGTAAATGTTGATGAGGGTGGAAAGGCAAGCCAATTAGATCAAAAAACTCCGCAGATAGAAATTTCTGCCAAGTTAGAAGCTGAGTTGGCTGATTTAAGTGAAGCAGAGGCCAAAGAGTATTTAAAAGAGCTTGGTTTGGAACAGTCTGGTTTAGATAGATTAATTACTGCCAGTTATAAACTTTTAGATTTGATAACTTTTTTTACTTCCGGTGAACAGGAAACCAGAGCTTGGACAGTAAAAAGCGGCGCCAAAGCTCCGGAAGCGGCCGGAGTAATACATACTGATTTTATTAAAGGTTTTGTGAAAGCGGATGTGGTCAATTGGCAAGATTTTGTCAGTGCTGGTGGTTGGAGCAAAATTAAAGAAACAGGAAAGATGAGGTTAGAAGGAAAAGATTATGTAGTGAAAGATGGAGATGTGTTTTATTTTCATGTAGCGTGAGAGAAGTAAAAATAAATTTTTACTTCCGAGCGTGAATGATAAATACCTTAGTACTTCCACGTAGCTTCTTAATTGAGTAAGTTTAAACAAAAAAATAATTGATTTCTTTGCAGCCAAACGACCCATAAAGGGTCGTCCTCCCGAGGATGCGATGGCTGCTGCAAAAATCAATTATTTTTTTGTTTTATTTTTTCTCAAATCGCCAAATTTCTCTGGCTACTCGTTGGTTTGGTCTGGCATAGACAAGACGAGTTTGGTTTTCAAAAAATGAGATTGCTCTGAAGCCAATTTTTTCTATTTCATTTTTGCAGTCAATAGTTATCCATTCATTGGCAAATTTAAAACGAGGGATAATAAAAACAATTTTGCCTTTTGGTTTTATGATCAGGTTAAATTGTTGGAATGCTTGAAGATAAAGTTCTTTGAGCTGTTGTGCTTGAACCAAAAGATCCTGTTTTTTTTCTTGGCCGCGCAGCGGTTTGCCTAAGTATGGTTCGGCAACAATAGCATCTACCGATTTAGGCGGTAAATTTTTAGAAAGTTGACCTGCTTCGCTTTGGAAAACTTTATTAGTTGGCAGTTCTTTATTGAATTTTTCAGCTGTCCAATTTAGGTTTGTCTTGGTGTCTGCCACTGCTTTTTCGGAAATATCACTGCCGATTAAATTCTTATAGTCCAAAAGCAGCGCTTCACTTAAAATTGTTCCTGAGCCGCAGAATGGATCTAGCAGGGTGGAGTTTAACGGCGCTTGGGACAGATTTATCATGATCATTGCTAGTTTTGGCGGCAACATGCCGCTTAAATCATCTCGTCCGGGCCGGCCAAAGTCTCGGGCGCTAAACTGTTCAAAAGGCTGCACCGCCTCTGTTTGAGCTAAAGAAAAAGAGTCATCTAGGTTTTTTTGAATTAAAAATTCTCGGCCGCGGCCGGTTAGATTATTTTTTTCTACAGTTACCGAAGATAATATGGCTTCTCGATTTTCTACATACCTTACAGATAAACCTTCTTCTTTTAGATTTTTTTTAATCGCTTTGCCAAAGTTTTTTGCCAGATCCAGATTGGCTTGCGCATTTTCATCAAGTGAGTAAATACTAATGCCAAAATTTATTTTACCAGTAACTTGTTTTAAGTTTTCTATTATTGTTTTTTTAATTTCTTCTTCGGTTATGTTATTTGCCAATTCTCGAGCTATTTTAATTGTACCGCCCAAACGATTAATTATTTTTTTTGGTTCAAAAACAGCATCTGTTTTTAGGATCGCGACAGAATAATCATATTTTTTTAAACTTAAAACCGCGTCTATCTCGGCCGCGGCAATTAAGGATTCTCTGCCTAAAATAAACCAGTGATTAGTGTTTGCTACTGCTGGTGCTGGTGTTTGGGCTGGCATTGTTGTTGGCATAAGTTGAAGAGGTTGCTGTAATGTAATAAAAGATATTTCTTACGTTGGTTGGAATTTCTTCCAGATGGTTTTTTTGAGTAATTGCAGTTCTGGCTTTTTGGTAAGCTTGTAAATCCAGGTCATAGCCGCCAGCCTTTGATTTTAGGGCAACAATGGCATTGGCGTTAGCTATGGTACTATAAATATTTTGATAAATAAAGTAGCAGGTAAACATTGCCCCGTAAACAAGTATGCCAATAATAATGATTTTAAGCAACCGCCAAAAGCCGTAATTTCCTTTGTAAGTTAAGGTTGTTTTACCACTTTTAATTAACATATAATTCTATAGTAAGATTCAAGTTCGCTGTCGGTTGAGTTTCGCCATTTCGGGAGTAAACAGGAGTAAATTGGAACTGCTTGATATAAATAAAATAATTAGAGCTTTCCAGGTCAGACAAATATTTTAGGGTGTCAGTATAGCTGCCGACCAAGGTCATTGTAATATTGGTAGTCTGTTTACTGGTAGTTTTGTCTAAAGTTGAATTGTTTATAGTTTGGGTCAGGTTGTGTTTTGCAGAAAGAGATTCTAGATAAGTTATCAACTTTAATTCTTCGCCGGGTTTAAACAAAAATGGATAAAAATCAGCAACAGAACTTTTGACCTCCTCCAGTTTTTTTTGAGTAGCGCGTGAGTTGGAAGCTTCTTCATACCTTTGCTCCAATAAAGTTCTTAGCTTGTAGCTTTCATTAGCTGTTTTTTTGATATAGCTAAGCATAGGCAAAAATATACCAAAAGTTATTAGGGCAGCTAGTACCGATAAAGAACTGACGCGGATAATTATTTTTTTTGTTAAGCCTGATTCCATAGTATTTTGTGTCAGATTTATTTAGTCTTCAATGGCTCTTGGTTTTGGCTTGGACGGTGTTGCGCCGCCCTTTAAGGCAAAGTTTTTTAACCCAGCTTTAAACTCAAAATTAATATTTTCTTTTTGAAATAATTGAGAAGCCGGAGTTTCTACTTGGCTAATCCAAGTTATTTTGTTCAAAACATCTTGGTAGTTTAGCAGAGCTTGTCTGGTGCGCGCTTCGCCGTTTAAAATTAATGTTTGCGCTTGACGGTCTATTTGTAGAGAATTTATTTTAATGTCGCTTGGCAAAGCGTTTATCAGTTCTTTTAGTTTGGGAGTTAGAGGTGCAAAATTTTGGTTGGAGGAGTTTATGTTTTTTGTTAGGTCATTTATAGTTTTTACATCTTGGTTATAGGCATTAAATTCACGATTCACCGCCAGAGCGTTTTCGGCTAAACCGGCAAAATCTCTTTCTAGAAATACCCAGCTCCAAACAAGAACAGCCGATAAAACTGAACTAATGAGAATAATTAATTTTAAAATATCTTTGGTCAGTAAAAAATTGGCAATATATTTTAAATGCTTCTTTTTTTCTGCCGGCAGTAAGTTTAGATTTAAATCCATCATAATTTTGCGGTAGACGTTTGATTGATTATTTAGTCGGCGTGGAGATTGTTTTGCAATTGATTTTGGGAAGCGCGCAGAGCTAAGCCGATAGCGCAAGCAAAGGCCAGGCTTTTATTTTGTTCGTAGTCATATAGTCTTTTATTGTGCAGATTTTTCCACGGATGGCCGAGATGGGCGCTGATTTTTAGCTGTCGGGAAATAAAGTCGTCAATGTTTTCCCAATTAGACATGCCGCCGCACAAAGTGATGTGGCTGACCGCGTTAGTGTTATTAAAATGCTCTTTATAAAATAATAAATTAGTTTTTATCTCACTTATCAAGTTTTCAGCGATGCTTGATACTGCGGGCAAATATTTGGGGTTGTGCGTGTCGTATTTTAAACCATTTTTTACTTTTAAAGATTCGGCTTCAGCGCGGTCTATTTTAAGTGCTTGAGCGATAGCAGCAGTCACTATTTCTCCGGAGAAGTTTAAGGTGGCGCTGAACTGGATGCTGTTATGGTCGTAAATAACCAGGTTGGAGCGGGCGCCGCCTAAATCTAAGATTGCTCGGGCTTGGCCGGTGTAATCTTTATCATCTGTAATCATTGATCTAGATACTGCGATAGCTTCTGTTTCTAGGGCAACCAGATTTAATCCGGCGCTTTCAAACAGGTTTACATAAGAATCCACGATAGTTTTTTGCACCGCGCCGACCAGGATCTGTTTTTTGGTATCATTTGCTGTAGGCGAAATTACTTGCCAGTCTAAGTAGGCGTCTTCCAGTTCGAATGGCAGATGTTTTTTTGCCTGATAAGCAACATCAACGGACGTCAGAGAATTATCTGTGCCTTCAACATCTATAAGTTTTAGAAAAGATTTTGCTTCCGGTAAATTAGCTACGGCCCAAGAAGAGCCGATTTTTTTGTAACCGTCACCTTCTTTGCCCAGAATGTAGTTCAGTTTTTTTAGGACTAATTCCGGCTGTTGTATCTCTCCGTTTACTATTAACCCCGGCGGCAGCGAAGTTGAACGCAGGTCTCTAATTTTAAAATACTGTTTTTGATAAAAAGGCGAAGGCGCAAGCTGAACCAGTTTTATGGACAAGTCGCCAATGTTTATTCCAAAAGCATCGGAAAATGGGTTTTGTAAAAACATACTTTGGTTTAAATATTTTGCGTTAGCGAATACATCGGCATGATTACGGCTACAGCAATACCGGCTACGGCTAAACCTAAAATTAAAATAATTACCGGTTCAATAATGGTGGTAAAATTTTTCATGGTTGTATCCACTTCGTTGCCATAAAATTCAGCCAGCTCCCGCAACATATCTTCGGTTTTTCCGGATTTTTCTCCAACCATTACCATTTCTGTAACCATCGGCGGAAAAATTTTCGGAAAGCGGCGTAATATTTCGGAAAGCGGTTCTCCTTTTTTTAATGATTCGGAAACGCTTACTAGACTTTCTTTATAAATCACATTGCCTAGTACTTCGGATGAGATTTTGGTTGCATTGATAATAGGAATAGAGCTCTCTAAAAGAGAAGAGAGAGTAAGGGTGAATCTGGCCAGGTTTATTTTTTTGATAATTGTGCCGGCGATTGGCAATCTTAAGTTCATGGCATGGACAACTTTTTTAACTGCCGGCTTTTTTATCAGCCAAAAAGCTAGAATTACTAGCAGTATTATGGCTACCAAAAGCCATAAACCGTAATTAGCGGTAAAATCAGTAATAAAAATTAAAATTCTCGTTGGTAAAGGCAGTTCCGCGCCGAAATCTTTAAACATTATTAACAATTTTGGCAAAATAAATACTACTACTTCAACACTGATACCAATCATGGCGGTGACAATTACTGCCGGATACATCATGGCGCCTTTGATGCGAGAAGTTAGTTCGTGGTTTTTTTTCATCTGGACGGAAACTTGGTCCAGAGCAGTTTCCATTTTACCGGCAGTTTCTCCGGCTGCCACCATGCTAACGTAAATTGATGGGAAAATTGCCGGGTATTTTGCCAGCATATCACTGAGCTGCATGCCTTGTTCAACTCCGTCTTTAATCTGGCTAATAACTTGTTTTAGTTTTTTATTTTCTATTTCTTCGCTCAAGATGCGCAAGGCGTCAATTAAAGACAGACCAGCTTTGACCATAGTTTTCAAATGGCTGACAAAAAGAATTTTTTGCATGACTGGCACGCGATTGAGATGGTCAGATACCCAAGCGTTTAGCTTGGCTTCAAAAGGGGAAAGCTGTTTTGGAGCGGTTGGCATAATAGTTAAAAATTATTCTTTGGTTACGCGCAGAACCTCGGTAATAGTGGTAACTCCCATTTTTGCTTTTATTAATCCGTCTTCCAACATCGTAATCATTTTATTTTGCCGAGCGTAATTTTTTATATCTTCAGCTGTGGCATGAGCATTGATCATTTTTGTCAGTTCTTCGTTAATTTCTAATACTTCATATATACCGACGCGTCCTTTGTAGCCAGTCTGTCCGCAGCGATTGCAGCCCTCACCTTTATAAAAAGTAATTTTTTCCACTTCTGATCCTTCGTCTTTATAATCTTTAGGAATGTTGTCTTTAAAAAGAGCAGATATTTTTTTAACATCAAAGGCCCGGCCTAATTCGTCAGCCGCAACTTTGTCTAAGAAGTAGCCTTTTTTGCAGAAAGGGCAGATCTTTCGTACTAAACGCTGAGCCAGCACGATGTTGGTTGTATAGGCTACCAAAAATGGCGGAACACCCATATCAATCAAGCGGGGCAAAGTGGTCGGCGCGTCGTTGGTGTGCAGGGTAGAAAGCACCAAATGTCCGGTCATCGCTGCGTGAATTGAGATTTCAGCGGTTTCTTCATCGCGGATTTCTCCAACCATGATTATATTTGGATCTTGGCGTAAAAAAGCACGTAAACCAGCCGCGAAAGTAAAGCCGGCTTTTGGGTTTATTTGGCTCTGGTTTACACCTTGGATTCGATATTCAATTGGGTCTTCGATGGTAGAGATATTTACGTCAGGCTGATTTAAAATACCGAGAACAGAGTATAGGGTGGTAGTTTTGCCCGATCCGGTTGGTCCGGTAACTAGTATCATGCCATAAGGTTTTTTGATAGCACTTTCAACTAGTTTTCTTGGTCCATCCAAAAAGCCAAGTTCATCTAAGGTTAGCGGTTTTGCGCCTTCATGCAAGAGACGCATAACGATTTTTTCACCATCATAAACCGGAATAATGGAGACGCGGAAGGCCATCTTTTCATCTTGAATTTGAATTTTAAAGCGTCCGTCCTGAGGAACCATGTGTTCGTCTATCTTTAAGTTTGATAAAATTTTTACTCTGGCAATTAAGCCATTTTGCACATTTTTTGGCAGAGTCATGACAGATTTTAAAATACCATCAATACGATAGCGGACTATTAGGTCTTTTTCATTGGGTTCAATGTGGATATCGGAAGCCCCTTCATAGACAGCATGTTCTAAAAGACTGTTAACTATATTGATAGTTGGCACTTCTTCGGCCGCTTTTTTTAAGTCACCAGCGCCATCTTCACTTTTGCCCTTGTCTTGGACAATACGGATATCGTCCTCTAATTCGGCATGGTAGCGGTGCAGAGCTTCTTTTAAATCTCCAGGCGAGGTAATGAAAACTTTTGGTTCTAAACCAGTTTTACGGCGTAAAAATTCGATAGTTTGAATATCGGTCGGATCGGTCATGGCCAGTTTTAGATCGTTTTTTTCTTTATCAAAAGCTACGACTTGATGAGTGCCAGCCAGCGGTCCAGGTATCAAATTAAGAATTTCTTTCTTTACTTCTTTGCCTTTTAGGCTAATATAAGGCACTTGTAGGTAGTCGCCAGTTTTTTCATATAGATCAGCTTCGCTGACAACACCATCGCTAATCAGCATTTCTTCAAAGCTTTTATTCATTTTGGCAGCTTTTGCTTCAGTTGCTTTCCAGATTTCCGGGTCACCTAGCTTATATTTTTTTAAAATCAGTTTTAGAGTTTTTGGTAGAAGCATACGAGTAGCTATTTGTTTTACAAAAGTAAATTAATTATACCATGTTTATAATAAAAGTGTAAGTTTTTTTATTAGTCTTTAATAATAAATGTTGACTTTGGATTGGAGAGATGATAAACAGAATATATCTTTAACCGCAAATAACAGAAAAGAGAGGGCGTTATGCCTCGAGTTTGGATAAAAGATACAGATATAAGAGTAGAAGTTCTTCCGATTGGAAATGGTAATAAATGTCCTTTTCCAAACCCTTCAGGTTGGGGTAATACTGGCCCATGTACCTTTGAAGCTACTAGAAGGTATTCGCTAGGGGATCATATTTGCTATTCTTGTGGTGATGGCGGAGGAGATCATGTCAACTCCGATACAGTAATATTTCACCCCGCTCTGGCTATGGAGCAAGTTGCTCAAGCTTGGGTTAACGAACAGATTGGAAAAGAGAGCGGAAAGTTGCCTGATGACAACAAGTAGTTTAGTTGGCTAACGAGTTTAGTCATGGTCATCCAACTCGCAATGGCCGTAAGTTTTATAGCTATTGCAAGGGTGATCATGAAAATAATTAAAAATACCCTAGAAATAGGGTGTTTTTAATTTAAATGGCTATTTTATAGCTGTATTCTTGACTTTTTTATAACTTTTTGTTAGTATAATCCTACCTTTGGTATCTAGGTAAAAGCGTAGAAAGATCCGATCGATGGTCATTTCTGGGGTTTTATCTTTAAAAATAAAATAAATTTAATTATTATTTTGAGTTATGTTGAAGAAATACGAATTATTGTTGGTTTTGCCCGGCACTTTGGATGAAAAAGAAGCTGGTAAACAGATTGAAGAAATTAAAAGCTCTGTCGCTGTTAATAGCGAAAATTTGGAATTAAATAATCTTGGTAAAGTTAGATTGGCTTATCCTATCAAACAGATTAGATATGGCTACTATTACACTTTGATTTTCAGCGCCGAATCAGAAGCTGTTAAAATTATTTCCGAGAAATTAAGATTGCGAGCCGATGTGTTGCGCAGTATGATTACTCACTTTAATACCAACGTGACAGCTGCTAAGAAAATTTCTTATAACACCAACGAATCAGGCTTTACTACTATGATGGAAAAAGAGCAGGAAGAAGCAAAGGCAGAAGTTGATGAGGTAAAAGTTAAAGCGGAAAAATCTCCGGTTTCTGCAGCTAAAGTTGATCTTAAAGAAATTGATGCCAAGTTAAATGAAATTTTAGAAAATGAAAATATTATACCTGGAGTTTAATTATTCAACTCACTCATTTCGAATATATTAAGCTACGCTATATATTCTCATTCGTTCAAAAATATTTTAGCAAGCTAAATATTTTATTCACTCATTTCGCATATATTAGGCTACGCAATATATACTTATTCGTTCGTGAATAATCAAATAAATTTAATTATTCAACTCACTCATTTCGTATATGGATCTAAATAAAGTTATGATAATCGGTCGCTTGACCCGCGACCCGGAACTTAGAAATACCCCTACCGGCAAAGCTGTAGCTACCATAAGTTTGGCTACCAACAGAGCTTGGGCAGATGCTAACGGTCAAAAACAAAAGCAAACTGAATTTCATAACGTAGTACTTTGGTCCAAATTAGGCGAAATTGCTAATCAGTATTTGCGCAAAGGCGCGCAAGTCTACATCGAAGGCCGGCTACAAACTCGCGAGTGGACTGGCCAAGATGGAGTAAAAAGATACCGCACTGAAATAGTGGGTGAAAGCATGATAATGCTTGGTTCACGTTCAGGCGGAGCTGCCGGAGTTCCCGGAATGAGTAATGACTCAGTAAATATGCCGGAACCGCCTCAAGAAGTAATTGAGGAAGAAGTAAAAGTAGAAGATATACCTTTTTAAAATAAATTTAATTCTGTAATTACGTCAGGCTTCGCAAATATGAAAATACATTTTCATATTTGGCTCAACCTTAGAAATTATGATGAACAATCAAACCAATAAAGACAAAGAACAAAAAGATAAAGCTTGTTATTACTGTGTAAATAACAAATTAGTAGTTGACTACAAAGACATTGCTGTTTTAAGAAAATTTGTTTCTTCTTACATGAAAATTGCGCCTCGCCGCCGCAGTGGTTTGTGCGCTAAAGATCAGCGCCAAGTGGCTGCCGCTATCAAGAGAGCTAGACAAGCATCACTAATGCCATATACAGCTTAAATATAGAGCCCCGTAAGGGGCTTTTGTAATACAAATTTTATGTCAACCTGGTTAGAGCTTAAGAACAATCCAAGACTAAAAAAGATTTATGATGAGCGGATTAAAATCATCAGATTAATCCGAGAATTTTTTTGGTCGCTTGGTTTTGTGGAGACTGATACGCCTATAGCCTTAAAACTTCCCGGACAAGAACCTTACCTTAATCCGGTGGCTATAAATATTCATGATCCAAACGGCCAAACGGAAAAATTTTATGGCCGCACTTCGCCCGAGTTTGCTCTAAAAAAATTATTGGCGGTTGGCTATGAAAAGATTTTTGAATTGGCTAAAAGTTTTCGCGATTATGAAAGCTTCGGCGGTAATCATAATACGGAGTTCATTATGCTGGAATGGTATCGCGCGCCCGGCAAGTACCAGGATTTTATGGATGATATGGAAAACCTGTTTAAGTATATTGGAGAAAAGTTGGACGTAAAAACAATAAAATATAAAAATAAAGAGATAAATTTTTTTGAGAAATGGGATAGGTTAACCATGAAAGAAGTGTGGCAAAAGTATTTGCAAGTAAACCTGGATGACTATTTGGAAACAGAAAGTTTAAGAAATTTGGCAGCCAAACTGGGCTTGTCTGTGTCTGCCAATGATTCTTATGATGATATCTTTTTTACTATATTTTTAAATAAAATCGAAGCAAATTTGGGGTTAGAAAAACCGATTTTTATTTATGATTATCCCGCGCAGATGGCTTCGCTCTCCAGAAACTGTGAATATGACCAGCGTTATGCCGAAAGAGTGGAGTGTTATATCGGCGGTTTGGAAATGTGTAACGGCTATGGAGAACTAACCGATGCCAAAGAGCAAAAACGACGTCTAGAGCAAGATCGTGAGCTGCGAGCAAAGCTGGGCAAGGATGTTTGGGATGTAGATCCGGATTTTATCGCCGCTTTGGCCGATTTGCCGGAGCCAGCGCAAAAGGCTATGGCGGGGGTTGCATTAGGCGTGGAACGTATGGTAGTATTGTTTACCGGCGCGAAAGATATAAATGAGGTGATCTTTCAGGCGGTTAAGGATCAAATAAATAATTAATTAAGCATCGGGTCTCACTAAATGATGCCCGACATGATTTCGCTTTACAGCGTCGCGTCTCAAAGGACGTTACGCGACGTGATTTCGTTAAATCAAATTATATGGCATCAACTTCTGAAGTTAAAAAAGGAGTAGTAATTCGCACGCCCAACGATCTGTTCGTGGTGGTTGAATTTCAGCATGTTAATCCGGGCAAAGGTGCGGCTTTTGTGCGTACGCGCATGAAAAGTCTGAGCAGTGATAAAGTGGTTGAAGTAACTTATAAAACTAGTGAAAGTGTCGATATTGTACAGGTAGATTTTAGAACTATGCAGTTCTTATATAAGAGCGATAATAATTTTGCCTTCATGAATATGGAATCTTATGAACAGATTGAGATGAATGGCGATATGATTGGCGATGAAGCCAAATATTTAAAAGAAGGTCTGGATGTAGTGGTAGGTCTATATGAGGGTCGTCCGGTAAATGTGCAGATTCCAAAAAAGATCAAATACAAGGTAGTGGAAGCGCCGCCAGCAGTGCGCGGTGATAGCGCTACCGGCAATGTGACTAAAGAAATAACTTTGGATAACGGGCTAAGAATTCAGGCGCCAATATTTATTAAAGAAGGCGAAGAAGTGCTGGTTAATACGGAAACTGGCGAATATTCAGCTCGAGCATCATCATAAAGGTAAAAAATAGTCCCGCCCTTCGCGAAGAGCGGGACTATTTTAGTTTAGTTTGCGTAAGTACGGCGATAAGATTATAATCTTAGATAAGGTTTAAGCAGTCAAGCAGTGTTATGAACTACCTAAATTTATTTCTGCCTATTTTTGAGCATTATTCTTTATTAGCTTATTTTTTTGTTTTGGCTGGATCTTTTCTTGAATCCTTTGTTTTTTTAGGAATTATTGTTCCTGGAACTACGCTGCTGGTAGCTGCCGGGTTTTTGGCTTCACAAGGGTTTTTTCATTTGGGGGTATTATTTATTTTGAGTTTGCTTGGAGCGGTTCTTGGCGATAATTTAAGCTTCTACTTAGGCAACCATAGCGAGAAGTTATTTAAGCCGGATAGCCGAGTTTTCAAATTAATTTATTTGGAAAGAGGCAAGAATTTTTTTGCTAAGCACGGGAATTATAGCGTGTTTCTGGCTCGTTTTATCGGACCGCTTAGGCCGATAGTGCCTTTTGTCGCCGGAATTTCTGGAATGGATCGTAAAAAATTTACGCTTTATAATATTTTAAGCGCCATTCTTTGGTCCGGAGGTTATCTATTTTTAGGTTATTTTTTTGGCCGAGCTTGGCAGGCTGTTTCAGTTTGGTCGACACGGCTTAGTGTAATATTTTTTTGGTTAGCGGTCTTTTTGGCAGTATTTTTTATTTTAAAATGGCTGTTTATCAAAAAAGGCAAATCAGTTCTTAAATTTTTTATTTCTCTTCTTATTTCTATTGGTGAAGGGATAAAGGATAACCAGGATGTGCAAAGTTTTTTTGCTCACCATCCGGTTTTGGCCGGTTTTTTGAAAAAAAGGTTTGATAGAACAAAATTTAGCGGCTTAACTCTTACTTTTTTGGCGCTACTATTAATTTATGCCGTCTCGTCTTTTGTCGGCACGGTTAAAGATGTCTTTATTAACGGTAGTATTCTCAGTGTTGATTTAAGTTTGGCAAATTTACTGCACGCTTTTCGTAATCCGCTGCTAGTAAAAATATTTTTGTGGGTAACATTGCTAGGAAAATGGGAAGTAGTACTTTCTGTAATTGTGGTGACAACTGTAATATTTTGGTTACGGGATAAAAAGAATTATGTAGTCCCATTTTTTGTCAGCGTGACTGGAAGCTCTGTTATGGGTTTGGTTGGAAAATATATTTGGCAAAGACCCAGACCGCTAGAGGTCGCAGTCTATTTGGAAAAGTCCTGGTCATTCCCTAGTCAGCATGCAATTTTGGCAGTGTCTTTGTATGGTTTTTTGGTTTATTTTTTTTGGAAATATTTTAAGAGATGGAAAAACAGAATGAATGCATTATTTTTTGGGTTTTTAGTAGTTGTTTTTGTCGGCTTTAGCCGTTTATATTTGGGCGTGCACTATCTAAGCGATGTTTGGGCCGGTTATATGATTGGGTTTTTTTGGTTACTGATAAGTATTGGTCTAGTCGAGTTTAAAGATAAATCTAAAATAGAGGAGCTTGATGAAAATGATGAAGATGGCAAAGAAGATGAAATTATCAAAGCTAAACCAAATGTTAATTTTATTACCGTGGCTATGCTATGTTTGCTGGCAGCCGGGTATATAGCTTACGGTTTGAAGTATAAGCCAGTATTTAGCCAGGGTGTAGAAGAAGAAAATATTCATAAAATAGATACTGCTAAAGCCGAAGAAATTTTTACAGAATATAAACTGCCAAAATTCACCGAAACTCTTTTGGGTAATCCGCAGGAGCCGTTTAGTTTTATAATAGTGGCCGATAATGACAATCAGTTAATCGAATCTTTTCAGCGAGCTGGTTGGTTTTTGGCAGATAGTGTTAACCTGAATTCTTTGCTGACAACTTTTAAATTTGAAGTTTTAAATAAAGCCTACCCGACTGCTCCGATAACGCCATATTTTTGGCAGACAGACACCAATGATTTTGGTTTTGAGGAGCCAACTGAAGTAAATAGCGCGCGCTATCGGCATCATGCCAGATTTTGGCGAACAGATTCTACCACTGATTCCGGTAAAAATATTTATGTTGGCGTTGCCAGTCTGGATATGGGTGTAAAATGGTGGGGTATAACCCATAAAATAAAGCCTGATATTGATAGTGAAAGAGATTATTTGTTTAAAGCGCTAAGTAACGCTGTGGTAGTTGAAAACTATAGCAAAGAACAATTTGTCGATCCGGTTTTGGGTAAAAATTTTACCGGCGATCAATTTTTTACCGATGGGAAAGTTTACGTTATTTTCTTGAAATAATTATTTGCTCCAGTATTGACTTTTTTGTAAAATTAAGTAAAATATTAGCATTACTTTTCTCTCGTTTGCAGGTGTCATATACTGAGGGTATATACCACCTTCGTTCGGAAATATCCAGTATAAATATTTTATCTCGCAAGCGATCTAAAATATTACACTGTCTATTTCACTCACTGCAGGTGTCATATAACGGCTATTATCCGAGTTTTCCAAACTCGTGACACGGGTTCGACTCCCGTCACCTGCTCAGAAAAAATAACCTCCATATATTCTTAATTTATTTTTTGTGTTACTCTTTAATGAGTAGTATTTATTTTAATAGGTGATTAAATATGTCTGAAGGTGAAAATGGTTATTTTTATACCGATGAGCTAAGGAGCCCAGAGGTAGAAATAGCCTACGCAAAGCCAGAATGGTTTAAAGCTTATTATGAAGGAAACTCTATAATACCTCAAACAGGCGAAGGTATGGTTATCTGTTTATTAGAAGCAGCTCTTAAAGATCAGGAAATAGATTGGGAAGAATTTTATAGAAGCAAGCTTTCTCCAGAGCAGATTGAAAGATTGGGAACAATGATGAGTCGAATGCATAGTGCTAAGAACATCCACATTACCACCGAGTCAAATCTTCATCTTTTTGCGCAACAAGGAAAAAATAATACACGTACGGTAGATACAAGTAGATTGCAGAGACTTTGGTCTGCTGCAGTTGGGTTAGTTTTTGATAATGTGGCAAGTTATATGAAATTTGTCAGGTGCAGAACGGTTGATCCTCATGATAAAGTAGAGCAAAGAGCAACTGATTTTTTTGCAGACCAAAGAAATAAGGATAATATTGAATTATTTAAAGTCGGAATTAGCGCAGTTTATACATCTCTTCAAGAGCCAAAGGTACGGGAGTTATTGCAACAGTATAGAGACGGTTTTATGGATGTGGAAAAAAGAAAAGATCATAAATGGGCAGCTTATAAAGGACGATTTGAGGCGCTGGTGATTAATCATATTACTAGCTTGCGTGATCCGCGTTTAACACCGAAATTTATTGGATATTTGGTTAAAAATTTAACTCCGGATATGCCTCCTCAATTATAGCTTAGCTTTTGCCACAATTTTTGTCCGGTACTTATTGTTTACTAAAGTTAAAATAAAACACCACTTCAACTAAGCGGTGTTTTATTTTTTTAGATACTACCTCATCATTGGTTTTGCGGGCGGTATAGACATGACAGGCGTATTAATATTATTGTCGCTGAGCATTTCTTTTGCCAGTGGCACAATAATTGCTTTTTGATAATAATATGTCGGCAGCTCGTTAATATTTATAATAGGAAATGAGAGGGCTGTGACATACAATTCCTGCTGTTGATTGTTCTGGTAGTTCCAAGTGTGGAGCAATACGCGTTCGGGGGTACCAAGCTGTATAACTTTTTCCTGAGTTGCTTCTTTGTTTAAGTAATAAATCGGAGCTTGGTTCCCGCCTTTTTCTGCGATTTGTATAATATGATCAGCATCAGTTTCAGCCGGATAGGCAGACACCTGATATTGATTGGCGCTAATCTGGGAAGCGCTAGAGACCTGTTTTTCACGGATAGAAATCACTATGCGCAGACCAGATTCTTGTCCATTGGCTTCCACTGTCTTTTTGTTATCCAAAACAAGCGGGAGTACCACGTTTACTGTGTCAGGGTAGTACACAGGCATAATATTAGAAGAGTCTTTTGCTGCGCTGCTCATAACTCTAAAATCAAGATTGTTTTTTTCAACAGCAGGAGTGCCGTATTGTTTCAGATCAACCCCATGGCTTGTAAGAAAATCATTGGCAATCCTAATCGCTTCTTCGTCGGTAATCATATCTTCTTTTGTTAACGGTTTCATTTCCGGATAAACACATTTGTTATCCTTGCAGATAGTTGGGTACCAGCGATCCCAGTTTTGAGAAATATCCAAGGTGCCTTCTTGGACATTAACATTAATAATGTAACCCTTGTCTATATTTTGTATAAAGCTGGCAGAAGTCAAACCAAGATTGTTAAATGAAGAAAGATTAATGCCTCCAATAAATTGACCAAGCAAATCATTCCAGTTACCGCTCATTGGACCTGGTTTTAACCGGCGATAAACATCCGCATTTTGGTCAGTCAGATTAAGCGGTTCGCCTGTATATTTATAAGTATAACTAATTGTTGGCGCGACCAGCATTGTGCCAATCATTTTGGTAGGACCTGTGCTGCCGCTAGCATCGGCCATGCTTGAATTAGCTGCTATTGGTGGTAAAGCAACTGCAGCGCTCCTTGTTAAGCTGCCAGTTGTTTGCTGACTATGCTCAGCCGCTGCGCTATTATTATTTGGATTGATTGATCCAAAAGCGCCTTCGTTAAGACGGGTCATAGCTATCTGAGTATTTTTATTGACTAGTCTCTGAGGCGTTAAGCCAGTTTTATTTAAGGTAACGACTGTCAGTATGAGCAGGAATACGGCTGCTCCGCCGAGCGCGTAAGCATATTTGGACATAGAAAAAATATTAATTAAATTAAATTTATTATCTGTTTTTTTATTAAAATTAATCAGTAATTTAGTGCGCAGTTCATTAATGAATGCTTCGTTTATCGAGGCACTCGGTTTGGTTTTTATAAGCTCCGTTATCAATTGACGAATTTCTGATTCTTTTTTTTGCAAACTAGAATCAATAACGTAAAGATCTTGGAGTATTTGTTCAATATTTTTTTCAGGCATATTAGTGATAAATAAGAAGAAATAATAAAGCGGCCATTGGTAATTCTGTTTGCAATTTCTTTATAACCCGAGCAAACATCATCTTGCAGCTTGCTTCGGTTTTACCCAAAGCGGCCGCGATTTCCGCATAGCTCATTTCTTGCCAGACACGCATAATAACAATGTCACGCTGTTCTCCGGTTAGTTTTTTTATGTGAACTTCTACTTCTTTTAGCCGCATTCTGATTTCCGTGTCATAAGCAATATCGGTATTATCAGAAATATCAAAAGCGTCTTCAATTGGGGTGGTAAATCGTCGGCTCCGATAATGATCAATGATACAGTTACGGGCGATTTGGTAAAGCCAGCCGGAGAAAACACCTTTATCCGGATTAAAGTTTTTAATCTTATCAAGGGCTTGCATGAAAACCTGACTGGTCAAATCTTCGGCTGTTTCACGATGGTGTGTTTTGTAATAGATAAATCTATAAATAGGGCGCACAAAATAATCATAAAGCTTTATAAAAGATTCTTTGTCGCCTTGTCTGGCAGCTTTGGTTAGATTTATTTCTTCGCCATGATCCATAGAAGAACTTGATATCACAATTGCTTCTAAATATAGTATACGCAATAAAAAGGAAAAAGTAACTTTTTGAATTATCATTATTTGTAAAAAGTTATCCACAGTAAAAAAATATTTTAGTTCATATAAAGCAATAAATTGAAAATCGTGCTATACTACATATTACTTTAAAGGTCTTGTTTTATTCATCAATTATAATTATAAGCTAAGTGTGAAATCGTTTTAAGCTTCACACCGCTAAGTGAGGGGTTCATTCATTGAAATGAACTAATTAAAAGCCAAGATAAAATTTATCAATTTTATTTGGCATTTGTGAATAATTCAACTTTTAAATTCTTCTATGAAAATTCATAGCATCGTTTCACGGGCATTATTGTCTGTGGCGTTCATGCTTGGTCTGATCGGACCAATTTCTGTGTCTGCGGCCACTGCGCCATCTCTGGGAGCAGCAGACAGCTTCTCGGTTTTAGCAGGTTTATCGACAGCTGCCAATGGCGGTGGCACGACTGTTTCCGGCAACTTAGGTTTAAGTCCGGGTCTGGCAGTTTCTCGAACTGGTACTTGGACAGTTTTAGGCACAGAATATTTTGGTACGGGTGGTCTTTCTCAAACTGCTCAAACTGATGCTTTAAGCGCGTTTAATAATTTAGCAGGTCAAACCACTAGTGGTGGATGGGGAAGCAGTCCATGGAGTCCGATACCAGGAGTTTGGACGGTAGCTTTAGATACTACATTTACTGGAACAATTACTCTTGATGGTGGCTTTGATGATGTTTGGGTCTTTCAAGTTGGACAAGATATGACCTTTACTGGTTCTGTAGTGTTGGCTGGCAACGCTCAAGCCTGTCATGTATTTTGGCAAGTTGGCCGGGATGCAACTATCGGTTCTGGCAGTAATTTTGTTGGAACTCTTATCGCTTCTCGCGATATCACTTTTGCTTCCGGTGCCAATGTTAATGGTCGAGCTATTTCACTCACTAGTTCTTTGGTATTAAATGGCACTCCAACCACAATTTCTGGGCCAACTTGTAATTCCGCTCCAGCAACTGTTGTTGGTGGCAGCAGTCCAGGTCGAGGTACGGTAAATGTTGTCAAAGTCGTTATCAATGATAATAATGGCACTAAAACTATTAGTGATTTTCCATTATTTGTTAATGGTACTTTAGTCGGATCTGGCCAAACTAATAATTTTCCAGCACCTGCCGGTCTATATTCTGTAACCGAAGTTACTTCTTCTGGGTATACCAGATCATTTTCTGGTGACTGTGATGCTAACGGACAGTTTGGTTTGTATAAAGGGGGCAACATATTTTGTATCATCACCAACAATGATATTGGTTCGCCTTTAGTTCCGGTAGTGCCGCCGCTGATTGATGTAGTTAAAGTTCCTAATCCATTGGCATTGCCAAATGGTCCGGGAAATGTCACTTATACTTATACAGTTCGTAATATTGGCACAGTGCCGATGACTGATGTTACTATGGTTGGAGATACCTGCGCTCCGGTGAGTTTAATTTCTGGTGACACAAATAATGATGGAAGACTTGATGTTAATGAAACCTGGATTTATACATGTACCACCCAATTATCCGAAACTCATACCAATACAGTTGTAGCCACTGGTTGGGCAAATGGTATTAGCGCGGTAGATATCGCTAGTGCCAATGTTGTGGTTGGTCAATCGATAGTACCACCGTTAATCCATGTAACCAAAGTTCCTAATCCATTAGCTCTGGATGCTGGAGGAGGAATGGTGACCTATACCGACGAAGTTACTAATCCGGGTTTAGTTCCGCTAACCAATGTTCGTCTCACCGATAATAAATGCAGTCCGGTAAAATATATTTCCGGTGATACAGACGGGAATTTAATGCTTGATCCTTCCGAAACTTGGACCTTTAGTTGTCAGTCAAGATTAACCAGAACAACTGTCAATACTGTTATAGCCAGAGGTGAAGCCAATGGTTTAACAATTAGAGATTTTGCCATCGCTACTGTTGTGGTGGCAGTTCCCAAAGTGCCAAACACAGGCGTTGGTTCCAGTGCAAATATTTTATGGGAAATATCAACAGGCATACTTTTGGCAGGCTCAGGTTTGTTCTTCGTAATTCGCAGAAAAAAATCATTATAAATTTAGTTTTAAGTAAGGACTTATAAACAATGAGAGTCAGACGGTTTTTTGTCTGGCTCTTGTGATTGTGAATCTTTGCTCAAATTTATGCGATTGAAAATTTCTCTAAAACCGCCAGTATTTATTGGTAGTATCGCAACGGTTATATTTTCTGTAATAATTATTTTTTTGCCAAATTTTAATCGGCCGGTTCAAGGTTCTGATATGAAGTTACCAGCTTTACTAAGTACAATACCAGTAAAGCCAGTTATAGGATTGCCGGTTCGTTTGCAGATTCCAAAATTAAAAGTTAACGCTAGTGTTGAAAATGTTGGTTTGACAAAAGATAAATCAATGGGCGCACCGAAAATTCCCAGTGATGTTGCTTGGTTTAATTTAGGTGTTCGTCCCGGAGAGATTGGCAGCGCGGTAATGGCCGGGCATGTTAATTGGTATAGTGGAGCCACTGCCGTATTTGCTAATTTAAATAAATTAAAACCGGGAGATAAAATTTTTGTAAAAGATAATAATGGAGTTACGATTTCGTTTGTAGTGCGTAAGGTACGTGTATATAGTATCAAAGATGATACCTCGGAAGTTTTTAGCGCCGATGATGATCTCGCGCACTTGAATTTGATTACTTGTGTTGGAGTATGGAATAAGCGTTCCAAGCAATATTCTCAGCGTTTGGTTGTATTTACCGATAGGGAATAGAATTGCTAATTATATCGCTCCCTTCCAGGCTAACTCAAAAATCATTCGCATCATACCGGCTATTGTTAAGTCTTCAATTATAATGCCGATCAAAAAATTTTCGTGAAAGTCTATAATGGACACTTTATTTTTTCCATAGATCGTGACCTCGCCCTTAAAAGGGAATTGATCAGCCGGAATAAATCGTATTTTTGGCCAAAACTTTTTGTTAGTTTCTTGATAAATTTTCTTGCCGTAATCAATCCCAAATTGATTGTTGGGGAAAATACCTCGAGCAGTTATTTCATTTTTTTCTTTGGCTTTTATATACTTTTTTTTAAACGGTTCAGGCATAACTTTCATCAGTTCTTCCACATTGCTATAGCCCAGCATTTCATATGGCTCAGTTTCACTGATATGGTCTTCATAAACATTTAGAATTCCATCCAAGCCTTCAAAAAAACGCACCTTGGGTTTGTTGCTGATAGCGGAAAATAATCCCTCTATGTTGGGGATAATTTTTTTTGTTTCTTCTAAACGGTCTTCAGCCAAAGAAACTTGTTCTTTGGCAAATAACATTAGTTTTTGCGGCCGTTCAATTTGGTAGCAGATCTTTTTGTTTTTTTCAATTTCTGTCAGTAGCCCTTTGACCGAGAGGTTCATTAAAATTTTATAAACAGTGCTGCGATTGAGCTTGGTAATCTCGGCAATTTTTGAAGGAAAAGCAAAACCAAGATCGAGAACGGCGCTATAAATAGCAGCTTCTTTTTCGCTCAAGCCAATTTTTCTTAAGTTTATCTGTAAGTTTTTATTCTCTAGCATAGATTATATTATAATGACAAAATTAAATTATTTTGTCAATTTTTACGAACAAAATATTTTAAATATTAAATTCCCTCTTAAATAGAGCTATTTTATCCATAAATTATGATATTTATTACTGACAAATTTAGTTATCATAGTAAAATTACTTATCAAACTATAAAAAGTTCAATATCACTCTTTGACAATCTGGAGGAGGTAGTATGATCAAAATCAGCCCCATTTTTTTTCATGGTAATCCTGGCGAAGGAATGGCTGAGAGATTTGAAACTAAAATGATGCCCAATAGCAGTATTGCGGTGTTAAACAACATCTCTTCCGCTCTAGGGTATCCAGGGGTTTGTGTTGATGAGGGCTACTTAGGAGTTGGAAATACAGCCCTTGGTGTTTTGATTAGTCTTATTGAGGAAAGATTGAGACTTGGTTTCCAGCCTGTCATCCTCGCAACAATTTTGATTTATAATGCGCAAACTACACTTAGTCTTCTTGAGCAGCTTAAGCGATTATACCAGGGTAGAATTAAGGTGGGAGTAGGTGGACAGCTTATTCGGGTTTGTCCGTCTGCTTATCTAAGCAGAGATTACTTAGATTATATTGCAGTGGGAGATGCTGAAGAAACATTAAGGAAGGTATATGCTGGGGATCGTTTTTCCAATGGGTATGTTGAAGGAGCTTCCAAGGATAGTTATGCTTTGCCAAATTATGATAACTACCTTGCTTTAGCGGAAAGACTCGAAGAAACGAGTAGTTACCGGATGGGTCCGTTTACGAATATTCGCCAACTGACAATGGAGAGTGTTCGTGGTTGCGCTTGGGCTTATGCCAACCAAGTCTGCGATATGTGTTCCCTTCAAGGTGTTGATCTTAAACCGGTATTTAGGAATTTGGCTGAACATTTTTGGTTTGAGAGGCAAATGGCTGACAGATGGGGAGCAACTTGGTGTTTTGATGTTTCTAATCAATGGCTGCCAACACTTAGACCTGGCGAAATGGTGAGCTGGCTGAGCAATTATTGCCAAGAGCGAGAAAACTATTTCGGCAAGGAAGGGGGTCTAAGCAAGTTTGTCTATTTGACAGCTAACTCAATTAATCCGGAAACGGCCCCACTTCTCAAACGAGCCGGTATCAGGATAGCTTACATCGGTTTTGATGGCTGGGATAAAAGAACGCGTCTAGCGCTCCACAAACCTCAGCCGTCAATTAGGCGAGTTTTGCAGATATGTCGTGATAATGGCATACATGTTAAAACTGGCTTAGTAATTGGTAATGGAGTAACAGACAGTAACCTCGGTGAGTTGCCAGATTTTGTCCAAGATGTTCTTGCGGAGTTTGGCGATATCATCCGCGCTTGGGGAAATTTTGTACAAATAATTCTGCCCGGAAGTCCGGTGTTTGAGAGGTTTAAGCATCAGGCCACAAAAAATAAATGGGCGGAAGTCCTAGCTTTGTATCGCAAATTTGAAGAGGATGGGTATTTTGTCTGGTCCGATCAGTCCAGGCTAAATAGACTGTTTATTGAGCATACTCAGCCGGTTAGCTATGATAGGCTGATCCAAGCTCGTGACAAGACAGAGAAAATTGTGGCTGCTTCTCCGCACACTAGCGGAGTGACCATTGAGCATGGAGGGGTTTTTAAGTAAAAAAGCGTGCGCCCCACACGATAAAGGGGTGTCTGATCCTGTGCACAGGTAAGACAAAAAACTGAGTTTAAAAGCTCAGTTTTTTGTTTAGGAAGACGGGGTTTATTGACAAAAATAAAAATTTTGCGTATAGTATAGAAACTAAAAATTAAATTAATTTCATTCACTGCAGGTGTAGTATACTATGGTATATTTCACCTTCGCTCGGAAATATCCACTATAAATATTTTTATCTCACAAGTGATCTAAAAATATTTTATTGTCTATTTCACTCACTGCAGGTGTAGTATAATGGTTATTATGCGTCCTTGCCAAGGACGAGACGACGGTTCGATTCCGTTCACCTGCTCACAAAAGTCGAAAGTCCATAAAGTTTTTAAAGTCCTTAAAGTCCGCCGACTTTAGACTTTATGGACTTTAAGACTTTTAACTTCAAACATAGCGGGGTAGAGCAAGGGCAGCTCGCTGGGCTCATAACCCGGAGGTTCCCGGTTCAAGTCCGGGCCCCGCAACAATTAAAACAAAATCCCAACCTGTTAAGGAAGGGATTTTGTTTTTTATCTTTAATTATGGAAAATTATTTTATTTATGTTAATTCCTTATTAGTATTATCTAATTTTTCTTTATAATAACTTTCGTACATTTCCCACAAAGACAAAAATAGAGCCATAATAATCGGGCCGATAATGAATCCGGAAATACCAAATAAAACCAATCCACCCAAAGTGGAAAGTAAAATTAACAAAGGATGCATCTGGGTATCTTTACCAACCAAAATTGGCCTAAGAAAATTATCAATGGTGGAAATTACTATTGTGCCAACTATAATTATTAAAATAGCTTGCCAAACATTGCCCAGAGCAAACATGATAAGCGCTGCCGGCAACCAGATTATGTAAGAACCAAAACCTGGCACTACCGAAAGCAGAGCCATGATTATTGCCCAAATCAAAGCATTTTCAATACCGACAATATAAAATAAAACTCCGCCCAAAAATCCTTGCACAGCGCCGACAATAACTGTGCCTTTTAAAACTGCGCGAGCTGTGGAAGTAAATCTTTTGTACATGATTATTTCATGCTTGTCCCCTAAAGGAGAAATCCGTGATAGCCATTTGAGCGCCCTTTCTCCATCTTTAAGGAAAAAGAAGAGAGCATAAATCATAATGATAAACATTACCAAGAAGACTAAGGAATTTTGAGTTAAATCTTTAGCAGCGGTAAAAAGTATGTCGGTAACTGTTTTGGCAACCTCAGTGAATTTTTCAGTTATTTGTTGGGCGTCAATATTGAATTTATGAGTAATCGGATTATCTTTTGTCCAATTGATAACATTTTTTACCGTACTTACAAATGGCCCCTGGTTATTTGATAACGAGGTAAACAGGTTTAGAGATTCTTTTAAAATCAGACTGCCCAAAACAGCTACCGGAATAATGATTATTACTAAAACAATAAGTATGGTTGCTAAAGAGCTTAAGTTGGCATGTTTTATTTTTGAGTTTATTTTTTTGAAAACCGGATAGAAAATCCCGGCGATTATGGCCGCCCAAAAAATAGGGTAGAAAAATGGTTTGATAAGGTACAGAAAAGCTATGCTGATCAAGATGAGTTCGCTAAAAAAAGTAATATCTTTAAATTTGGAAAAATTCATATTTTAAAAATAGATAATTAAACCACTGTATTATTAATTAGTTTAACAGGTTTTTTTGATATTCACAATTTAATCGCGCTTTATAACTTCTATAATTGTCTGTTTGGATATTACTTTTAGACCAATAACAAGCAAAGCGTAAATGCTAGCGCCGACAATAATGGATAAAACAAGATTTATCGAAGTGTGGCTATTTAAGGGTTGAAGCTTATAGAGAAGGCCGCCCATAATGGCGCTGGCTAAAGTTATTTTGGCCAGGGTTTTTAATTTTGGAAAAAATTTGGCATAGTAATTTGCCAGGAGCATCAAGCCTAGTCCGGCATATAATTCAGAAAAAATTGCTGCCGCAGCCGCGCCAAATATGCCGTATTTTGGTATTAAAATAAAATAGGCGATAGTGGTTAGCACAGCATCGGAAAAGTAGATCCACATAGCTTGCCGTTGCCGGTCTATAGCCAAAGCCATGTAGCCAAAAATATTGCCGAAAGCGATTCCTAAAATAGCTACGGACAAAATTTGCAGAATTTTACCAGGGTCAGAAAAATTTTTATAACCCGGATACATTAAAATCATAATCGGGTTGGCCAAAACAATTATGCCGGCGATCATTGGTATAAGGAATAAAGCTACCAAATCTAGACTCATTTGGTATTTTCTTTTAAACTCATCTATTAAATTTCGCGACCAAGCAAAAGTTACTAGCGGCATCATAATTCCCATAATCATCGCAGCAGTTTGGGCGACAACATCCAAAATTCTGTAAGCTACACTATAAAGGCCGACATTTATTTGTGAGGTATAAAGCGGTAAAATAACGCGGTCGCCTTGTAAATAAAAAGCGTTAAAAATTACGGTGATGGCAGTTGGCCAAATTTTTTGGAAAATAATTTTTGATATAGTAGGATCTATAGAAAATTTGACCCCAGGACTTTTTTGCCAGAGATAAAATGTGTAGACAACTGATGCTAAAGTAATCACAGCCATAGCTGGCAGAAAGCCATAATTTTTGGCAGCGACCATGGTTAATCCAACGATTAAAATAATCCTTCCTAAAATTTCGCCAGTCATTTGGGTGGCCATTTTAAGAGCAGATTGGCAATAACCAATAAAAATTTGGTTTGCTGAAATAGCAAAAAAAGATAAGGACATTATCGCAACGGCAAGTTTGATTGGTGCCGGGTAAGGGAAAAATAAAATTGCAAACGGAGCCAATCCTTGAAAAAATAAAGCTGTCAGAAATCGCCAGGTGAATAAGTTGTTTAGCAGTTTGGTTTTATCGAGCTGTGGCTCGGAAAGCATTTTGGCAGTAATAGCTGTAAAACCAAAATCGCTGAAAATGCCAACAAATTGTAAAAAACCGGTGGCAGTTGAGTACCAGCCGATTTTTTCGGCGCCCAACGTTCGGGTTATAATGCCTATGGCTATCAGGCCAAGTATTGTGCTGATAGCTTTGCCGATAATTTGTACCAAAGTATTTTTGGCAATGGAGCGAGTTAGAGACATGTAATTACACTAAAGAATCTTGAAAAATTTTCATAAATAAAGTTCGGTCCAGTTTGGTAATGCGATTTTCATTTTTTAGCTTGGTTAAAACTTCGTATATATTTTGCAGAGAAATTTTGTCATCACCGTCACGTCTGGCCAGCACAGCCGCAGCCACCGTGTCTTTATTAGCTTGGCTAACAGTCGTTAAGTGGGTATGCATCATTAAGTGTTTTATCTGTTCGGTGGTAACCTGATGTTTATCTTGCGGATATTTTATAGTTGGACCGAAAAAGGAAAATAGAGACATATTATAGCGAAATTAGCAATTATATTATTAGTATTAAGTATAACAATTGCGGTGTTTGATAGCAATGTTTGTTATATTGACAAAAGCTGGTTTTCTGTTAGGCTTTCTTGTATAGAAGGTTGGAGTGCTCCCAACCATCCATTCAACAGCTCTCGTCACTTTGTGACACAGGAAGGTTATTATGACCGTCAGATTCGCACTTCTGCATGTTCCTTCGGCGTGGTTGTCATTACCGTTTTCGGTTGATCTGTCTGAGCTAACCAGCCAGCAGCAGGCTGATTTTGCCATTGTGGTAAGAGCGAGACAGCCTGAATTGAAACAGGCTGTTGCAGACGCTCTGGACAAGTTTGTCAGTAATCGTCTAGAGGAGTTTTTGTCTCTACCACCCGAAGGGCTGGACCACTTGCGGAGTGAAGTTGCAGCCGAAGGTCATCCAGCCAGCGCTCTCACTGCTCGCGAGCAGCAGGTGATGGAGATGCTGGCGCGAAGCCTGACCAACCGGGAGATCGCCGAGCAGCTGGAGATCAGCGTCAAGACCGTTGATACGCATCGCGGTCATGTGATGAAAAAGCTGGGGTTGCGCAACAACTCCGAGCTTACGCGGTTTGCTGTGAAGCACGGCTACGTTCAGCTGTAAGAGGCAGGCTGGGCGACAGGTGTAGTAGTTTAAGGAGAGTTCGCGGAGGTATTCAAGTGGCGCCTTGGGTACCTCGTTTGTTTTTTTAAAGACAAATTATTTTTAGTTGGTAGTCTGGAAATATACTTGGTTTTATGTTATTATTATCCAGCTATAATAATATGAAACTATTTTCATTTTTAAATAAATTTTTGACCTTATCGGCTCTGTTTTTTATTGGCCTTAACCCTGTTTTGGCTGACACTGTCTCAAGTTCTGTGTCTGTAGTTTTAAGCTCCTCAACTAGCGCGGGAGATATAATTAATTCAGACGAAAATTTAGATTCTAAGCGAGAACTTATTTCCGAACCAAATATTCGGGTTGGTTTATATAAAACCAATGATTCGGTTAAATTTAGCTCAGATTTTATTTATGATGTTTGGATAAATGGCGAAATTGTTGGTACTCTACTGGCGCAAGATACGGCAGTTCTCAGTTACAAAAAGGGTACTTACAGTTTTAAAAGTGAAAGTTTGACTGTAACTTCAACAAAATATTTTCGTTTAGTTCCTCAGGACCAGCAAAGTTTTTTTACCTTGGTTAGTTATAGCCGTCCGGTAAAAGGGCGAGGAAAAATAAATTTTAATGTTTATCGCGGTGTTTTTGAATATCGCTATTCGCCGAAAAGCCAGCAGCCGTATATTATAAATGAATTACCGCTTGACCAGTATGTGGCTGGAGTGGCGGAAACGTATAATACCGCTCCCACAGAATACGTTAAAGCGTTAATGGTGGCGGCGCGTTCATATGCTAATGCTTTGATTAGTAAAAATCCGCCCACTGACAAAAGATTATTTGATGTTTATCCAACCACAGCAGATCAGCTTTATTTGGGTTATAATTCGGAATTGTTTATGCCCAAAGTGGCTCAGGCTGCGGCCGACACTGCGGGTGAAATGGTAGTTTATAATGGTAATCCCGTAATCACTCCTTATTTTAGTCATTCCAGCGGCGCTACTAAAAATTGGAAAAGTTCAGATCGTCCCTGGCTCAAAAGTGTAAAAGCAATTTATGATAAAGGTAAAAAAATGTCCGGTCACGGCTTTGGCATGAGTAATTATGATGCCGAAAAACACGCCTTAAAAGACGGCTGGACCTATGATCAGATTTTAAAATATTATTATACCAGTACGACAGTAGAACGAGTGTTCTAAAAAATCCCATTAAAGGGATTTTTTAGTTTTATGGTTTTTCGTGGTATTTTTTATCTTCAGCTGATAGATCCAAAATTAATTCACGCAGTTTGTTTGGATTAGCCACATTTTTGAAAGTAAATCTATCTATCGCCCCCGCTGTCTGCAGGCTGATATTTCCGTAGTTAAAAATAGATGGAAAAAACCCGCTTATTTCCGAAGTGGCATCTTGAATTTGATATAAATCCAGTTCGGAAATAACGCGATCAAATAAACTTTTTTGTTCCATATCCAGCAGCCTATCGTTGGTTACTATCCAGACATCCAAATGGAAAGTCACAAAATTCGTATAGAAAAATAAGAAGATTGATAAAAAATAGACGCTGGCAGCCAGAATTCCCAGAGTACGGCCAGTGGGAGTAATTAGATAAACGCTAAGACTGGAATTATTTAAAAGCCAATACAAACCAAAAGGAACAATCAGTAGAAGCAAGAAAAAAATTACGTAAGGAACAAAAGTAATGGGATGGCGGCGAGCCGTGAACATTACTTTTTCGTAGGATTTTTGTTTGATCAGAGATCTAAGAGACATAATTAAAAATATTGCCGGTTACTGGTAAAATTTGCCAGTAATGATTTAAGCCAATTTATATCAATCAAAGTTATAGTTTGGGTCCAAATGGTGTCTTGTAAATAATACCAAGTGGCATAGATTGTCAGAATTGATAAGGCTAAAATTATAAAAGTAATTATTAGGCTGAAAAAAGTGGTCGTGCCGGTAAGCAGAATATGCAAAAGATTGGTAATAAAAAAAATAAAAAATATTGCCAAAAAAGTAATATAGGCGATAAGTAAGGTGTAGAGAGGGACAACTAGCATATTTAAATTAAAGTTTGTTTTTTTGGCGCGTTATAGCCAAGATGGGCATAGGCAGCCGGAGTAGCTTTGCGTCCGCGCGGAGTGCGTTCCAAAAATCCCATTTGCAGCAGAAATGGTTCATAAATAGTTTCAATCGTATCCATTTCTTCACTGATAGCGGCAGCCAGGGTATTTAATCCGGCCGGGCCGCCGCTAAATTTATTTATTAAAGTGTCCAGTAAGCGGCGATCAATTTCATCAAGTCCAAGCTGATCGATAGCCAACATGTTTAAAGCTTTGTCGGCAATAGTTTTATCTATTTTACCATTATGGCGTACTTGGGCAAAATCACGGACGCGTTTAAGCAAACGATTGGCAATACGCGGAGTGCGGCGGGAGCGAGCGGCAACCAGGGCCGCAGCTTCTGGTTCTATATCCATATTTAAAATTTTGGCATTGCGTAAAAGTATAGTTTCAATATCACCATGTTCGTAAAAATCCAAATGAAAAGTATGGCCAAAACGATCGCGCAGTGGCGCAGAGATTAATCCAATCTTAGTCGTGGCACCAATGAGAGTAAATTTTGATAAAGGCATGCGAATAGTACGCGCAGCCGGGCCTTTGCCGATTATTATATCCAGTGAATAATCTTCTAAGGCGGGATATAAAACTTCTTCAATAGTTTTGTTTAAGCGGTGGATTTCATCGATAAATAAAATTTCTCCGTTTTGCAAATTAGATAGTATAGCCGCTAAGTCGCCAACTTTTTCCAAGGCCGGGCCGGAAGTGATTTTTATATTACTGTTCATTTCGCGGGCGATGATGTTGGCCAGAGTAGTTTTTCCCAAACCCGGATTACCGTAGAGTAAAATATGTTCCAGCATTTCACCGCGCTGCGTGGCGGCTTCCATAGAGATCCCCAAATTTTGTTTTATTTGCGCTTGGCCGATAAAATCACCCAGCTTTTGCGGGCGTAAAGTAACTTCTAAGACATTTTCTTCGGAGTCAGCTTCTGGGGTAGTTAGGCGGGATTGTTCTTCTTCAATTGGGTTTTGCATACGGGTAAATTATACGATAGAAAAATAACAAAGTCCAATTATAAATTAAAATTATTAATTCAAATTTTTTGATGGTGTGGATAACTAATTGCTGGCAGTTTTTTTTCTTTTATTTAAAGCAAAACCGGGCCATTTGGCGTAATTTTTTTAGAAGTGGTATAATAATATTGAAAAATTTATTTCCTTGTTTCTAGCCAAGGGAAAGCGTCAATAAATATCCACTTTGCACAGAATGGATAGACCATCAAAAGTGCTACCTTGCCGAACCGAAAGGCTCGTCAGGTGCTAGAACACTGCTGACGGCTGTCAAAAACAGACGTAGGCAGGGTAGACGCTTTTGGTGGTTTTTTTAAAAGGTAGCTGTAGGGAAAATTCAATTGTGGCTGTATTGCCCAGAAAGGAGAATCCCTAAACTATGCTTACGCATCAGTTCTGCTTTCAAGCAGAAGACGGTTCAATTATTTGTAATGCGGTAAAACGCAACGGTAAACTCGTATTCGCCAAAAGCAAGTGGTTTCGTTTCTTCCCACGTAAAAAAAAGAACCAAGCGCGCTAACGCTTGATCCTGTAGGTGTGAAACCTTACAGCTACCTTTCGAGAAAATAACTGTTTTTTAAACACTGGTTTTTTAGTACCTGTGCTTAGTAAGCAGTATTTGTGCCCTCGTAGTTCAATTTGGATAGAACATCGGATTTGTAATCCGAAGCGTGACAGCCTATCTTTCTGAAGATACGATCCGGGTTCAAGTCCCGGCGGGGGTACAAACTTTGCTTACTAAATACGGGTTTTTTATTACTTTTAAGTAAGGCGGCATCTTAGCAGTTATATCTTTTTCTGTCAATATAGTTTATAGACAACAAAAAAACACCCTTAGTATTAAATGCTGAATATTTCATTTTTAAATCTGGCTAACATGGCACCTAGATTTGACCCAATTTATAATTTTTTGAAGTTCTCCTTTAGTAAAATAATTATACCAGCCGGCGTGAATTCTAACAAGTGGATTAAGTGGGGATAAATTTAAGTATAATAGAATTAATTTTAGGCTCGATTATTTTTTTGTTATTTATAGCGTTATGCTTTCAAAAAAACTAGGTGTGGATAACTAAACATCCTTACTTTTTTTTCTTTTATTTAAAGCAAAACCGGGCCATTTGGCGTAATTTTTTTAGAAGTGGTATAATGTCTTTTGCCCTCTTTTTTACTATATCTTGTGGTTAAAAGTAATTTATACTACGATATAGGCTAAAGGGGAAATACTCTCATTAACTCGTCCCGCTTAGCGGGATCTCATAAATTAAGAAGCAAAAAAGCTAATTAAGGTAAATTAAGTTAATTTTATTTAATTCAATTCGAATATGAACACCGCCCTTGCAACCAAGACATTTATCTTAGACAATAATTTTAAATACTCTCCGGAAGGGTTGCGTTTTTCTAGGCTTTTTACTAAAGAAGGTGTTAGTCCGTTTGATATGTTTATCTATGAACTGCGTTCATCGGTAATTCGCGAACCAAATGGTAAGATTGTGTTCGAAATGAAAGAAGTTGAAGTGCCTAACACTTGGACTCAGGTGGCCACCGATATTTTGGCGCAAAAATATTTCCGCAAAGCCGGCGTACCTCAATACAATGCCGACGGCACTCCGCAGCTTACCGCTGACGGCAAGCCGGTGCTTGGTCCGGAACACAGTATGAAGCAAGTAGCTCATCGTTTGGCCGGTACCTGGCGTTATTGGGGAGAAAAATATGGTTATTTTGCCAGTGCTCAAGACGCGCAAGTTTTTTATGATGAATTAGTTTTCATGTTAATTTCTCAACGCGTGGCCCCAAACTCTCCGCAGTGGTTTAATACCGGTCTGTACTGGGCTTATGGCATTAACGGTCCTTCTCAAGGTCATTATTATGTTAATCCGGATAACGGAGTCTTAACTGCGGCCACCGACTCTTATTCTCATCCGCAGCCGCACGCCTGTTTTATCCAGTCTGTTAAAGATGATTTGGTAAACACAGGCGGTATTATGGATTTATGGGTTCGTGAAGCCAGATTATTTAAATATGGCAGCGGTACTGGCACTAATTTTTCTAACTTACGCGGGGCTGGTGAAAAACTTTCCGGCGGCGGCACTTCTTCTGGTTTAATGAGTTGGTTAAGAATTGGTGATCGCGCTGCCGGCGCCATCAAATCAGGCGGTACAACTCGTCGCGCGGCCAAGATGGTGGTATTAAATGTTGACCATCCGGATATCGAAGAATTTATTGATTGGAAAGTAAAAGAAGAAAGAAAAGTGGCTGCTTTAATTGCGGCTGGTTATGAATCTAGTTATGAAGGCGAAGCCTACCAAACAGTTTCCGGACAAAATTCCAACAATTCTATTCGTGTTACTCAAAGTTATTTAGAAGCGGTAGAAAATAACAAAGATTGGAATCTCACTGGCCGTAAAGATGGAAAAATAATTAAAACTGTGCCAGCTAAATATTTGTGGGATAAAATTGCCAGCGCGGCTTGGGCTTGCGCTGATCCGGGCGTGCAGTTTGATACCAATATAAATGATTGGCATACTTGTCCAAAATCTGGCAGCATTAATGCCTCCAATCCTTGCAGTGAGTATATGTTCTTAGATGATACTGCCTGCAATTTGGCTTCTATAAATCTCGGACATTATTATGATACGGAAAATTTAAGTTTTGATGTTGAAGATTTCAAATACACTACCAGAGTTTGGACTGTTGTTTTAGAAATTAGTATTTTGATGGCTCAATTTCCTAGTCCGGAAATTGCTCAGAACAGTTATCTCTTCCGCACTTTAGGGTTAGGTTACGCCAACATCGGCAGTGTGCTGATGACCGCTGGTATTCCTTATGATTCTCCGGAAGCAATGGCTTTTGCGGCTACTATTACTGCTATTATGACTGCAGAATCTTATGCCACTTCAGCTGAAATGGCTAAGTTTTTAGGTGCGTTTGCTGAGTACTCTAAAAACCGTGAAGATATGTTGCGAGTCATGCGTAACCATCGCCGGGCTGCATTCAATGCCGATGATGAAGAGTATGAAGGTTTGGCAGTCAAACCAATGGGAATTAATCCAGAATTTGTGCCGGCCTATTTACTGGTGGCTGCTCGCGAAAGCTGGAATAAAGCTTTGGAAATGGGAGAACAGTACGGCTATCGCAATGCTCAAACTACACTACTAGCTCCTACTGGTACGATTGGTTTATTGATGGATTGCGCTACTACCGGAGTTGAACCGGATTTTGCTTTGGTAAAATTCAAAAAATTAGCTGGTGGCGGTTACTTCAAAATTGTTAATGAAGCTGTGCCGGTAGCTTTAAGAGTAATGGGTTATACTGAAACTCAAATTAATGACATTATTAATTATTTACGCGGTCATGCAACCTTAAAAAACGCGCCATATATCAATCATCAAACTTTGCAGACCAAAGGGTTCACTGCCGAAGATTTGGATAAAGTGGAAAAAGCGCTGTCTAAAGTTTTTGAATTGGCCTTTGCATTTAATGTTTGGACTTTGGGTGAAGACTGTTTAACTCGTCTAGGTTTTTCTAGTGAACAGTATAATGATCCAAACTTTAATCTGTTATCTGCTCTTGGTTTTAACAATGAAGAAATTTTGGCAGCCAATGAATTTGTTTGCGGAGCAATGACCATCGAAGGCGCGCCGCATCTGCGCAAGGAACATTATGCAGTGTTTGATACTGCTAATAAAAACGGCAAGAAAGGCCAGCGCTATATTCATTTCTTGGGACATATTCGCATGATGGCCGCAGTGCAGCCATTTTTATCTGGCGCTATTTCCAAAACTATCAACATGCCAAATGAAGCGACTTTAGAAGATGTAAAGACAGCCTATGTCGCTTCTTGGAAATTAGCTCTCAAAGCCATGGCTCTGTATCGTGATGGCAGTAAATTATCACAGCCATTGTCGGCAAAATCAGATAAGAAAAAAGAAGACAAGACGGAAGCTAAATCAACAGAGAAAGAAGTTGTGGAAAATAAAATTGATTCCGCAGTGGCCACAGCCAAAGAAGAAATTACCAAGGGTTATAGCTTATCAACGAAAAATGAAACAGTCGTAAACCAATTAGTGGATGATGGCCGGGCAGTAATGAAGTATAACCACGATGGATCAGATAATGGCAACCGTATCTATGTGCATGGCGAGCAGCGCAAATTGCCGTACAAGCGCAGTGGCATTACCATTAAAACAAAAGTGGCCGGACAGAGCGTATTTTTGCGAGCGGGTGAATATCCGGATGGAAAACTGGGTGAAATATTTATTGATATGCACAAAGAAGGCGCCGCTTTCCGCAGCATGCTAAACTTATTTGCTATTTCTATCTCTACCGGTTTACAGTATGGTGTGCCTTTAGAAGAATATGTTGAAAAGTTTACTTTTACTCGCTTTGAACCAAGCGGCATGACTGATCATCCAAATGTTAAATTATGCACATCCATTATTGATTTTGTTTTCCGAGTACTGGGAATGGAATATTTAGGTCGGACAGATTTTGTGCAAGTAAAGCCAATGGGTATTCAAAAAAATAAAGCTGAACAAGTTGATCAGATGGCAGCCAAAGCTAGCGGGCAAAATGTGATGCCTTTGGGAGATCAAGTAGAAAAAAAAATTGAGACTCAAACCAGTTTGCCTAATATGCCAAAAATAGAATCAGGCAAAGATGTCAGCGCCGATGCAGTTGGCAAACAGTTGTCCAGTATGATGGGTGACGCGCCGGCTTGCGGAACTTGTGGCCATATCACGATTCGCAGCGGCAGTTGTTATAAATGTTTAAACTGCGGCAGCACTACCGGTTGCAGCTAAAAGTAACATTGCAGAGATAAAGGGTGAGTTGATTCTCACCCTTTATAATTGCTAGAGACAAAAAATAAAATAGTTGTAGTATGATAAAAATTTATACCAAAACCGGAGATAAAGGAGAGACTGGTTTGTTGGGTGGTAAAAGAGTTAGTAAAAATAGTCTGGAAATAGAGTTGATCGGCGAAGTAGATGAACTAAACGCTTTTTTGGGCGTATCGATTTTATTTATCAAAGAAGAAAAATTAAAATTATTTTTGCAAGATATTCAACGCGATTTATTTAAATTTGGCGCCGAACTGGCTGCTTTGCAAGCGCCACTGGCAGTACAAGAAAAAATAGCGAAATTAAATTTTAGCCGAGTGGAAGAGATGGAAAAATTGATTGATGAGTTTTGGCAGGAATTACCTGAGTTAAAAAATTTTATCCTGCCGGGCGGTGCGGCCGCTGGAGCTAATTTGCATTTGGCGCGAGTGGTCTGCCGGCGAGTGGAAAGAAAATTAGTAGCGGTCGGACAGAATCTTAGCTTGCGTTTGGAGCTTTATATTTATTTAAATCGTCTGAGTGATTTTTTGTTTGCCGCCGCTCGGCGAGAAAACTATAGAGACAAACAGGAAGAGATAATTGTTTAAGGGGGTTGATTTTTTTTGGCAATAATGATAATATTTTTTTACCTTTTAACGCCCAGGTGGCGTAATGGTAGCCGCACAGGACTTAAAATCCTGCGACTTCGGTCATGCGGGTTCGAGTCCCGCCCTGGGCACCACTTAATAAAAAATAACTCCAAATTAGCGGGGTTATTTTTTTGTTCTTTTATTATGTGGTATAATTTTAAGCAGGTCAGAGATCATTTAGCCTGACTATGCAAATGATGTTATCCTATCCGTAGGATAGTTTGAATGTATGGCTTTAAATTTTAGGAGTGGAATCGAAAAAAAGAGCAGGTGGCGCTCTTCAATTTTTGTATTTTTAAAAAAAATATATCATACCTTTATTTTTATATGGTACTTTTTTATATCTAAAAAACATTTTTCTGTTTCCATAGTTATTTTATTTTTTACACAGCTGGCACTTAGTCTGTTTATAATCGGACCTGGTCAAGTTAAAGCTTTTGGCAATGGCTTCTTTTATTCTCGTTCCATAACTATCGACCACACCAAGGTACCAAATACCGATCAGTCTAATTTCCCAGTTTTAGTCAGCGGTACGTATACCTATCTGAAAACTACCGCCAATGGTGGGCTGGTGAGAAATTCTTCCGGTTATGATATTGGATTTTTTACAAGCAGCGATTGCAGCACCACTAATAAGATGTCTTGGGAAACAGAGACCTATACATCTACAACCGGAGCAGTTAGTTATTGGGTAAAAGTTAGCTCTCTTTCTCATACTTCTGATACGGTTTTCTATTTATGTTATGGTAATTCAAGTATTAGCACGGACCAATCTTCTTCAACTTTGGTTTGGGATAGTGGCTACAAAGCAGTATATCATTTGCCAAACGGCACAGCTTTAACTACAAATGA
Organism: Candidatus Udaeobacter sp.; assembly: GCA_035473115.1. Taxonomy (GTDB): domain Bacteria; phylum Patescibacteriota; class Patescibacteriia; order Magasanikbacterales; family GWA2-37-8; genus XYD2-FULL-39-9. Next base: position 132,098 of record DATION010000005.1, on the reverse strand, counting down.
TTCTACTAGTAACGCCAAAAATGCTACTAATCATAACAGCTTACCTGTTGCCGGAAAAATAGATGGCGGCGCGCGTTTTGATGGTGCTGCTGCAACTTCAGCCGGATCAGCTACTTATATTGATTTGCCAGCTTCAAATAGTTTTGGACTTACTAATCAAGCAACTTACGCTCTTTGGATTTCTACAACTAATACTCATGAGCAGCGGGCAATGGCTTTATATCGAGTCTCAAACTCCTCTCAAGCAACATTTATGATAGGTGGAGATGCTAGCGCTGGAGACGCAAATGATGGAAAACCAGCGTTCAGCTATCGAGATGGTTCCAATGCTTTTTCCATAATCAAAAGCGCTACTTCAATAGCCGATGGGAATTTCCATTTGCTTGAAGGTACTGTTACTGGAACATCCGCTTTTCTATATGTAGATGGAGTTGTGGTAGCTTCGTCAACCAATGTTAATAACGCAAATACCTTTACTTTTTTTACCGACCCTGCTGCCTTAGGCGCTTTTACCAGCGCCGGAGTTACCGATCCATTTACAGGCAGTTTGGATGAGTTTAGAATTTCAAATTTTGCGCGCAGCTCTGATTGGATTGCTACTGAGTATAATAACCAAAATTCACCATCAACTTTTTATACGGTTGGCGCTGAGTTGACAGATACAACTTCTCCGATTTTTTCTGCTTTTACACCAGCTTCTTCAAGTTTTATCAGAAATGTTACCTCATCTTCAGCAATTACCTTCACTACTGATGAAGCATTGGCAAGTGGAACAACTACCATCACCCGCACTTCTGGCACAACCGATTCAAACTCACCACATGTCTGTGTACTGAAAGGCACTGCTCTAAATGTTGGTTCTCATACCATAAATCTTTCCGACACGACCAATAGTTGTACTGCTGATGTTTCAAATTTAGTTTCTGGCGCAGTGTACACTTTTGTTTTGGCTGGACAGGATGCTTTCGGAAATTTGGCTAATCCAGTAACAAGCACTGCTGTTACATTTGATAACACGCCGCCAACTGTTTCTGAAGTTACTCCGGTTACTACTCCAACAAATGATAGTACTCCAAATTATATTTTTAATACAAACGAAGCCGGGACAATTACTTATGGAGGTGACTGCAGCAGCGTCACAACTTCCACTTCAGCCGGCACAAGCACAATTACATTTGCTTCCCTCTCTGATGGTACTCATTCTAACTGTACGATTAGTGTTACCGACACTACGGGCAATACATCCACACCTCTTTCTGTCACTGCTTTTACCATTGATACTGCCGCGCCTTCAGCCCCGGGCACTCCTAATATGACAACCAGCACTGATAACGGCTCATCTTCAACTGATGATATTACTTCTAATACAACACCTAGTTTTGTTATCTCTTGTGAAAGCGGAGCAACTGTTTCTCTGGCAGAAAGCTCCACTGTTTTGGGTACAGGCACTTGTGCTTCCAGTATAGTGACGGTTACTTCATCCGCGCTCTCGCAAGGTTCGCACTCAATAAAAGCTTTCCAAGTTGATGCGGCTGCCAATACTTCTACTGATTCGGGAAGTTTATCTATTACAATTTCAATCAGTCCAACTGTTACCACTCAATCAGTTTCAGCGATTGCTGCGACTGCCGCAACGGGCAATGGAAATATTACTGCCACTGGCGGAGCCAATGTGACTGTGCGTGGTTTTGTTTATGGCACCAGTATTTCTTATGGATCAACCACAACTGAAAGTGGTTCTTTTTCAACAGGGGCGTTTACCGGTTCAATCACTTCGCTTACTTGCAACACCCTTTATCATGTAAATGCTTACGCCACTAACCCAGTAAGCACTTCGTATGGGTCTGATGTAACCTTTACTACCAGCGCCTGTGTGCCGACAGTTACTACTTCTCCAGCTTCTTCTGTTACTGCTTCGACTTTGACATTAAATGGTTCTATTACTGCCACTGGCGGAGCTGATGCGACCCAATCCGGTTTTGCCTATGGAACCTCACCTACACTAGCCACAACAATCGCGACTTCCACTCTTGGAGCGCAATCTGGAACAGCTTCATTTAGCGAAGGCATTACCGGTCTTTCACCAAGTACGACTTATTATTTCCGAGCCTATGCCATAAACTCAACTGGAATAGGATATGGATCAATTCAATCAACTACAACCTTGCCTACCTCTACACCTGTTCTAACTACTTCGGCTGCGTCTGGAGTCACAGATTCAGCTGCCACTTTAAATGGCTCAATTGATGGTACTGGCGGTGAAAATGCCAGTGTTCGCGGATTTGAATGGGGACATACTATTGCCTATGATGCAACCACAACCGAATCTGGTTCGCACAGCGCAGGATCTTTTAGCGCTTCGCTTTCAGCCTTAATTTGTGATACCCAGTATCACTTCCGAAGCTATGCCAGAAACAGCGCGGGCATAGGATATGGCAGCGATCAGACATTTACTACTGCGGCTTGTCCTGTTTCAACCCCATCGTCGGTTGGCGGAGGAAGTGGCGGATTTACTCCGCCGTCGCCGCGCGCTCCCGAAGGCGGATATATATTTTATATAACTCCAAATCCAACGACAAATGGCTTGGTTACCTTCCATTTTGGAGGAGGACAGGATGCTACGAAAATAGAAATTTCTGATAATTCTTTGTTTGTTCCGGCAGCCTATATTGATTATGTAGATTCTGTTAACTGGGTTCTTCAAGGCGGAGTAGGAGAAAAAACATTTTATGTAAAATTCTGTAATCAATATTCTCGCTGTGGAGAAACACTCACTTCCAAAGTAGTGTATTCTTCCTCTCTGCCTCAGCTGCCGCCACAAAACACAAAGACAGGTTTTATTGGAAATTTAATTCGTAGTATTATTAAAATTCCCGAACCTAAACCGGAATTAGAACAGCCCGTAATTCCCGTAGTCAAAGAGGAACCGCCGCAAGCTTTGGAAGGAAGCTGGAATCTGCTATCAAGCAGCACAGCTTATAATTTTTCTCTTGCTCCGTTGCCAAGTAATATTTTAAAATTAACTACGGAGTTTCCGGAGCTCGGCAAAGTCTTTGCCAATCTTGGAATTACAAAAATAAGTGACTTGGATAAATTAAAGAACACAAGTATTAATCTGCCTGTATTTACTGAAAAAGAAAAAATTCCTCCGGAAGTTTTGGTGGCAGAAGGAAGCCAAGGGCTTATTCCTCTAAGCTCGTCTATCGCTTTAACTTCCAAAGGAGAGATAGAACAAAAAATAGAAACAATTGCCGGTAAGCCTATTGTTCTGTCTGTAAAGCCGGAAAGCCCTGCCGAAAGTATTAAAGGTTATCTGCTTTTTAAACGCAAACCGGAAAAGACAGCATTGGAAGTCCCGGTTAATTCTTTAGTTGCCAAGGCACTTTTTGTTAAGGCTGCTATAGCGCAAACTTTGCCGGCGACAACGACAGTCGAACAGGAGTTGCTCGTTCTTTCATTTGAATATACCGATCCGGATCATGATGGAATATTTACAGCGGAAATTCCTGCGCCAGAAGTAGAAGGAGAATATGAAGTACTTACGGTTATAAATTATAAAGATAAAGAGAAAGGATCAAAGGAATTGCGAATGATTACAGTAGTTGATCCCGAAGGCTATGTTTATGAAAAAAATCCTCAAGGCAAAGAGGTTAGATTGGATAATGTTAAGGTGTCGTTAGTTAATATTATAAATGACTCTCCGTCTCTTTGGGATGCGGCAAAATATCACCAAACCAATCCGCAAATTACCGACAATACCGGCAAATATTCATTTTTAGTTCCGCCGGGTAAGTATTATATAACTGCCGAAGCCAAAGGGTATAAATCCTATAAGAGTGATCAGTTTGATGTTAAAGAAGGAGCAGGAGTTCATTTTAATATTGAGATGATAGAAATTAGGCAGTGGTACAAAACATTTATTGATTGGAAGATGCTAATCATTATAATTTTTGGCATAGCTCTTTTGGTTGATTTTATAAAAGGTCGCCGATCCAGAAAAACATTACCAGTTAAATAAAATATTCTTTAATATAAATATGATGAATTATTTTAACAAGACGACCTTATTTGTTATCTTTCTTTTGTTAGCGTCCAATATCGTTTGGGGGATTGAATTTGCGTCCAAAAAATCACAATTAGATATAGCTCAAAACCAGCTTTCAAGGACTGTTCATAATAAAAAGATCCTGGCATTTCAAAAATTATTTATCGATAAAGTTTTAAATGCCAACGGAGCTGTAGATTTTAATACCAGAGTTGAATTGCAAAACGCAGTTGCCGATATCCATGACGAATCTCTCACCCAAACATGGAATGCTTTTTTGGCCGCCAAAACCGAAACAGATGGTCAAAGTAGAGTAAAAGAATTACTCTCGCTTATCGCCAATAAGGCCTACTTAGAATAAATTTGCTGTTTATCGCGCTGATTAAACTTCGTCTCAGAAAATGTTTTTGGGATTATTTTTTTACTTGTTAAGTTATGGTATAATATAAATAATGAATAAACTTTTTTTAAACAAAAAAGGTTTTACCCTTCTAGAGGTAATAATGGCCTCGGCTATTTTTTTGTTATTTGCTTTAGGAATTTACTCTGGCATCAGCTTGGTGTTTAAAGTTGTTTATCAGTCGCGCATGAAAATTTTGGAAACTGCGCTTTTGGCTGAGCGGCTAGAAGTAGCTCGTAATCTTCCTTATGATCAAGTCGGTATTATTAATGGTATACCTAGCGGTGTTCTGCCCGCAGTAACCAGCACTATCCGCGATAGTCAGATTTTTTCTTTAGTTACCACCGTCAGAAATATAGATGATCCGTTTGATGGCACTCTGGGCGGAACGCCAAACGATACCGCGCCGGCAGACTATAAATTGGTGGAAATGTCGGCCATCTGTTTGGGCTGTTTGCAGCAAACGCCAGTAATTTTAAGCACAATTGTCTCTCCTAAACAACTAGAAGGTGCCAGTCAAAACGGAGCACTGTTTATCCAAGTGTTTGATAATAACGGTTTGCCGGTAGCTGGAGCTAATGTTTCAGTAACTAATACCGCTCAAACTCCCAATGTTGTTGTTAGCGATGTTACCGATAGTGATGGGTTTTTACGGATCATAGATACTCCTACCGGCACTTTAAGTTATCATATAAATATCAGCAAGTCCGGGTATTCTTCAGATTATACTGTGCCGGTAAGTATAGATGTACCAAATCCAGTTAAACCTCCGGCCAATGTGGTTAGTCAAGCGATTACCGACCTAAGTTTTTCTATAGATAAAACAGGCTCTCTTGGATTGCATTTTATTAGTCCGGCCTGTGCTTCTGTGGCCAGCGTACCGTTTAATATAGTAGGCGAAAAGAAAATCGGTACGGGTCCGGATGTTTTTAAGTATAATAAAAATTTAACCGCTAATAGTAGCGGCGATTATAACTTTTCAAATTTTGAGTGGGATAAGTACCATGTATCTGTTACTAGCCCCGCTTATACTATCGGGGGATCTACTCCGTTATTGCCGATAGATTTGACGCCTGGTTTAACCCAAAATGCCTCTATTATTTTGCAGCCGCATTCTGCTAATTCTCTTTTAGTAGAAGTAAAAGATGCTAGTACCGGTTTGCCATTATCCGATGCTACCGTGCAGGTTATTGGCAGTGGCTATAACGAAAGCCGAGTAACCGGTTATGGTTTTGTGCGTCAAACTGATTGGAGCGGTGGTTCCGGACAAGTGGATTATCTTAATCAGGATCAATATTTTGCCGACAATGGAAATATAGAAAATAATTTTCCGGACGGAGATTTAAAATTAAAAAAAGTTGGCAGTATTTATTTGGGCAGCGGCTGGTTAGAGTCGGCCACTATAGATTTGGGAGTGGCAGCAAATTTCAATAATATCGTATTCTCGCCTTTATCTCAGCCTGCCGAGACAGGTGTTAACCCGATTACTTTTCAATTGGCTTCCACTAATTCCAGCAGCCCTAGCCAATGGGATTTTAGCGGACCAGATGGCGCCAGCGACACTTATTATACCCCGACTAGCACGCTAATTTGGAGCGGCCATAATGGCCACCGGTATTTAAGATATAAGGTATTTTTAAATACAGCAAATAATTCTTTTACTCCCACTCTTTCGGAAGTTGCTTTTACTTACATTACCAGCTGTATTCCTCCCGGACAGATATTTTTTAGCGGTTTATCGCCAGATACGTATACTGTAAATGTATCTCGGTCCGGTTACACTTCCACCAATGACACTGTCGATGTCAGTGGAAATGCCGAAGCCGTAGTTGAGATGTCTCCTTAAAATATATGCCTAAATTTTTTGTTGAATTTAAAATTAATAATCGCGGCTTAACTCTGGTAGAAGTTCTGGTGGCTATTGGTATATTTAGTTTTTTAATTTTAGGAGTTTCGGCCCTCTATTTAACCAGCACAAGGTATAACGGAATTGTTTGGGAACAATTAAAAACTCAAAATGAAGGACGTAAAGTGACGCAGGATTTTGTTAATGAATTGCGCACAGCTTCACTTTCCAGTATTGGCGGCTATCCAATTGAATCGGCTTCCACTTCATCAATAGTTTTTTATAGCAATATTGATAGCGACACTCTAAGAGAGCGATTGCGGTATTTTTTTTCAAACAGAACTTTAAAAAAAGGTGTAATCAAACCAACTGGCACCCCGCTCACTTATCCTTCCGGCAATGAGGTTATTACGGTAGTGGCTCATGATGTTGCCAACACCAGCACAAATATTTTTTATTATTATGATAGCGCCTATTCCGGAGCCCAGGCCTCTTTGCCAATGCCGATAGATATTACCAAAGTGCGAATGGTAAAAATTACTTTGCAGCTTGACGAAGATCCTCACTTAACTCCGGTGCCATTTTTTATTGAATCAAAAGCATTGCTAAGAAACTTGAAGGATAATTAATTAAGCAGGATATGATCCTAAAATTTTTAGAAAAAAATTATAAAAGATTTTTAAAAAATAAACGCGGCAATATATTATTGTTTGTAATGGTTTTTGGTACGATTAGTTTATCCATAATTGTCCTCGGCCTTTCCGGCTATGCTGTTGCCGAAAACACCGCTTCCAACAGAAAACATAATCGAGAAATGGCTTTGCAAATAGCCGATGCCGGAATAAATTATTATCGCTGGCATTTAGCTCACTCCAAAACGGATTATTATGATGGTCATGGCACCAGCACTCCCGGGCCATATGTGCATGATTATAAAGATAAAGATGGCAAAGTTATCGGACAATTTTCTTTGGTTATCACAAAACCATCCACCGGTTCAACAGTTGTTACCGTTCAATCAACCGGCGTGCTTAACAGTCAAACAAATAGTCAGCGGATCATTAAAGCACGCTTAGGATTTCCGTCCCTGGCTGATTTTGCAGTTTTGCAAAACGCAAATTTATTTTTAACCGGCCCAAGTTTTGGAAAGATTCAGGCTAATGGCGGTATCAGATTTGACGGCGTGGCTAATGCTCCAGTTATGAGTGCTATGGCTACGTATACTTGCCCGACTATTCATTGTAGCGGCAATACTTCTTCTCGCAGTAATAAACCAGGTGTCTGGGGAGCGGGCGGTCCGACCACTTATTGGCAATTTCCAGTTCCGGCCAAAGATTTTTCGGCTGTGACTGCAAAATTGGCTGAAATTAAAGCGGCAACAATGGCTGAAGGCGGAGGGAATTGGCCATATTTATCTTCTTCCGGTCAATTGGGCTGGCGAATTCGTTTTATAAATAATGGCACAGTCAGTGTCTCAAAAGTTTTAACTTGTACAGCTCACGCCGGCAAAGATAGAGATCCCGATACCGGCACAACATTTGATGTTAATCCAACGCCGTGTATTGATGCTAAAACATTTGGTTCAGCCACAGTGCATACCATTCCTACCAGTAGCTATATATATGTTGATGATAATGTTTGGGTAGATGGAGTTTTAAAAGGCCGAGTAACAGTCGGTGGTGGAGTCGGCAAGTTTATGGTTATCAATGGCAATCTCACTTATCTGGCAGCTGACGGCACTAATAATTTAGGCTTAATCGCTGATCAAAATATCTTACTTCCTTATAGTAGCCCGGATACTTTGAATATTGATGGCGCTCTGCTTTCTCAGAACGGAACTTTCAAAAGATATAATTATAGCGGCTCAGGCAGTCCCGTAAAAACAGCTTTAAATGTGTTTGGTTCAAGAATTTTGTACAAAGTGGGTGGTGTTTCTTGGTTATCAGGCAATAATGTTGTTTCCGGGTATCAGACCCAAACTTATAATTATGATGCCAACCTAACCTATGGCCCGCCACCAGGATTTCCGGTTGGTTCGGAATACAATCTTATCAGTTGGGAAGTAGTAAAATAATATTTTTATAATTTGCAAAGTTTTGGCTTAGTTTGTATAATAAACCGAGTTTTGAAAGGTAGTTTTTATTTAATTTTTTATGTCTAAAATCAGAAAATTAGTTATTCCCGTAGCTGGTCTGGGCACTCGGTTTTTACCAGCGACCAAGGCTCAGCCAAAAGAGATGTTACCAGTGGTAGATAAGCCGATTATTCAATATGTAGTTGAAGATGCTGTAAAATCCGGCATTACCGATATTATAATGGTAACCGGCCCAAGTAAACGGGCGGTAGAGGACCACTTTAGTCCAAATTATGAATTATTTAATTGGCTAAAAAAACAAGGCAAGGATGAAATGGCTGAAGAGGTACAAAAAATTGCTGATATGGCTAATTTTATCTTTATTCGTCAAAAAGGTCCGTATGGCAACGGCACGCCAGTTTTATGCGCCAAAGATATTATTGGCGATGAGCCTTTTGCTGTAATGTGGGGCGATGAGTTTTTTTATGCGCCAAAAAAACCGCAGCTTAAACAGCTAATAGAGGTTTATGAAAAATTTGAAAATCCGGTCCTTACCGCTTATGAAGTAGATGATAAAGGTACAGAAAAGCATGGGATTATAGATGCATTAACAGTCGAAGACGGTACTTATCAAATTAAAAATATCGTAGAAAAACCTGGTCCAGCCAAAGCTCCTTCGCGTTTAGCCAGTTTGGGCGGTTTTATTTTTACGCCGGATATTTTTGAAGCTCTAGAAAAAACCGAGTTGGGAAAAGATAGCGAACTTTGGTTAGTAGATGCAATTTTCAAACTGCTTAAAAAACGCCCAATTTACGCCAAAAAGATAGACGGCGTTTATTATGATACCGGTTCAAAGCTTGGCTACCTTAAAGCTAATGTTGATTTTGCTTTGCGCGATAAAAAATTATCAGAAGAATTTAGAAGTTATTTACGCAGTGTGATATAATAGCCAAAGCTATTAGAGCAAAATAAAATTTATCTATGCTTAAGAAGCTTTTTCCTATTCTAGCAATAGCAATTACTTTGCCTTTGTTTGGTTTAGGCTGTAAAGGTTTGTCTCAACAGCAAATAGAAGCTACCAAACCAGTCACTTTAGAATTTTGGACTGTTTTTGATGATGTTGACGCTCTGCAGGTGCAGATAGATAAATACAAAGCTGATCGTCCATATTTAACTGTTAATTTAAAACAGCTTAGAGCTGAAGAAATTTATCCGCGTTTGCTTGAAGCTTTGGCCGAAGATAAAGGGCCGGATATTATTTCAGTGCGCAATCGCTGGCTACGTTTTTATCAGCCAAAATTATCTCCAATGCCTGCTTCAGTTCCGGACGCCACGGTACGGGTAGAAAAAACAACTTTAGGAACTCAGACTATTATAGACACGCCTACTGTAAATTTGCCGACAGCCATTCAAATTGATAAAGAATATGTTCAGGCTGTTAAAAATGACGTAATAATGGACGGAAAAGTTTATGGCTTGCCTTTATCTTTAGAAAACATCGCTTTATTTTATAATAAAGACCTGCTCGATCAAGCGGGTGTGGCTGAGCCGCCAAAAAATTGGGAAGATTTTCAGAAGGCGGTTAAACAGCTGACTAAATTTGATAAAAAATCAGGCAAAATTTTACAATCCGGAGCCGGACTGGGAACTGGAAACAACATTCCCGGCTTTGAAGATCTTCTTTATATTCTTTTCAAACAAAGCGGCGTCAGTTTGGTAGATAAAAACGGTTCAGCTATTTTTCAAAATCAGGCTAGCCGAGCTATGTCGGTAATGGATTTTTATACCGATTTTGCTAATCCTGCCCGTGATACCTATTCTTGGAATGAAAGCATGGACAATGCTCTGGATAAATTCGTTAATGGTTCGTTGGCATTCTTCTTTGGTTATAGCTATCATTATCCGGTCATAAAAGCGCGCGCTCCGCAGTTAAATGTTTCTATTTTACCAATGCTGCAGCTTAATCCCGAACAGCCGGTAAACGCAGCCAACTATTGGGTGCAGACTGTTTTAGAAAAATCAAAAAACAAAAATGAGTCTTGGGCTTTGCTAAATTACTTAGCTCATTCCAAGGCCACCAAAGATTACTTAGATCAATCCGGCCGGCCATCTGCCTTGCGCGCTTATATAGCTATGCAGTTGGATAACACCGAACTTTATCCATTTGTTTCACAAGCTTTAGTTTCTGATAGTTGGTATAAAGGCAAGGATTATGATACTGCCGTTAAAGCCTTAAATGATATGACGCGGGAATGGTTGCTTCCGGCGCCTCAGTCAGAGCAGGAATTGCAATGGAAACAGGAAATTTTAAATCGCGCCGCGGCCAAGATTAGTCAGACACAATAAAATTATGTCTCGTTTTTCAAAAGTTATTTTAATTTTTACAATGTTCGCATCGCTGTTTTTTGGTACGAAACAAGTTTTGGCACAAACTGCCAATACAGCATCCGGAACTAGTAAATTTATTCCCGACTGCGCTTTAAAAGAGCCGACCGGCAATCCTAGCGATGAAGGTGAATGCCGCAGTATAAGTATATTTGTAATTCTCTTATTAAAGTTTGTCAGTTATTTATTTACGATTGTCGGCGCCTTAGCGTTGCTGGCTTTTATCTATGGTGGGTTTACCTTAATCCTGTCTCAAGGATCTTCTGATCAGGTAAAAAAAGGTAAAGATATTTTGGTGGCTGCCATTATCGGGTTAGTTATAGTTTTTAGCGCTTATATGCTGGTCAGATTCTTGGGAACAGCTGTTGGTTTAAAAACAGATTATACATTGTTAGGCTAATACAATTGATGTATGAAAATTTTTAGAGGAAAATATATTTTATTTATTTTATCTGGTATCTTATTTTTTTCAGCTCAGGCTGATAAAGCAAGAGCGGATGAGTTTGGCTGTCAAGGAAATATGGGTTGTAAAAATGTCACAGCTGGCAGTTTTGAGTCTGCCGCTTTTGTTTGTCAAAATTCCTGTGCCAGCCTTAATATTGGCGGTAATTGTCTTCGTTTAGCGGTGCCTTGCCCGCCGGAAAAAGAGTTTGGCTGTATTAAAAACGAAGAATGTAAAACTATTTCAGCTGATTCGGTAGAAACTGCCAATAGAATATGTGCAAACTATTGCGGAGATAATTTTGATTTTTGCAGTTCTATTTCGAGTTCTTGTCCGCCCCCTCTGAGACAGTGGGGTTGTGTTCAAGCTGATGGCTGTCAAAATATAGAATCAATGTATTATTCAGCGGCCAAGAAATCATGCCAAGGCAATATAACTTCAGACCCTTGTCCCGCTGGCAGCGGCGTGTCTGGCACAAGTGCCAGAGATTTAAAAAATCAAGCCAGATCAATATTGAATAAAGCTAATTTTTCCGGTCCGACCGATATTATCAATAGAACCATAAAAATTTTATTAGCTTTTATTGGTTCAATAGCGTTGGTTTTATATATTTATTCCGGATTTTTATGGATGACCGCTTCGGGTGGCAGCGAGCAGGTAGAAAAAGCTAAAATCACAATGGTTTGGACTACTCTGGGGGTAGTAATGATGTTAGCTAGTTATGTTTTGGCCAGCTTTATATTTAGCTCTTTAGGAGTATAAAAATATTATTATATGGGCTAAAGCCCATATAAACTCATTCGTTCAAAAATATCCAGATTCAACATTTCTAGCTCGCAAGCGATCTATGAAATGTCTCACTGTCTATTTTACTCACTCATTTCGATTATATTAAAATATAAACTCATTCACTCATGAATAATTTTAGATAAAATAATTGAGTAAACTCATTATTTTATCTAAAATTATTCAACTCATTCATTTCGATTATGAAAAAAATAATTTTAGTTTTATATATAATCGGATTAGCTATTTTGCCTGCTTCTGTGTTGGCTCAAACTTCTCCCGCAAAAAATTGTAATTTTAACGCCAGCGGTCAAGAAATTTGCAGTTTAGATAACCCATTAAGCAGCGGCACCGAAGCTACCGGTATAATTAATGTTATTATCAAAGGAGCTCTGGGAATTATTGGTGCTTTAACTTTGCTAATGTTGATTTGGGGAGGCTTCCAATGGCTTACTTCAGCCGGCAATCCAGAAAAAGTAAAAACCGGAACGCAAACCATGGTCTGGGCAATTATCGGTGTAATTCTTGTTTTTTCAAGTTATTTATTGTTGTCTACATTTACCGATTACCTGACTAGCAAAAAGTAAATGGGTATGGTATAGTAATTTAGATTTTAAAGTTAGCGGTTTGTGAAAAATTTTATGGAAAATTATAATATATTTTATATTGGAAAGGGGGTGAAAATATGATGAAATTGAAAAAATTGTTTGCTGTTTTAGCAGCTATCGGTATGATGGCTCCATCTTTGGTAATGGCGCAAACATTAGTTACTCCAAGTGACTTAGGTATTCAATATGGCGCTTCCACAGGTTTGGGCCAAAAAGATATCCGCGTCACAGTAGCTAGCATTATTAAAACCGCTATGGGGTTGCTCGGTATCGTAGCCGTAGTAATTATCTTAATCGGTGGTTTTAAATGGATGACTGCTGGTGGAAATGAAGAACAAACAGGAGAAGCCAAGGGATACATATTCTCTGGTATTATCGGTTTGGCGATTATTTTGTCTGCCTACGCTTTGGCAACTTACGTAATCAACAGTTTAGTTTCCGCTACAACCGCTCCGTAATCAAATTAAAGCAGGGGATTTGTTTTATAAAGAACAGCGCGCTTGTTTTGTCGACAATATCATGATAAACAAGCGCGTAATTCCCTGTTTAAATACAGTATAAAACGGCGTCTGTCATTATGATCAAAGTAGAGAAACTTTTTAATTATTTAGCGGTTTAAAAAAGAGTTCCTCAACTATGCTCAGAAAGGCAAGATAAAATACTTCATTATTTATGAGGGCATTAAAAAAAGTATTTATAATTTTGGCAATACTAGGAGTAACTCTTCCTCATTTAGTTTTGGCCGAAGATTTTGGCTTAAAAGATGCCGCTCAAGGTACAAATTTAATAAATACAAAGTCAACTCCGGCAGTCACAATTCCGGAACTTATCGGAAATGTTGTTGGTGTGGCACTTTCTTTTGTGGGCGGTATATTTTTTATCTTGGTTCTGTATGCTGGATTTTTATGGATGACTGCCTTTGGAGTTTCCGATAAAGCAGAAAAAGCTAAAGATATTTTATTACATGCGGCTATCGGATTAGCAATTGTTTTAGCCGCTTATGCTATTTCTAGCTTTGTCTTTAGTAGTCTTACCCAGGTTACTAGCAGCGGCTCTACCAGTTCTTCCGGAAGCTCAAATAGATGTATTACCGATCTCGGCGGTGTCTGTCAGGATACAAGCATAGCTTGTTCTGGAGCAGGCGGCTACATACCTGGTGCTTGTCCGGGAGCAGCCAATATTCAATGTTGTGTGCCTTAAGCTAAGCTTAAAATAAATTTTTGAAAATAAAATATGTTTAAAAAAATAGTTCTTGTAAGTATAGCTTTGGCTTTAATGACCCCGGTGTTTGTTTCGGCTCAGGGATTAAAAGATGCCGGTAAAATTTTAAATAAAGTCGCTGACCCAAGCAAAACTGGGCTTTCAAGTGATTTAGGGAGTGCTATCGCTACCGTAATAAAAACTATTTTAGCTTTGGTGGGTACAATATTTTTAGTTCTAACTATCTATGCCGGAGTGATGTGGATGACGGCGCAAGGAGCTGAAGAACCCGTAGAAAAAGCTAAAGAGATTATAAAAGCATCTATTATCGGTTTGGTTATTATTATGTCTGCTTATGCCATCACTTATTTCGTAACTACTAAATTAGGAGCGGTGGCCGGCACAAATCAGCAAAGTAATAATGTTCCGCCAGTAAACACTGCTAATCTTGGCTGCTGTCATAATGCTTCCAGCGGTCAAAATATCCCTAGTGTTCAGTCCGATTGCACCGGTTTTCAAGAAGTCTGGACACTAACATCATGCTAAAAAAGTTTTGTATGAAAAAATTTTTAATTATACTGGCAGTGTCGTTTGGTGTATTATTATCTCCGGCTGCAAATATTTACGCCCAAACTGACTTATCTCAAGATATTGCCAAAAAAAGCGGTTATTCAACAACAGCTGTCGGCAGCAATACTTTTTCCGAAACAGTTGGTAAGTTTATCAAAGTAATTTTAGGAACTTTGGGAGTAGTATTTTTGGCTTTAACTGTCTATGCCGGAGCTTTGTGGATGACAGCCGGCGGCAATGAAGAAAATATCGAAAAAGCAATGGGAATTTTAAAGACTGCGGTAATCGGTTTAATTATTATTTTGTCAGCTTATAGCATTACCTATTTTGTTCTATCAAAATCATTTGAGCTTACTTCTTAATTTTTTATGCAAAAAATATTTATAACTTTTTTTTCACTACTACTGCTTACTGTTGGTTTTGTTTTTAGTGATTATGCTGTAGCGGCTACGTCTAGCGTTCAGCAAGAAGCCTTAGATCAGTTAAGAACAGCCGGTAATGCCGCCGGTGTTAACACTTCAAACGCAAACTCAAAAGATATACGTTTAATGGTAGCGACAGTTATCCGGTTTGCTTTAGGTTTTGTGGGGATAATATTTTTTGTAATGGCTTTGTATGCCGGATTTTTATGGATGACTGCCGGCGGTGAAGAGGATAAGATAAGCACAGCCAAAAGCTTGTTAACCAACGGAGTTATTGGTTTGGCAATTATTCTGTCCGCTTACGCTTTAACAACTTACGTAATTACTGTTTTAATTTCAGCTACTACCAAAAATTCTTCTGCCGGATCCATTTAGTTCTAGCGCTTCTGCAAACGTGACCAGATAATTTAGAAAAAGTTTTTATAATCTAGTACCTAATGTCTTGGTATTTTTTTGTAAACGGTTTATTAAAAATAAGTATCCAAATATGATTGATGGCGTAGCGCGCGCCAGTCATAATTACTCCCTCGGCTCGCAATCGTCTTCCGGAAGTATAAATTGGCAGTTGAAAAGTAAATTTTACTTTGCCCAGAGGAGAGATTCGGCGCGCGATATTTGTATCTTCTCCATAAAAATCAACCGATAGATCAAAGCCGCCGGCTTTTTCCAAAGCGCTTTTACGCAAGATAAAATTTCCTCCTTGCAGCATAGAGCCTCTGCGAAGAATGTGATGGTTGATAAGGTGTAAAACAAATCCTAAGTGTAAAAAAATAGAAGTAAGTAAGTTGTCAAACGTGCCAAGGTCATAATAAATTACCGGACCACTTAAAGCCACCAGTTTTTCATCTTTAGAAAATTCTGCAAAAACTTTATTGATCCAACCTGGTGAAAGAACTGAGTCGGCATCTACGTTAGCAATCATATCTCCGGTAGATGACTGGTAACCTTGTTGTCTGGCAAAACATAGTCCTTTGCGCGGCTCAGGCACAACTTTTACACCCGGGTATTTTTTTGCAATTTCTGCCGTATTATCCGTTGAAGCGTTATCAACTACAATAATTTCAACATTATCCATGTATGAATTTTTTTTTACTTCGTTAAGTATTGAGTCTAGACATTTGCCAATAGTTCCTGCTTCATTATATGCGGGTATAGCAAAGGATAGTTTCATACCTGATAAGATGAGTGTTTGTTGTTTATAAAAAACAACTTTTGGGTGGCCAATGGGAGTTGAACCCATGTTGCGAGATCCACAATCTCACGTAATAACCGTTATACCATGGCCACCATGTATTTAGCTTGCAGGGCGTAGCCTTAGCGAAGCTCTGTGACCCCAGTAGGAATCGAACCTACACATCCAGCTTAGAAGGCTAGTGTCCTATCCATTAAACGATGGAGTCTTCAATTAGTATTAGTTATAGAAACTTTAGTATAGCACAAATAGCATACATTATTTTTACAGATTAATCAAGGTGTGCTATGATATTTAACATATTATTCATAAGATTATGCTTAAAAAGTTTGCTTTATCAGCCATAATGTTCGCCATTTTATTAATGGCAGTAAGTCCGGTGAGGGCGCAAACTTTTGGTTTGGAAGATACTGCTCGTAAGGCTCAGTATAGTAGTAATACCAATATTTATTCAGTTATTGGCTCTATCATCAGCATAGTCTTGTCTATTGCTGGTTTAGTTTTTTTGGTTATTATTCTTTATGCCGGATTACGTTGGATGACTGCCCGAGGCAATGAAGAATTTGTTTCCAAAGCCAAAGAAGCTATGTACGCCGCTATTATCGGGTTTATTTTAGTCTCGGTTTCTTATGGTTTGACGGCTTTTATTTTTGGCAGATTAGTAAAATAAATTGCGATAACTAACGATTGGTTAGCTTACAAAAGGCAGATAAGGGGTTGACATTTTTACTGTTTTCCATTATAGTTCTTAATATTATTCATCAACCCCGCTAAGCGGGGGCGGACTGCCAAAAGCATACTCTTGGCCAGCTCGTTAAACAAAATTTGTATGTTAGACAAAAAAAAGAAGCAGCAGATAATTAAGAAGTTTCAGACTCATGAAGGCGACACCGGTTCAAACGAAGTCCAGATCGCTATTTTGGTAGCCGAAATCGAAGAACTGGCCGGTCATTTAAAAATTCATCCTAAAGACCATTCTTCTCGCCGTGGTTTATTGCACAAGGTAAGCAGCCGCCGCAACTTAATGCGTTATTTGAAGAAAGAAAATCCAGAAAGCTATGAAGATTTGGTAAAAAAACTTAAGATTAAACCAGCTAAGGTTATTACTAAACCAGATGGCTCACATGTTGATTTGGAAGAAGAACTGGTAGATGAGATAGACTTAATTGGCAATAAACATGAATCAGCTTAATAAAAAAAGAAACTCTCTCAAACATCCTGACCAAAGGGTCGGAGTATTTATTGACGTTCAGAACATGTATTATAGCGCCAAAAATTTGTTTGGCGCTAAAGTAAACTTCGGTAACATCGTAAAAGAAGCAATCGCAGGCAGAAAGCTTATCCGAGCTATTGCCTATGTTGTCAGCACTGAAAGCAAAGAAGAGCAACCTTTTTTTGATGCCTTATATAATGTAGGTATTGAGACAAAAGATAAGCCGCTGCAGATATTTTTGGGCGGTGAAAAAAAGGCCGATTGGGATGTTGGTTTGGCAGTAGATGCGATTCGTTTTTCTCCAAGTTTGGATGCCATAGTTTTAGTTAGCGGTGATGGCGACTATGTGCCATTAGTTGAGTATCTAAGAGCGCAAGGCAAACAAGTGGAAGTGGCTGCTTTTGGCGGTACAACTTCGGGGAAATTAATAGATGCAGCTGATGATTTTATCGATCTAGGTCAAGAAAAAGGAAAGTTTTTGATTGCCGATAAGCGTTATGTGGCGAATAAAAAAGTTTATCCACCTAAACCAAATTTACCGGCAAAACAGAATCCGTTGCCAAAGAAAATAGTATAATAAAATTAATTATTTAAAGAAGTTGGTTTGAGGACACATAGACCATATTGGTCTGTAGCTCTCAAATCATCTTCAGAAAGTCCCAAGGGACCCCCCTTTGGGGAAAAAATATATGGCAGTAAAAAATTGGTCCATGGAATGGGGAGGAAGAACCTTGTCTGTGGAAGTCGGCAAGCTTGCTTTGCAAGCTAATTCTTCTTGTACAGTGCGTTATGGCGACACTGTGTTGTTGGCTACAGCCACCATTAGCAAGAATACTCGCGACGGCATAGATTTTTTGCCGTTAATGGTAAATTTTGAAGAAAAACTTTACGCCGCCGGAAAAATAAAAGGCAGTCGCTTTATTAAGCGTGAAGGCCGTCCGAGCGATGAAGCAATTTTGTCTGGTCGTTTGGTAGATCGCGCTATTCGTCCGTTGTTTGCTGAAAGTCTGCGTAATGATGTGCAGGTTATTTTAACTGCGCTTTCTTTTGACGGTGAAGTTGATTCGCAAATTCCAGCCATGATCGCCGCTTCGATTGCCCTAACAATTTCTTCTATTCCTTGGGAAGGGCCGATTGCTGGCGTGCGGGTTGGCGAGGTAAACGGCCAGTGGAAAATAAACACCACTATTGCCGAAAGATTAACTAGCAATGTAGATATTGTCGTGGCCGGCACTCCGGAAAAAGTAATTATGGTGGAAGCTGGCTGTAAAGAAACTCCGGAAGACAAGGTTATCGAAGCTATGCAGTTTGGCGCTAAAGCAATGGCTCCGGTTTTGGATTTTATAAATAAAATTCAAAAAGAAGTTGGTCAAACAAAATCAAATTTATCTGCAACCGAAGATGAAAAAGAAATGGAATTGCAGAAAGTTGAGCAAGAAGCCGTTGAACTGGTTGCCAGCCATGTGGAAGATTGGATTTTTAATTCTCCAAAAATTGATCGCCGTGAACGTGTGGCTTTAGTAGATAAGTTTAGCGAAGCCATTGCTGAAATGCTAAAAGCTAAAGAAGTTGATGAAAAAATTGCCAAGATTGTTTTGGGCCGAGTTAAAATTTATGTAGAAAAATATATTACCGAACGGATTATTAAACATAATCAACGTTTAGATGGTCGCGCTATTACTGACATTCGTCCGCTCAGCGGTGAAGTTGGCTTACTGCCTCGCACTCATGGGACAGCTATGTTTATGCGCGGTGATACCCAAGTGTTATCAGTTGTTACTTTAGGAGCTCCGGGTGATGTGCAGACCTTAGACACCATGGAAGAAGAAGGTACTAAACGCTACATGCATCATTATAGCGATACCCCAGCTACTTATGGCGAAACTGGCCCGCTGCGCGGACCAGGCAATCGAGCTATTGGCCACGGCGCTTTGGCTGAACGCGCTTTAGAACCAATGCTACCAGCTGAAACTGAATTCCCTTATGCAATGCGCGTAGTTTCCGAAGTTTTGGGTTCCAATGGTTCAAGTTCTATGGCTTCAGTTTGCGGCTCAACCCTTTCTTTAATGGATGCTGGTGTGCCAATTAAAAAACCGGTCGCTGGAATTGCGATGGGTTTGGCCAGTGATAATAAAGGCAATTGGAAAGTTATTACTGACTTGCAAGATGTCGAAGATGGCCCGGGCGGAATGGATTTCAAGATTGCCGGTACTCGCGACGGTGTTACCGCAATTCAGATGGATACCAAAACTCACGGCTTGAGCTGGGAAATAGTTAAACAAACTTTTGCTCAATCCAAAGAAGCGCGTCATAAAATTTTGGATTTTATGAGCCAGATAATTGCTGCTCCTCGCGCTGATCTTTCCCAGTATGCTCCTCGCATTATTACTATCAATATTAATCCGGAAAAGATCCGTGATGTTATTGGTCCGGGAGGCAAGATGATCAACAAAATTATTGCCGAAACCGGAGTTTCAATTGATATTGAAGATGATGGCCGAGTATTTGTTACTTCCACCGACGCTGCTGGCATGGAAAAAGCTGTACAGTGGGTAAAGGATTTAACTCGCGAAGTTAAAGCGGGAGAAGTTTTTGATGGCACAGTTGTTCGTTTAGAAGACTTTGGCGCTTTTGTAAATGTGCTTCCTGGCCAAGACGGCTTGGTGCATGTGAGTGAAATCGCTTGGAGCAGAACCAACAAACCAAGTGATGTCATGCGTCTGGGTGATAAAGTAAAAGTAATTGTGAAAGAAATTGATAGCATGAACCGAATTAGTTTGAGCATGAAACAGTTATTGCCAAAACCAGAAGGCTTTGTCGATCAACCGGCTTTTGAACGCGGATCACGCCCGCCTCATCGCGGACATGGTGGAAGAGATAGATAAAATATATTTTAGAATAAAGACTCCTAATACAGGAGTCTTTATTTGTTTCGGGGCTTGCCCTGTGCTGAGCCGCCGTGCGGATCTAGTACAGGGTTGATTTTTTGTTTAGTTTATGTTTAAATATGCGCATCCTGTCTCCGTTCGTTTGAGCGAACTATGACGGACAAGTTGCCGCGGTGGTGAAATTGGTAGACACGCCAGCCTTAGGAGCTGGTTCTCGCAAGAGAATGAGAGTTCGAGTCTCTCCCGCGGCACAAACATATGAAAATAAATAGTTTAGAAAAAATAAATATAAACGGTAGCGAGCAATGGGTTCTTATTCGTGGAAAAAGTACAGATGCTCCTTTGCTTATTCATGTGCAAGCCGGCCCTGGGTTACCGATTATTCCAGAAGCTGACACAATGGAGAAATTGCTTCATCTAGAGAACAATTTTTTAGTAGCCTATTGGGATCAGCGCGGTTGCGGTAAGTCTTTTAACGAGCAGATTGATCCCAAATCAATCAATTTTTCTCAGCTGTCCAAAGATGTTATTTCGTGCACGCAGTATCTTTTAAAAAAATATAATAAAAAGGACGCTACTGTTGTTGGGTATTCCGTTGGTGCTACCGTAAGCTTAATGGCGGCTGCTGAGCAAGGTAGTTTATTTAGCGAGTTATTTCTTGTAGGGTTGGATATTGATATCCCGACCGCCAATGTTTTGGCTCTTGACTTTGCTATGCAGAAAGCCAAAGAAGTTAATAATAAGAAAATTATAAAAAAGATAGAAGATCTGAAGAAAAACCCTATTATTGGCGGCAAGAGATTTCAACAACGAGCCAAAATTCTTACCGATTTTGGAGGAATAAGAATTGGGTTCAGTTATGCTCAGTTATTATTGTCAGGAATCAAGAATATGCTTTTCTCTAAATTTTATAAGATTGGAGATATTGTAAAAACAATCCGAGGGATGGAATTCTGTCAGAATGCTTTAATGCCAGAATTTAACATGTTAAATTTATTTAAAACTATAGAAAAAGTTGACGCTTCAGTTCATTTTATCAATGGAAAGCACGATGCTATCGCTCCTTATGAGATCGCAGTTAAGTTTTATAATCATTTGCAAGCTAGGAAAAAAGAATTTATCACTTTTGAACATTCTGCTCATTTTCCTAATTATGATGAGCCGGAAAAGTTTTCTAAAGTATTAATTGAACATGCGCTTGGTAAATAATTATCTTAAGAAAACTAACTTAATGATCCTTGTAGAGCTAAAGTAGTTTTAGAGTAAATATGGAAAAATCCGAATCACAAATATTTGCAGCTGAGCTGGGTGTAAAAATGCCAGAGCTGGATCTGCATGGCAAATTTCCTCATGAAATTGAAGATGAAGTCAGATTATTTATTTTAGAAAATTACCATTCGGATAAAGAGATGGTACGGGTGATTTATGGCGGCGGAGCGGGTAAAATGAGAGAAGTAGTTTTGGCTTTATTTGAGACAAAAGAGCTCAAAGATATCATTGCTGATATTGATGTAAAAGAGGGTAATTGTGTAGTAGTTTTTAAGGACTGATTTATCCCCATTTTATCCCTGCCTTTGGCTCTTGACAAAATTTTTGGTAGTGATATAATGCTCCTACGCAAAATCGTAATTTAATTACGAACCAAGTCCACAAGTAGAATACAAAAAAAGTATCGCTTGGACCTCTGGGTAAATAAATTTTATTCTAAAATATCAAAATGATAAAACAGATTAAATTTTTACTCAGTTAGTCCGAGTGGTTAAATCCTCAGTTTTGAGAGACCGCTTGCAGGCGGTCGTTGTGTTTTATAAAGTGATAAAATAAAAATCATTTCAGGCGAAGCGAGAACCGTAAGGCAGATTTTCCCAATGGGATTCTCCTTCGGGACTCACTTTGATTGAAATGAAAGTAAAGGTTGCAACGCGTGTACGTTGACAATTTATAAACAATAATAGGGTATGTAGGTAATACTACACAAACGCGATTAATCCCGCGGATTCTTAATAGGAAATCCGCAAATGGGAGAAGCACTTTTTAGTGCTTTAGTCGTGCGCAATTAAAATAAGGGCGTATGGTGAATGCCTTGACACTAAAAGACGAAGAAGGACGTTGCAGAGTGCGATAAGCCTCGGGGAGCTCTCAAGCAAGCTTTGATCCGGGGATTTCCGAATGGGGCAACCCTCCTAACTATGTTAGGAATCATATACTGAATTCATAGGTGTATGAAGAAGACCTGGCGAAGTGAAACATCTCAGTAGCCAGAGGAAAATAAATCGAAGAGATTCCCTTAGTAGTGGCGAGCGAAACGGGAAAAGTCTAAACTATATAAATGTTTTCGTGGTAATGGGTTGGTCTTCGGATTAACTTTGAACTGCGGATTAAAGGACAGACCGTTGTTTATATGGTGTTGTAAGGCAATAATGCTGACTTTCTGTATGTCAGGTAAAAGATTAATTTTTAGTAGAATGCTCTGGAAAGAGCAACCAAAGAAGGTAATAGTCCTGTAAATGAAAAAAATTAATTAATTATGGTTATTGTTCTTGAGTAGGGCGGAACTCGTGAAATTCCGTCTGAACCTGGGCCGACTATGGTCTAAGACTAAATACTTTTAGTGATCGATAGTGGACAAGTACCACGAGGGAAAGGTGAAAAGTAGCCCGGAGAGGGCGATGAAATAGTATCTGAAACCGTACGCCTACAAAGAGCGGGAGTCTTATGTCGCAAGACATGGATGACCGTGTTCCTATTGAAGAATGAGCCTGCGAGTATACTGTGTGTCGCAATGCTTAAACCCCTCTGGGGTGGAGGCGCAGCGAAAGCGAGTCTTAACGGGCGCTTAGTGGCACGCATATAACCCGAAACCGGGTGAGCTATCCATGACCAGGATGAACCTTCTAGAAATAGAAGGGGAGGTCCGAACACACGAGCTGTGCAACACTCGGTGATGAGTTGTGGATGGGAGAGAAATTCTAATCGAACTCGGTAATAGCTGGTTTTCCTCGAAATATATCTAGGTATAGCCTTGAGTGTTTCTGCTGGTGGTAGAGCACTGGATGAGAATTGGGTCCTTCGGGATACCGTTTTCAATCAAACTCCGAATACCAGTAGCCAAAACTCAGGAGTCAGGCAGTGAGGGCTAAGCTCCATTGCCAAAAGGGGAACAGCCCAGATCGCTAGCTAAGGTCCCTAAATCTATATTAAGTGTATCTAAGGTGGTTTTAATTCTCATACAACCAGGAGGTTGGCTTAGAAGCAGCCATCCTTTAAAGAAAGCGTAATAGCTCACTGGTCAAGAGTTTTAGCGCCGAAAATGTACGGGACTCAAATATAGTACCGAAGCTGCGAACTGTCGCGGAGAACTATGATTTCAACTAATTAAATTATTTCAGTTTTTTACGAAGTAAAAAACTATTCAATGATTTAAATAAAAACATAGTACTTTCTATGAACTTTGAAATTAAAGTTCTCCGCGACATTGGTAGAGGAATGTTCTTAACGCGCTGAAGCCACAGACGTGAGTCATGGTGGAGTGTTAAGAAGCAAGAATGCAGGCATAAGTAGCAAAAAGGCAGGTGCGAATCCTGCCCGCCGAAAATCCGAGGTTTCCTGGGCAACGAGAATCGCCCCAGGGTTAGTCGATCCTAAGGCCAGGCCGAAAGGCGTAACCGATGGAAGAGCAGGTTAATATTCCTGCACTGTATATAGTTTGGTTTTTATTGCACATCTTAAAACTTTTAGCGTATTTTGGTTATATACGTTTCGCAAGATGAAGACGAAGCCTTCGGGTGGAGTCAACTAAAGGCGGTGAGGTGTCTAGAAAAGGTAAAAATCGTTAAGCTATATATAACCGTACCGTAAACCGACACAGGTGGATAGGTCGAGTAGACCAAGGCGCATGAGAGAACCCACGTTTAGGAACTCTGCAATACAGCGGCCGTAACTTCGGGATAAGGCCTGCCTGTTTTTACAGGTTACAACAAAAGACGCACTGCGACTGTTTACCAAAAACACAGCTCCCTGCTAAATCGTAAGATGATGTATAGGGGGTGATGCCTGGCCAGTGTCAGAACGTTAAGGGGAGAGGTTAGACGCAAGTCAAAGCCTTGAGCCGAAGCGCTGATGAACGCCGGCGGTAACTATAACCGTCCTAAGGTAGCGAAATTCCTTGTCGGGTGAGTTCCGACCCGCACGAATGGCATAACGATAGTGCGACTGTCTCAACGTGGGACTCAGTGAAATTGCAAGGGAGGTGAAGATGCCTCCTACCCGCAACTAGACGAAAAGACCCCGTGAAGCTTTACTACAATTTGATATTGGTATAAGAATAAATATGTTGAGAGTATGTGGGAGCCGCAAGGCGACGATGAGACACCACACTTACTTCTTTTTATGCCTAATCTTCTGACATGAATCTGCCAGAGGAGACAGTGTCTGATGGGTAGTTTAACTGGGGCGGTTGCCTCCTAAAATGTAACGGAGGCGTTTACAAAGGTCAGCTTAGCTCGGATGGAAATCGAGCTGGACGCGCAAACGCAAAAGCTGGCTTTACTGCAAGACCTACAAGTCGAGCAGTTACGAAAGTAGAAGTTAGTGAACCGACCACCTCATATAGGAGAGTGGAAGATCAACGGATAAAAGCTACTCCGGGGATAACAGGCTGATCGGACCCGATAGTCCATATAGACGGTCCGGTTTGGCACCTCGATGTCGGCTCATCGCATCCTGGGACTGAAGAAGGCCCCAAGGGTTTGGCTGTTCGCCAATTAAAGCGGTACGTGAGCTGGGTTCAGAACGTCGTGAGACAGTTCGGTCTCCTATCTGTTGCGGGCGCAGAATGTTGAGAAGGCTCTTTCCTAGTACGAGAGGACCGGAAAGAACAAATCTCTGGTGTACCAGTTGTCCTACCAAGGGCATTGCTGGGTAGCTATCATTTGGCACGGATAAACGCTGAAAGCATCTAAGCGTGAAGCCGTCTTCAAGATTAACATTCGTTACAGACCCCTCGTAGACTACGAGGTTGATAGGTTCTAGGTAGAAGCGCTGTAAGGCGTTAAGCCGAGGAATACTAATCGGTCGAGCGCACGAAAGAAGCACTAAGACGTGCTTTGAACTTATAAATTATCGTCTAATTTATAAGCAGAACCTTATTATTGTTTTATAAATTGTTGTTAAAAATATAAATTTAAAAAAGAAAAAGACCATTGTCTTGGTGACATGAGCGAGAGGGTCACACCTGTTCCCATCCCGAACACAGAAGTTAAGCCTCTCAGCGCCGATGATAGCAGAAATGCAAAAGTAGGCCGTCGCCAGGACAATGGTCTTTTTTTAATTAGCGACGAGATTTATCTGCACAAGCAGAGAAATCCGTCTGGCTAATTATGCCGCTCAAGCGGCGAGTTAACGACCAAAAACAACCCGCCCAAGCGGATTGTTTTTGTGTCAGTTTACTATCCGCCCTTAGCCGCAGCGGGGCGGAAGCTTTGATTTTAGTGGCAACTTAGTTTTGTGAGGTTGGTTAAAAAAATAACCATTGACATAGAGTGTAATTTATGATATATTATTCTGTTATTTTTAAGAGGATTTTCAGCCAGTTTATATCATTAATTTGATATTTAATGGCGGAAGGTTCTCCTAGTCTGCATTCTGCAGAAGTGGGATAAAAGAGCCTTATTTAGCAGCTAATTGGAAAGGCAGGGTCTCGTCATGACGACTGTTTCTATTCTCTCGCTTGTTACCACTGGCACCTCCTCCACCGAGAACCGCGGCAACCTGCCTGTTGAAGGCGAGGCTGCTACGGAGATCTCCAAGCTCGTTTCGGTTCCTCCGGAGCCGACCGCGAGCAACTCCGATGAACCGTCGTCCGATGAACTCCGTGCGTTGGCGCAGGAGGAGTTGGTTCGACTGGAAATGGTGGGAGCGCTCACCGTGGAAGATGTTCTCGGTGACGAAGGATCCATGAAGGAGATCCGACAGACGTAGCAGGATCGGCGGCAGGCGAAGCTCGCCAAGGAAGCTGTTGAGCGGAAGGCCGCACAGGAGCAAGCTGATCGTGAGGCACGGGCTGCTCAAGCGCGTGCCGATCGCGAGAGGCAGGATAAGTTAGCAGCATTCCGCCAGGCTGTTGCCGCTTCACGACCTGTAACGGCCGATGATCTGAAGGAATGGATTGACTCTCGCGTCGGTGGGCAGGACCATGCTCTCGTCCAGCCCGAACCAACCAAGAAAGATAAACCTGTCAAGACGAAGGTTGCTGTTGCGACTGCTCCAACGTCCAAGCCCGCTCAGAAGCCAGCATTGCCTGCGATTCCAGAAGCGGTCGTGGTGCTCGAAAAGCAGATTGGGGAGAAGCTCCCTATCCTTGTGTTCAGGCGTGTGGGTTATGCGCTCGCTCTCCGCGGATTGCTTATCAGTTGGATCAAGTGGGTTCAAGGTGAGATGCGCAGGAACGAATCTGATGGCCTGCGCGAGTATGGGGTTGCGTTGCAACATCATATTGAGCTCGTTAACCAACTCATCAAGGCCTGGGGTAAGCAGATCAGCGATCGTTCTACGCCAGCGGAGTTCGATGATCTCAAGACCGAGATGCGCAAACTTCCCACCAAGCACAACATGGTGCTTCTGTCCAGTTCGCAAACCTGGATCGCGGCCGTGGCCAAGACCAAAGCTGCTCAGGAGGTGTGTGATCATCAGGTTCAGTCTGAGCAGGTTGAAGCCGAAGCTCGGAGCGCAAATCTGCAGCAGATGATTGATCTGCTGACGAAGAGCAATCCTGACTTGGGTAAAGCGGCGGCTGAAAAGCTGGCCGCCACTGTTCTGAAGAAGCATGGTGGTAAATTCCGTCTCGCAGCTGCGCACAATACGGAGTTGGCGAGGAACGAGGAAGATCTGCAGATCGCGCTCTGGTATTCCAACGCCGCGGAACTGCAGGAAAGTCAGAAGTAAACCAAGTAGTACATTTGGTCACTCCTAGGAGTGACCAGCCCAATATTCGCACTGTCGCGAGACAGCGTGAACGGGTAGTCGTCGGGCCAAATCTCTGTGGCGGGAGATGCGGCCTTTTTTGTTTGACGCTCGATTTTCTCTATGTTATTCTAAAGGTGCTTTTTAGCGCTAAAATATGCTTGATTTAACAAAATTTCAGACCAAAGGAAAATTTTTAATGTTAGCTTTAGATCACCGGGAAAGTTTTAAAAAATATATAAACCCAAATAATCCGGAAGCTGCTTCTGAGCAAGAATTGGTTCAAGCTAAAGCTATGATTATTGAATCAGTTCAGGATCAGTTTAGCGGTTTGCTTATTGATTTAGATTGGGGTTTGCCTGGCTATAAATCTAAAAGCAAGCCTTATCTTTTGCCGCTAGAAAAAAGCGGTTACATGGATAATGCCGGTGAAAAAATTACCGAGCTAGAATATCCTGCCAAACAATTAAAAGAACAGGGCGCAAGCGGAGCAAAATTATTATTATATTTTAATCCGGAAGCGGCCAGTGTTTCTCAGCAAATAAAAACTGCTCAAATAGCTTTGGCAGATAGCCATGCGAATAGTTTGCCGTTTTTTTTGGAAATTGTCACTTATGGCAATGAAGAATTAGGCAAGACTCGAGCCGAATGGGTTCTGCGATCAGTAGAAATTCTTTTAGAAAATAATATTATTCCGGATGTCTGGAAACTGGAATATCCCGGAGATCTGGATTCTTGTAAAAAAATATCAAAATTAGTTGGTCCGACACCTTGGATTCTTTTAACCAGAGGTGAAAAATTTTCTGTTTTTGAAAAGCAGTTAACAGATGCTGTTGCCGCCGGAGCAGTCGGATTTTTGGCCGGTCGAGCTTTGTGGCAAGAAATATCTGATTATAAAAACGAAGCAGAAAAAAATAATTTTTTATTGGCAGTAGTTAAACAGAGATTCCAAGTAATTTCAGATATCGTTTTAAATAGCTAATAAACTATGTTTGATTTTGCCTTTGTTGATTGGGATAATACCGTTTATGATACGGAGATGTTTAAAAATGATATTTTGAATATTTTTTCCAAATATGGCGCCTCCGTTGAGGATATTAAAAAAACTTTCCGTCAGTCTCTATGCACTATCAGTCCCGATCAATACGACTACAGTTTTCCGGAGCATATCAGTTTTTTACGGGAACTGGGCTACAAGCTGCCCGAGAGTATAGAAGCAGAACTAAATACCTTGTTTGTTAAAGATTATATTTTTCCCGAAGCCCAATCATTTTTACAATTTTTAAAACAAGTTTCCGAAAAAGTAATGCTGCTTTCGGCCGGGGATTATGATTTTCAGTTGAGAAAAATAAAAGCCAGTAAAATTTATAATAATTTTGATGATGTTATTATAATTAGCGGCGGCAAACCGAAATATTTAGTGGGAAATTTTGTCGGTAATAAAATATTTTTTGTGAACGACAATCTTAAAGAAAATAAATCGGTAAAAACAGAAATTCCTGCGGCTCTGGTAGTCACCAAGCTTAATATTAAACGTGATTCTGAAGTCGAAGCGGCAAAAATAGGTGTGCCGTATTTTACCAACTTAACAGATATACAAAATTATGTTGCCCAACAAATTAAGTAAAACCGGTGTGGTCATTTTGGCTGCCGGTGAAGGAAAAAGAATGAAAAGTGATTTGCCAAAAGTGATGAATCTTTTGAAAGGAAAACCTTTGATTGAGTATGTTGTTGCTAACGTTGAAGCATCTGGGGTTTGTGAAAAACCGGTTGTGATTGTTAACCCAAATCATACATTTGTGCAGGATTATTTAGGAGACCGAGCTATATATGTAATCCAAGACAAGCAGCTTGGCACCGGGCATGCTGCTGCTTGCGCAGCCAAAGTTTTGCAAGGCAAAGTAGAAAATATCATTGTTTTATATGGCGATATGCCTTTTTTGAAGGCAGAATCTATAAAACGGCTGGCCGAAAAACATGTAAGCGAGCAAAATATTCTTACCTTGATGACAGTTACTGTGCCGGATTTTAAGGGTAAATATGCGGCGTTGCACGATTTTGGGCGTATTATTCGAGATGAAAACGGAAAAATAGCTAAGTCAGTTGAGTTACGGGATGCCACCCCTACAGAAGCTGACGGCAATGAACTCAATCCTTGCTATTATTGTTTTAATGCCGATTGGTTTTGGCAAGAAGTAAAAAATTTAAAAAATAATAACGCGCAAGGCGAATATTATTTAACTGATTTAGTTGATCAGGCAATGAAAACCGATAAAGTATCAAATATTTCAATTGATCCAGAAGAAGCGATTGGTATTAACACTAAAGAACATTTGGAAATAGCTCATAGTATTTAATTTATGTGCGGTATTGTTGCCTATATTGGAAATAAAAATGCTTTGCCTATTTTATTAAATGGCTTGCGTCGTTTAGAGTATCGCGGCTATGATAGCGCCGGCGTGGCTATTTTAAATAATGGAGAATTTTTATCTGCCAAAGCCGTTGGCAAAATAGATAATCTGGCTCAAAAAATAAATAATCAAAATTTAGCTGGCACATATGGAATTGCTCATACGCGTTGGGCAACTCACGGCGGGGTTACCGAACTTAATGCCCATCCTCATACCGAATGTACCGGTAAAATAGTCTTGGCTCATAACGGCATAATTGAAAATTACCGGGAATTGAAAAGAGAATTGGGGACAGGTCATGTTTATAAATCGGAAACAGACTCCGAAGTTTTGGCGCACTTAATTGAATCTTATTACAAGGGTGACTTGCGTAAAGCAGTCTTGGAAGCTCTGAGCCAAGTACGCGGTACTTATGGTTTAGTGGTAATGCATAGTGATCATCCAAACACTCTGGTTGTGGCGCGTATGGGCAGCCCTCTGGTTGTTGGCATTGGTGATAATGAATTTTTTGTTGGCAGCGATGCCACGCCAATGCTGGCTTACACCAAGAAAGTTATTTTTTTAGACGATGGTGAAGTGGCCGAAATAAGCCGGGAGCAGATGCAGACGGTAAATTTAAAAGATGTCAGTATAAATAAAAAAATAGAAGAAATTGCTTGGGATGAGGCCCAAGCTCAAAAACAAGGATTTTCTCATTTTATGCTGAAGGAGATTTTTGATCAGCCGACTGTTTTTGCCGATGCAATTCGCGGTCGTTATAATGTAAGTGAAGGCACTGCTCATTTGGGTGGGCTAAATATGACCGGTGAGCAGATGCACAGTATTAAGCGGATTATTCTGATCGCTTGCGGCACTGCTTCTTATGCAGGTTTGGCTGGAAAGTATATGTTTGAACGGTTGGCTAGAATTCCGACAGAACTAGAGGTAGCCAGCGAGTTTAGATACCGTGATCCGATTATAGATAATCAAACTTTAGTTTTTGGCATTTCTCAGTCAGGTGAAACCGCTGATACATTAGCGGCTTTAAAAGAAGCCAAACGTAAAGGAGCGTTTGTGCGCGGGATTGTTAATGTGGTTGGCTCAACTATTGCCCGAGAAACCGATGGCGGCACTTATATTCATGCCGGTCCAGAATTGGCAGTGGCTTCCAGTAAAGCTTTTACCAATATGACTGCAGTTTTATTATTATACGCTCTGCAGTTTGGCCGATTAAAAAATCTTTCTTTAGCTACGGGTCAAAGATTGCTCGGCGCTTTGCAAGAAATTCCGGAAAAAATGAAAATTATTTTGCAGCAAAGCGATAAAATTAAAGAGTTGGCGGAAAAGTATAAAAACTCCCAGGATTTTTTCTTTTTAGGACGGGGAATAAATTTTCCGGTAGCTCTGGAAGGTTCGTTAAAACTAAAAGAGATTACTTATATTCATAGTGAGGCTTACCCGGGCGGGGAAATGAAACATGGACCGATTGCTTTACTTTCACCACAATTTCCTGTCTTGGCTATTATGACCAAAAATCAGTTATACGATAAAATGCGTAGTAATATAGAAGAAATTAAAGCCCGAAAAGCACCAATAATTTTGTTGGCCACTGAAGGCGACCAGCAAGCCAAAGAATTGGCCAGCGACGTGATTTTTGTACCACCAACTATGGAATTACTTGAGCCTTTATTAAACGTAATTCCTTTGCAGCTTTTTGCTTATTATATGGCGGTAGCTTTGGGGCGAGATGTGGATCGGCCGAGGAATTTGGCTAAGTCGGTAACTGTAGAATAATTTTATGTCTAATTTTAAAGCAATACTTTTTGATATGGATGGCACGCTGATAGATAGCGAAATGCATTGGTTTAATGCGGAAAAAAATTTTTTAAAATTATTTAACGTTCCTTTTTCACATGACTGGGTAAAATTAATAAACGGCAAAAGTTTGTCTGAGTCATCAAAAATATTTAAAGAGATTCATAACTTGCCCAATCCTTTGGAAGATATTATTAATCATAAAATTAATTGCAGCGAAGCGGTGTACACAGATCATTCCCTGCCGCTTTTAGGTGCGGATGATTTGTTAAAACGGATTAAACAGCAGGCTGACAAAAAAACAGCTATAGCTTCCGGAGCCAGCTTAGATCGTATCAAAAAAATTGTTGATCGGTTTAGTTGGCATAATTATTTTGATGCTTTAGTTTCTACTGATCATGTGGATTATGTTGGCAAGCCGGATCCAGCTATTTTTCTTTATGCCGCCCAAGAGTTAGGTGTAGATCCAAGTGAGTGCGTGGTGGTTGAAGATTCAGAAAATGGTCTTAACGCAGCCAAAAGAGCGGGTATGAAATGCGTAGTTAGGTTTGACCAGCGCTGGAGCAATGGCGATTATTCTGCGGCTGACTTGATTGTTAATGAGCTGGATGATAAAAAAATTTATGATTTTTTAGGGATTAAATTTTAGTATGTCTAAAAAAAAGATTGTTGTTATTGGCGGTGGTAATGGTTCGGCAATTTGTTTGGAAGCTTTGAAAAAATATACAGGCAAATTTGATATTTCCGCAGTCATTTCTATGAGTGATTCCGGCGGATCTTCAGGTAAGTTAAGAAAGGAGTTTAGTACCTTGCCTCCGGGAGACATTATGCGAGCTGTTTTGTCGCTTTCTAAGTACGATTATAAAATGTTAAGGCAGATTTTTTATAAACCAAGATTCAAAAATACCGGCAAGCTAGACAGTCATAATTTAGGCAATCTATTTTTAACTTTAACCAGCCAGTATTCCAAAAATTTTCTTTATGCTTTGGAAGCTTTGGCGCAAAGTGTGGAAGCTCAAGGGAAAGTTTACCCCGCGACTCTAGAAAATTCCGATTTGGTGGCCGAGCTTGAGAATGGAGATATTATTAGAACTGAAGAGTTTATAGATAATCCAAGGTATAATAGAGGTATTAAGATAAAAAAGGTTTGGCTTGAGCCAAATTGTTTAGCCTATATTGAAGCACAAAAAACTATTGCCACTGCCGATTATATAATACTTAGTCCGGGCAGTTTATATACCAGTTTGATTGCCGCTCTTCTGCCCAAAGGAATTAAAGAGGGCATGGCCAAAAATAAAAAAGCCAAAATAATTTATGTTGCCGGCGGAGCTTATCGTTTGGATGGCGAAACTGGCCCAGAAAGATTGAGTGATTTTATTTTGCAGCTGGAAAAATATTTGCCGCACCATATTGATCTGGTAATTCATAATAATCATAAGTTAAACAAAAAACAGAAACAGGTTTATCAAACCAAAAAATGGGGCGTGTTTGAATTTGATAAAGAAAATTTAAAAACTACCAAAATAAAAAGTCTAGATTTAGAAGCGGTTGATGGTGGTACAAGCTCAGAAAAATTAGCTGTAGTTTTGAGTAATATAATTAAAAGTGGACTATAATAACCAATAGCAATTTTCTTGTGGCCAAACGTCCTGCGGACGCCCTCCTGAGGGTGCGATGGCCACTGCAAAAATTGTTATTGGTTAAATGATTATATAATTTATGAATATACATAAAGAAACAAAGAAGGATTGTTTTGCCATTAGGATTTCGGCTACAGATAACAATCTTGAAGTAGGCCGAGCTTGGCTGTATATTATTTATAATGATTTACACAAAGAACCATACGGACTTTTGGAGGATGTATTTGTCGAAGAAAACCAAAGAAATAAAGGAGTAGGCAGAAAGCTTGTCCAAGCTGCTCAAGAGGAAGCCAAAAAAATCGGCTGTTACAAATTAATTGCCACTACCAGAAGCAGCCGAGGCATTGTCTGCGCCTGGTATGAAAAGTTAGGGTTTAAAAATTATGGCGTAGAGTTTAGAATGGATTTATAGTTAAACTAATTATTAATTTTCTTGTGCCCAAACCGCCTTCGCCTTGCTCAGGATGGCCCGCGGCGGCGGGTGCGATGGGCACTGCTAAAATTAATAATTAGTTTAAATGCACTAATGTTTTTATGAATTTATACGAATTTGAAGGGAAAAACTTATTTGCCAAACATGGTATAGCTATCCCCAAAGGAGTAGTTGTTTATCGTGATGAAGATTTTGCTAAAGCTTATGAAAATTTGGGTATTAAAGAGGTGGTTGCCAAAGCTCAAGTTTTGGCTGGCAAACGCGGTAAAAATAATGGAATTAAATTTTGCTCTGATACTAGCAGTACAGTTAAAGCTTGTGAGGAATTATTTGCCAGTAATGTAAATGGTCAATATGTGGCTGCGGTTTTAATTGAAGAAAAACTGGCTATCGCTGCCGAACATTATCTTTCTATTACCTATGATACTATTGCTAAGCAACCGATTGTGATTTATAGCTCGGCTGGCGGCATGGATATTGAAGATGTAGCCGAAGATAAGATAGTCAAAATGCCGTTAGATATAAGAAAAAAAGATATTGAAACTGGTATCCGTTTTGCAGAAAATTTATGGCAATGCTTTTTGCAAGAAGATGCCAGAGTTGTAGAAATAAATCCGTTGGTTGAAACTGTAGACGGTCGCTGGTTTGCGACTGATGCCAAAGTAGCGCTAGATGAAGATGCTTTTTATCGTCATGAAGAATGGAAAAATTTAGCGCCGCGCACCATGTTGGGCAGATTGCCAACCGAAAGAGAATCGGCCGTGAAAAAAATAGATGAAGGTGAAGGTTATTATCGCGGTACTGCCGGTAAATATATTGAAATGGATGGAGATATTGCTGTTTTATTTTCCGGTGGCGGCGCCAGTATCGCCAATATGGATGCGCTGCTTAAAACTGGACTGCGTCCGGCCAATTACACCGAATATTCCGGTAATCCACCGCGAGAAAAAGTTTATCAGCTGGCCAAAATTGTTTTAGCAAAACCGGGTTTAAAAGGCCTGTGGATCGCCGGTGGTGTGGCCAATTTTACCAATATTGCCGAAACTTTCCATGGCATCTGTGATGCTTTAGATGAAATTAAGCCGAAGTTTCCGATTGTTGTTCGCCGCGCGGGGCCATACGAAGAAGAAGGTATGCGTTTGATGCAGGAATGCGCTGCGCGCAATAATTTAAATATAAAGTTGTTTGGCAAAGAAACCAGTATGAGCGCCACGGCTCAAATTTTAGCGGATATGATTAAAGAATAAATATGTCCATCTTGATAGATAAAAATACCAAAGTTTTGGTCCAGGGCATGACCGGTAAAGAAGGCGCCAAAGCCACAAAAGCTATGTTGGATTATCATACTAGCGTTGTTTGCGGTGTGACGCCAAATAAAGGCGGGCAAGAAGTCGAAGGCAAGCCGGTTTTTAATTCCATTAAAGAAGCCAAAGAAAATTTTCCTGATATAAATACCACAGCGATCTATGTGCCGCCATTTGCCGCTAAAGCTGCAATTTTAGAGGCGATAGAAAATAATATTTCGCTGATAAATATTATTGTAGAGAGAATACCTATTCAAGATACTGCATATTGCTTGGCAGCAGCTAAAGAAAAAAATATCAAAATTATCGGCCCAAGCTCTTTGGGCTTGATTGTTCCGGGAGTTGGCCGTATTGGTGTGGTAGGCGGATCTTTGGTAGATGAAATTTTTATGCCCGGCTCAGTGGGAATAATTTCTCGTTCGGGCGGAATGACCAATGAATTATCTTGGCAAATACGCAAAGCCAGTTTGGGGCAAAGCGCCGCTATTCACGTAGGCGGAGATTTGTTAATGGGAATGACCTATGCTGACATTTTACGTTTATTTGAAAAAGATGATCAAACCAAAGCCGTAGCAATTTTTGGTGAACATGGCGGCAGTTTTGAGTTTGAGATAGTTGAAGCCATTAAAAATAAAGAATACACCAAGCCCTTGGCAATTTATATCGGCGGAAAATTTGCCAATGTTTTTCCACAAGGTATGAATATCGGTCATGCTGGAGCAATTGTTGGCCGCGGCCAAAGTGCAGCGGAAAAAGAAGCCGCTTTGGCGGCAGTGGGCGTAAAGATTGCTGATAAATATGAGGACTTGGCAGGTTTAGTAAAATCATTTTTAAATTAATTGTATGCAATGGAAAACAGCTATCAGCAAGGTTTCCGATAACCAAGAGATTGTTCGCGGGTATAGTTTGGAGAGTTTAATTAAAAATAAAAGTTTTACGGAAACTATATTTTTAATTTTAAAAGGAAATTTGCCTAATGAAAATGAAACCAAAATGCTTAATGCTATGCTGGTGGCAGCCATAGACCACGGTATTGGCACAGCTTCGGCGATGACTAGCCGTATTACGGCTTCATCGGGCAATAGCCTGCATACGTCTTTGGC
Source organism: Candidatus Udaeobacter sp. (assembly GCA_035473115.1). Lineage (GTDB taxonomy): Bacteria > Patescibacteriota > Patescibacteriia > Magasanikbacterales > GWA2-37-8 > XYD2-FULL-39-9. The sequence goes on along the minus strand of DATION010000005.1, from coordinate 96,382 downwards.
TGCGGGAATTTTGGCTATGGGCAAGTTGCATGGCGGTGCCACCGAAGACGCGGCCAAATTTTTTACAGAAAATATAACAGAAAAAAATGTGGCTGAACTGGTTAGATCTCTTAAAGACAAAAAAATCAGGTTGCCGGGTTATGGACATAAAGTTTTAACTCATGATAATCGTACGGATACAGTTTTTACAGTTGCCAAAGAAACAGGTTTTTATGGCAAGTATTGCGCTTTTGCCGAAGAGGTGATGATAGAATTGAATAAAATTTCTTCCAAGCCGCTGCCTTTAAATGTTGATGGTGCTATGGCCGCTATTCTTTTGGATATGGGTTTTCCCTGGCAGGTTACCAAAGGAATTTTTATCATTGCTCGCGTCCCCGGTTTGGTAGCTCATATTTTTGAGGAAATGATGGGCGATGTCGGATTGCGTCGTTTGGAATCAGACGAAACAGAATATATTGGAGAAGCCGATCGTAAATTATAAATCATGTCCGAAAAAATAATTGATCTTCATATTCATTCCCGTTACTCCCGAGCTTGCTCGGCAGATTTAGAATTGCCAAAAATTGCCAAAGCTTGCGAACAAAAAGGCATAGATATTGTGGTGACTGGCGACTTTACTCATCCGGCTTGGGTAAAACATATCAAAGAAAATTTAGTTGAAGAACGCAAAGGGATTTATAAATTAAAAGATAATAGCAGCCAAACCAGATTTATTTTAGGTACGGAAATTTCTTGTATTTATAAGGATAAAGACGCTACTCGGCGGGTACATTTGCTTGTTCTGGCCCCCAGTATAGAGGCTATAGATCAGTTTAATGCTGTTTTAGAGGCCAAGGGCGTTAATATCCGCTCTGATGGCCGGCCGATTATGGGTTTGTCTGCCAAGGCAGTTTTAGAGATAATTTTGGCTATTGACCCCGGATTTATGATGATACCGGCCCATATTTGGACGCCATGGTTTGCAGTTTTTGGATCAAAATCCGGTTATGACTCTTTGGAAGAATGTTTTGAAGAATTAACTCCTCATATCCGCGCAGTTGAAACCGGACTGTCTAGTGATCCGGTTATGAATCATCAGCTTTCGGCTTTGGATAATATTACTTTGATTTCTAATTCTGATGCTCACAGTCTAAATAATTTGGGTAGGGAAGCCAATGTTTTTAATTTAAATGATAATTTTACTTACAATGAAATTTTGGATGTAATTAAAACCGGTAATAAAGAAAAATTTTTATATACCATCGAATTTTATCCTGAAGAAGGAAAATATCATTATGATGGACATGCGGTATGCGAAGTTTGTTTGTCACCAAAAGAAACCAAAGCAAAAAAGTTTTTATGCCCCAATTGTAAAAAACCGGTAACTGTAGGCGTGCTGCACCGAGTGGATGATTTAGCTGATCGCGCCGAAGAAAAAATTGATCAAGCCAAATTTATTCCGCACAAATATATTGTGCCGCTTAAAGAAATTATTTCTAAAGTATTTGGAGTTGGTCCAAGCAGCAAGAAAGTTTTAAAGGAGTATGATTCAATGTTAAAAAATTTGGGCAGTGAATTTTTTATTTTGCTTAAAGCAGGTATAGAGGAAATAGAAAAAAATACAAGTGATAAAAATATTTCGACTGCTATCAGTAATATGCGCAGTGGTAATGTAAGAGTTAAGCCTGGTTACGATGGAGTATTTGGTTCGGTTGAAGTTATGCCTGAAAAACAAAAATTAGGTGATAGGCAAAGCAGATTGCTCTAGCTGTCTCGGCGCAAATAATAAAAAATCTCTCTGTGAAGAGAGATTTTTTATTAAGCTATCTACGTTTCTTAGTAGCTTTTCTTTTTGTTGTTTTCTTTTTTGCTGCTTTTCTTTTTTTGGCTGCCATATTTGGCACCTCCTTTCATTTTTTAGTTCAAAATAATTTTTTTCTACTCGCGAGGAAAGAAAAAAATTATGGAAGAAATTTTTACAAGACAAGCATTGCTGTAAAATTTTCTCTCGACCTATTTATTATAGATTGTTTTTTTGTAATTGTGAATAGATAAGTGAGAAGTTATGCACAGGTGATTTTATTTTCTTAAATATTTTTTTAGAGAGTATTGACTCTTTGCTTTAAATAGGCATATAATATTGTTTAGCATTTTTTTCTGCAATCCAAATCGGAGGAATTTCCATGCCCAATGTTCTGATTGAAAAGATTACCCAAATGAACCTTGCCTGGTCAAGGGAGTTCTTGCTCACAAGCCCACAGCGGGCTGAGTATCGTCAGTTATTCCCCACAGAAATTGCAGTAACAATGTGTATGGATGGCAGGGTAAATTTGCCCAGGTGGGTAAAAGCGCTGTTTGGTCTGTTCACGGTCTTTCGTAATATCGGTGGTAAATATTGCTTGGGCTGGCCGTTGATGAATAGTTCCATTAGCGAATGGTACAATTATGTACTGAGTAAGGGGAGGCGAGCTCTTCTGATTATCACCTATCATTATTCAAAGAGTGATAGAGAGCTTGGATGTGCTGGTTTCAATTTTGATACTCAAGCAGCCAAGCAGGCCGCTCTTGAATTTAAACTTGAAGTTGACAGAGCTTGTTCTGGTACTATCTCTACACTTTTGGTCGGACTTGAAACAGACGACGAAAAGATGGTTATCCATGGTGCCGACGATTCCTTTCTGGATGTTAGTGAGTGTGAAGGGCTAAGTGAAAGCGCTTTACGTCGAAGGCTCTCAGTGTTGCTCCCTAATATCCCCGGAGGAACGCGCGAGGACTTGATGCCTCTCATCCGAGGCAATGTGGAGCATATGGCTGATGTGCATAAGACTCGCAAAGAACCGATTCATCTTCATCATAATGAACGCGTTCTCGCCGTTGGACGAGGCTTTAGCTGGCTCAATAATAATAACTTTGCTTTGGTCATCGGACCTTGTGATCCTGACTTGGATAGTGCGATCGTAACGGCGGCTGAGATCATAGAAGATAACTGGCAACAAGGTAGGATAGTTGGGAGCGGAGTATTGTTAGTTTCAACTGGTTATCGGCATGCTTATCAGCGCGGCTTAGCCATCTCGACATCTCGTTATCTTGCCGAGTTCGCCATGAAGCATATACGAAAAAAACTACCAAGCATGGGTGATTTCTTTCATCCGTGTGTCGGTGTCTTATGTTTTGATGATCACCGATTCGAGGAGTGTCAGTAGTGTAGCTGTATCTACAGCTCGTCAGTCGGCCGCCTCATATCAAGTGATTGATATGAGGCTTGTTTAATAAAAAACACCTTTTTAACTTATTGACTTTTTTCTTAGTAATAGGTAAAATTGCCTATTATAAACACTAAAATATGTCTTTAGAAAATGGTCATAATTTGCATGATAAGAGCTTGGGTTTAAACGCAATTAGTTTAGATAATCAATATATGAAAGACAAAGCCGCTGCCAGTAAAAATAAAGAGCCATACTTTGAGGTTCTTGATAATTTAGAGTTACCAGAAATCGGAGAAGGTTTAGAGCAGCAATTAGAAAACTATGTTCGTGTAGTAGCTAATCTTGATAGGGAACGTGGCGATCAAAACAACTCTGAGCAGGAAAATAAAAAATTAGCCATGCTGCATTTTAAGTTATGCCAGTTCATTTATTCTCGAGACCATCGTTTAGATGAGATTGCTTCGTCCGAGGTTCAGGAAGCTATCGAAACAAAAACCGGTTTATTCCCTTATGGCGTACCAAAGTTATTGTTATGCCTTGATGGCCGTGTTCTATCTAAATTGTTTGCTGGTTTACACGGAAACGCTTTACGTATGCCGGCGGGTGATAGCAGTGAATTTCGTCCTCGCCGTCACGGCAAAGGTCTTTTTTTGGCAGACGGACAGATAAGCAATGTTGTTGATGAAGTTTTGAAATCACAGGATGAGGTTTGTGAGGTTCTTGATAGTCACGTAGGCTGCGCGGCGCGTAATTTAGCAGCTGAAGAAAAAAAAGGCGGAGCAGTTCCTGACAAAGGATTGTCTGATGATGTGAGAAGAAAAAGAGATATGGCTGTGGCTTTACAAAAATATGTTGGAAATAAATATGCCGGAGAAAAAAAAGTTGTAGTTTTGCAAACATCATTTGATCCCCACAGCGGCTACATGTATATGGGTTTAGAAAAAGCGGATTGTTTAGATCATGACCCTAGAGTAACAGCGGAAGGTTTTACTGAAAATAATATCAATTCTTTGGTAGAAGAGGGCAAGATAATTTATGCCAAAGAACTTGCCGATAATGTTTTTCGTGATCTGTTTTTAAAAAATTATTTTGCTATTAATTATGAAACAGATTATGTTAATAGCACTGCCAATTTTTGGAATAAAATAAAAGCAATGAGCAAAGAAGCTTTGCCTATCGTGAAGGAAAAATTAGAACAGGTTTTTTCTAAAGAGCTTGTTGGCTTAACTGATCAAGAAAGAGAAAAACAGATTGAGCAAAGAGCAGTATTGCTTCTAGCTAATGCTTATAATGCTTTTTTACATAATTATAACCAAGACGGTTCGCCAAGGGAGTATGCTTATGAGAAGCATGATGAGAGTGTGGTAGTTGTTACTTTAAGTGAAAAAGGGCCGTTTGATCGAGCTCGATCTTTTTCTCTTAATCCAGCAAATCCAGATCTTTCCGGAGATATTAATTTAGCCAAAGGTTTGATTCAAGGGAATCGTCGTGGCGGTAGAATGTCCGCAACTGAAAAGAAAGCCGTTGAATCGCTATATGGTGGTAAAAAGGAAGATTATGTAAATAACCCTATCCCGATTATTTTATTTGAACGGCTTGAAATTTCACCAGATCCGCTAGTTTTGCAAAAACTGCAATTAGCTGATTGGTCTGATTTGGCAGAAAAAAATTGGATGAGTATGAGCGAGCAGGAGTTTGATGCTTATTTGGAAGGAAAAGTTTCTAATATTCCTTTGAAGGTTGCAAGAAAAATTAATGAATTGAGACAGAGAGCGATAAGTTTATATAAACCCGGTCAAAAATCTACGGAAGCTTTGCTTGATGGGCGTTTAGTACCAGTATGGGTTTTAACCGGTCCGGATCGCAGGACTCTTGCCATGCTTCCTTTTGTTGCTAAGGGGTACGAAGAGTAATTTTTCTAGGTAATAAAAACAAAAAACCCCGATATAAATCTGGGTTTTTTGTTTTGGCTCGAACTGTATGCGGGCTGTGTGTTCGTGGAAGTGTCGAGCGGGCGCTTCCACGCATGCTGGTCGGGAAAGAGCTGTTTGTTGTTGCGCCAGTCCAGCGATTTTGTTCGCTAGGCTAGCCAACGATCAGGCGCAGTATGCCGATCAGGAGCAGGACCGCTCCTATTCCAGCGATACTGTAAGGGTTGGGGTTCCGATCGACTCGGGCGATTTTCTCGGTGTTCATCATTATTGGCCTCCTTTGGTAGCGTGTCGTTGGTCGTGTGGGTTATAGTTTCTCTCACCACAATGGCTCAAGGCCATACCCATCACTAGTGCCATAGCAACAAGTGCAGTCGCCAAAAGGCGACGCATCTCCTTATCCATATTTACCTCCCCTAGGGGGTCGTTTTGGCTAACCATCTGGGGTGGGTAACTATTAATCTAATACAAAATTATACTCCTTTTTGGCCTGTTTGTCAATCCAGGCCAAAAATTGGTAGGGGCTATATTTTAGAAGTTTTTCGATGAAAAAATTTTCGTATTTCTTCGACCCAGATAACAGAAGTAGCGACGAGAGTAATGATTAACCATTCCGAAATTGTGAGCGAGGTTGTATGCATAAATTTTTGCATGAACGGATTATAAATTACAAACATCTGTAAACAAAAAACTAGTATTGTGCCAATAGCCAGATATTTATTGGATAAAATACCCATCCGGAAGATAGATCTGCTTTCATGTCGGCAGTTCCAAGCGTTAAACCATTGAAATATGGCCAGAGTGGTAAGAGAGATTGTCCAGGCTTTGGTGATATCAACCGTTGCATATAATTTAAAAAGATAAAGCGTACCGATAGTCATCGGAACGGCCATCAGCAGTATTCTTTGCAGCATTAATTTATCAACCAGATATTTTTTCGGTTGGGCAAAATTATTTTGTAAAAGATTTTTTTCTTTTGGCTCCATCGCCAGAGATACATCCAGAAACCCATCCGTAATAAAATTTAACCAGATAATATGCGTTGGCAATAGAGGAGCTGGGAAACTTAGTAGTAAGGCGCAAGAAATTGTCAGCACTTCGCCTAAGTTTGTGGAAAAAAGATAGAGAATTACTTTTTTTATCGTTTTATAAATATTACGGCCTTCTTCCGCAGCCAAGACAATATTGCTAAAGTTGTCATCGGTAAGCACGATATCAGCAGCTTCTTTGGCTACTTCGGTGCCGATTTTTCCCATAGCTACACCCAAATCAGCGGCCACCAAAGATGGCGCATCATTTATTCCGTCTCCGGTCATAGCTATTATTTCACCGCGTTTACGGTAGGCCAAAATTATGCGCAGTTTATGGTCGGGTGTGACTCGGTTAAACACAGTGGCGCGCGCCAATTTTTTTGCCAATTCTGAATCAGACATAGCATCAATTTCTGCGCCGCTAATAATTAAATCTCCGTCGGTATATATGCCGGCTTCTCTGGCAATAGTTAAAGCAGTCAGGCGATGGTCGCCGGTGATCATAATCGGTCGGATATGAGCTGATTTTACTATCTGTACCGCTTCTTTTACTTCAGAACGAAGCGCATCTTTTATGCCGAAAAAGCCGATAAAAGATAGAGAAGGCAAGTTATCTGGATCAAAAGCAGTTGTGTCAATATCAGGATTAGCCGCGCAAGCTACCACTCTTAAACCGCTAGCTGCCATCTTATTAAAAATAGATTCCAACTCTGTTTTTTTGTCTGCATTTAAAATTTCAATTTTATTTTCATGTTGAATATTTTTACATAGTTCAAGTATTTTTTCCGGCGCTCCGGTAACAGAGAGAAAATTTTTGCCGTTTGCGCTTCGGATAGTGGCGTGATATTTATTTTGATAATTAAACGGCAGCTCCAATATTTTTGGTGTTTCCTGGTCGGTAATTTCTCGGTTAAAACCGATTTTTTCTGAAAATACTAACAGAGCAGCTTCGGTCGGATCGCCGCTTACTTTCCAAGTATTTGTTTCTTCTGTAGATGATATTTTGGCATTGACGCAAAAAGCGGCTATTTTGCCGCTGAGTGTAAGTTCGGGATGGTTGGCTGGATTAATGATTTCTCCATCAAGAAAAATTTCTCCTTTTGGTTCGTAGCCATTGCCGGTAATTTTAAAAAATTTACCATCAGTATATGCTTCTTCAACGACCATTTCATTTTTGGTTAGAGTGCCGGTTTTATCTACCGCAATTATTTTAGTTTGACCCAGAGCTTCTACTGCCTGCAGTCTTTTAACCAAGACTCCATGCTTAGACATTCTCCATACCCCTGTCGCCAAGACGAGAGTCACCACTATGGGTAACCCTTCAGGGATAACAGAGATTGCCACAGCTACTGCCAGAATGAACATTTCTTTTAGAGAGTTTCCAAATAGAACGCCGGTAGTTATCAAGAAAATATTAATGACTAGAACAATTATTATAATAAGCTGGGATAGGTTGTGAATCTCTTTTTTTAAAGGGATTTCCGTATCAATGGCAGTTATTTTTTGGGCAATCTTGCCAATTTCTGTGTTTAGTCCGGTAGCTACAACTACAGCTGTGCCATTGCCACTCAAAATATTAGTTCCTTTAAAAAGAATATTTTTCTGATCAGTAATCAGCAAAGATTTGTCCGATAAAATATTATTAGTTTTAACCACTGGCTCAGATTCTCCGGTCAAGCTAGCTTCGTCAATTTTTAAAGTGTTGGCAAAAATAATTCTGGCATCGGCCGGAACTTTTTCTCCTTCCTGTAAAAGTATAATATCTCCCAATACTACCTCGGTGTCTTTGATTATTATTTCTTTACCATCTCGAATTACGGTCGCAGAAGTCTCGGCAAACTGTTTTAAAGCTCGCAGAGTATTTTGTGCTTTTCCTTCTTGGATCGCGCCGATAATAGCGTTAAAAACTAGAACAATCATTATTATGATAGCGTCAATTTTTTCGCCTAATAATAAAACAACTATTGAGGAAAGCAGCAGGATATAAATGAGAGGACTCTGGAATTGCCGTAAAAAAATAGTGCATAAGCTGTCTTCTTTGCTTTCGGGGAGTTTGTTTAAGCCGTGTTCTTGCAAACGTTTTTTTGCTTCTTGGTTGGTTAGTCCTTGTTCGCGCGACAATATAGCCTCGAGAACTTCAGGAATTGTTTTTGAGTGCCAAGATGATTGGTTTTCCATATTTGATTTGAGTACTCTAGTATCGTATGGTGGCACGCTAAGCGTGCCATTTACGATGCTTCTTGGTGTCGTGGGGCGCTAAGCGCCCCCAAGCACCACGCTCAGCGTGGTGCCCCCAGAGAGAATCGAACTCCCATCTTCAGGTTCGAAGCCTGATATTCTATCCATTAAACTATAGGGGCTTAGGTTTTCTCAACCTTGCTAAAGGTGAGCTAATTTGTTAGTTTAGCAGGGTAAATATATCATTTAATAAAGAAAATTTCAACTCTAAGTGTTTAAAAAATAACCCCACCTTTTATGAAAGGCAGGGTTATTTTTTTTGGTGTTATTGCCAGTATTTGTGGGTCGCCTGGGGGTCGAACCCAGGACCTTATCCTTAAGAGGGATCTGCTCTACCAGCTGAGCTAGCGACCCGAATTGTTATGTGTAAAGTAAGATTAGCAGATTATAGAAATTACGAAAAATTTTATTGATATTTATAGCTAGCGAAAGCTGTAAGCTGCCTGCCCGCCGGCGTTGCTGGTGCCACAGCGCCGAATGGTTGTGCGGTGGACCGAGAGGCGGGAGCTAGCGACCCGCGGTAATTAAATCGGGTCTCCGGGCTTTCTTTTGATAATATCAATTTTTGGTCCTTTCCAGCCTTTAATTTTTACAGCTGCTTCAGCCGCTTCAGTTTGCGCTTCCTGCTTGCTGGTGCCTTCACCGCTGGCGATTAACTCTTTATCAAGATAAACGCCAACTTTAAATGATTTGATATGATCAGGGCCTTCTTCTTGCAGTACTTTATAAGTTGGAGTGATGCCAAGTATTTCTTGAGCTGATTCTTGAAAGCGACTCTTGGAATCTAAGTATAAGCCGTTTTCTAAAATGTAAGGCAATTTTGGTAAAATCCAGCGGGCAATAAATTGCTGAGTTATTTCATAGCCTCGGTCGATATAAATAGAACCGATTAAAGCTTCGATGGCATTGGCCATAATGTAATCCCTGGCTTTAGTGCCGGCATCTTTGGCTTCGCCATGACTCAGGAACAGGTATTCTTCCATGCCAATTTCATAGGCAATACTGGCCAAGATTTTGGCATTTACTAGCGCCGCGCGCCAGTTGGTAAGCTCGCCTTCCGGGTTGCCATATTCTTGAAAAAGAAATTCGGTGACGATTAATTCTAAAACCGCGTCGCCCAAAAATTCCAGACGTTCGTTGTGTCCCAAAATAAAATCATGGTGTTCATTTAAATAAGAACGGTGCACAAAAGCTTGAACCAGATGTTTTGGTTCCTTAAATTTTATTCCCAATTTTTCTTGCAGATCAGGGAAATTTTTTTCTTTTACTTCCTCTATATTTAAAATACTTTTTGTCATAGGCTTTATTCCGGTTTTAACATGTCTTTATAAATGGCACCCAAAACTCCGTTGATGAATTTTCCTGAAGCTGGCCCGCCAAAGTTTTTGGCCAATTCAATGGCTTCGTTTATGGCTACCTTGGGCGGAACCTCTTGATTGAATTTTAATTCGTAAATGCCAATTCTTAAAACATTACGATCAATGATAGTGATTTGTTCAATCGGCCACTGCGGGGCGTATTTGCTGATTAGAGCGTCTATTTCTTTTATGTTCTGATGGACGTCTTCAATTATTTTTTTGGCAAACTTTGTTTCGTCCAAGCCGGGGCCAAATTCTTTTAGATCCCGGTCAATTATAACAGGCAATGTCTCGGGAGGTTGCTCTCGGAAATCCCATTCAAATAAAGCTTGCATAGCAATGCTTCTGGCTAAATGGCGATTAGACATAAAAATTAAGAAAGTGAAGAGTTTCTGCTATTTTTAGCAGTTAGTTTATTTTGCTTTATGTTTTCTGGCAGTCCGATTAGTTCTTTTTTGTACATTGAGAACAGCTTTGCCTTTGTAAGTGCCGCAGAAGGCGCAAACACGGTGTGGCCGGACTGGCTTTTTGCATTTTGGACAAGCATGAAAAGTTGCTTCTTTCAAAGCTTTATTAGCGGAGTTGCGGCGTTTATCTCCAGACGTTCGACGATGACCAGGTAGACCCATATGATTTATATATTAAAGTAAGTTTAAGACGGAACTATTATACCTTAAATTAACTTTTTTGGCAAGAGCTAGGCTAACATAAGCCTAAAATTAATTGTTACTTTGACAAAATGCTTAAAAAATGGTATAATTGGATTATTATATAGTTTATAAGTTAAAATTATATGCGTGAGGGAGCGGCTAGACGTTTTGAAAATCAACCAGTAGACGATATTGATAGTTTAGAGGACCTGTCTAAGGAATTAGAAGACGATACTGGAACAGATGATGAGCAATTGGAGGATTTAACTGATGATCCTAATCTTGTTGAGATTGATGAAAACACAGCTGGTATTATGGAAGGTCTTAATAAGGCAGCGGTTGATGCTTCCAAAGAAGAAAGTGAATGGAACGCAGCAATAAAAAAAGCCAAAGCCATGCCTATGAATCCGGTAGAAGCCGAGCGAGAGTTACAGAAAGAGATTGTAAAACAGAGTGAGTTATTGGGGAAAGCGAGAATGAAGCGTACTGGCCTTGTAAAAATGAAAGAAGGCATCCTTAAAGAAACAAAAGGATTAGAAGAGGATATAGAACATTCAAGAGAAGTTATTAGAAAGATTTCAGATAAAGACAAGTCTGCTTCCGTTAGTGCTGCAGCTAGATTAAAAGAGAGTGCTGATATGGATCATATTAGATTTGATCTTCGTAAAGAAGTCGAGGAAGCGCAAAAAGCCTACTCAAAAGCTTATATAGAATATTCTCCGAAACGTGTTGCTAAATTGTATGAAGGTAAAAAACAGGAAGAATTAATTATGCCATTAACCGCCTTAACCCCTCCTCCTTTTACAGCTAGATTTACTAAAAAAGGAAGAGAGCTTATGAAGTTGTTTAGCGATTTACAATTCAAAGTTGCAACGGTTGAAGGGGCAGAACGGAAAAAATAGTACAGAAATAATATTATAAATAAAAATTGTCCTTATAAATTGGGCAATTTTTATTTTTATTGCCAGTTTAAAGATGGATTGATTTTTTATCTAAAATTAGATAAAATATGCTTATGAAAATTTTAACTGTAAACAATCAACAGCAATGGGATGGCTGGCTAAAAAATAATAACCAGTATAATTTTTTTACGGAGTCTTGGGCATGGGGAGATATTTTATTAGCTGAAGGAAAAAGTTTAGAGCGGTTGGCTATGGTAGAAGGCGAAGAAGTTTTGGCGCAAGCCCAAGTTGTTTATAGCAACCTTCCTTTTGGCTGGAAGTATGCTTTTTGTCCGCAAGGACCAGTAATTGGTTCGCAATTTCAAGATAAAGGATTCCAAGTATATGAATTGTTGATTGATTATTTAAAAAATAAAAATTGTATTTTTTTTAGAGCAGAACCAGATTCTGAGATTAAGAATTTAAAATTTAAACTAAATAAAACAATTGATATAAATCCATCAGCTACTCTAGTTTTGGATTTAACTAAAACCGAAGCCGGGATTCTATCTGGCATGCATCAAAAAACTAGATATAATATTAATCTGGCCGGGAAAAAAGATTTGCAGATTAAGAATGAAAAAAACCTGGAAGTGTTTTGGAATTTAATGAAGAAAACTGGTAGCCGGGATAAATTTGGTTTACATCACAAAGAGCATTATGAAAAAGTTTTGGCCTCGCCAATGGCTTGCCAGTTGACTGCCTATGAAAAAGAAAAACCGGTAGCCTGTGCTGTATTTTTATCCTTTGGCAACACCTTTACTTATTTGTACGGCGCTTCCGATTACGCGCATCGTGATCTGATGGCTCCATATTTATTGCAGTGGGAAGGAATAAAAATTGGCAAAAGCAGCGGCTGTCAGTGGTATGATTTTTTTGGAGTTGCTCCGATCGTAAATGGCAATTATGATCCAAAGCATCAGTATGCTGGTGTTACTAGATTTAAACTTGGATTTGGCGGCGCGCCGCAGCAAAGACCGGGAACTTTTGATATTGTAATTAATAATAAAAAATATCAGTTCTATCAACTACTAAGACAGCTCCGGCGTTTGTTTTAAATTCTGATACGCCCTTGTAGTCCAAAGGATAGGACGCTAGCCTCCGAAGCTGGAGATCCAGGTTCAATTCCTGGCAAGAGCACAAATTTTTAACAACCCCGCCTCTCGCGAGAGGCGGGGTTGTTTTTATTCAGCCGCTGGTTCAGGTGTAGAAGTATTTTCTTTTTTGTAAGCGCATTCTTTATTACTGCATTTGATAACCCCTTTTGGCGCAAATACCAATGGGCTTTTACAATCAGGACAGAATTCGCCAGTTGGTTTTTCCCATAAAGCAAAATCACATTCCGGGTAGCGGTTACAGCCATAGAACGGTTTGCCTCGTTTGCTGCGTCTTTGCACAATATCACCAGTGCCGCATTTTGGACATTTAAGGTTTACTTTGATATTTATGCCTTTGATGTTTTTACATTTTGGATAGCCTGAGCAGCCCAAGAATGGACCGAATCGGCCATGACGCAACATCATTGCTTCGCCGCATTTCTCGCATTTTTCGTTCGTTGCTTCCACAGCCTGCTGCTGCTTGGCTTCCTCTGGGTTTAAAGATTTAGTATTTTTGCATTCCGGGTAATTGGTACAAGCCAGGAATTTGCCAAAGCGGCCAGTTTTAATTATCATGTCAGATCCGCATTTCTCGCATTTTTCATCAGATTTTTCTTCAGTTAAAACTTTTTTATCAATTTCCAATTCTTTTTTATCAAGATTTTCTTTGAACGGAGTCCAAAAGCCGCCAATTACAGGGCGCCACTCTTTTTTGCCTTTGGCAATTTCATCTAAGTCATTTTCCATCTCAGCGGTAAATTTGTAATCAACTACATGGGGGAAATGGGCAACCAAAAGATCATTAACAACGTAGGCAATATCTTTGGGTGCCAAGCGTTTTTTGTCATCGCGTTCAATGTAGCCACGCTCTTCAATCGTACCAATGGTCGGGGCGTAAGTTGACGGCCGGCCAATGCCATAGTTTTCTAATTCTTTAACTAAAGTTGCATCGGAGTAGCGAGCTGGCGGTTCAGTGAAATGCTGTTCCGGTTTTATTTCCGTACAGTTTAAGTTTTCATCTTTAGTCACTTGCGGCAAAAGATTTTCTTTGGTTTTGTCCGGGAAGAGTTTTAAGAAACCATCAAAAGTAATAATTTGTCCGTTAGCTCTAAAAGAATAGCCGTTATTGCTGGCGACATCTATTACCGTGGCGTTTAGTTCAGCCGCTGCCATTTGCGTAGCGGTAGCTCGGCGCCAAATTAAATCATATAATCTGAATTGATTTCTATCTAAGTAAGTTTCTATAGATTGAGGTGTGCGCATTACTTCAGTTGGGCGAACAGCTTCATGAGCTTCTTGAGCATTTTTGCTTTTATTGTGGTAAAGTCGCGGCGCAGATAGCTGGTATTGTTTGCCAAAATTATTGCCAATTAATTCTTTGGCTTCTTGTAAAAATTTTTCTGATAAGTTAACTGCGTCAGTACGCATATAAGTTATCAAACCGACCGAGCCTTCACTGCCCAGTTCAACGCCTTCATATAATTGTTGAGCCAAACGCATAGTCTGTTTGGCCGAAAATCCTAAGGCGTGGTTTGCTTCCTGTTGTAAAGTAGAAGTAGTAAATGGAGGGGATGGCAAGCGTTTAGTTTTTTTCTCTTCAATTTCGCTTACCTTATAAGTCGCAGTTTTTAAATCAGCAATTATTTTATCTGTCTGGTCTTTATCTTTAATATCGAGCTTATCAATCTTTTTATCTTTAATTGAATATAATTTAGCCGGAAAACTTTGTTTTGATTTTGGTTCAAAAATACCTTCAATACTCCAGTATTCTTCTGGTTTGAAAGCTTTAATTTCTCTTTCTCGTTCGACAATCAGACGCACAGCCACTGATTGCACGCGTCCAGCCGAAAGTCCTCTGGCAACTTTGCGCCACAAAAATGGCGAAAGTTCGTAGCCGACCAAACGATCTAAGATACGACGAGCTTGCTGGGCATCAACCATTTTTAAATCAAGCGCGCGCGGATTCTCTAAGGCATGCATTATGGCAGTCTTGGTAATTTCATGAAAAACAATGCGCTTAGCATTGCCTGGTTCAATATTTAAAATGTTTGCCAAGTGCCAAGAGATAGCTTCTCCTTCTCGGTCCTCATCGGTAGCAAATAGGATGGCATCTGATTTTTTGGCTGCATCTTTTAGCTCTTTAGCAACTTTGGTTTTGTCGCGGCTTACTATATAATGAGGCTCAAAATTATGTTCAATATCAACCCCCAGCTTGCTTTTTGGCAAATCGCGGACATGGCCAAAAGACGACTTGACGGTAAAGTTTTTACCCAAGAATTTGGAGATAGTTTTGGCTTTAGTTGGCGATTCTACGATAACTAAGGTTTTCATGAGTTTACTCATTATATATAACAAGTATCAAGAATACCCAACTTTGACAAAAGTGTCAAATTGAGGGATCTCAAAGATAAAAGCTGTTCTTACCTGGCAACATAGTTCATCCCGCCTAAATTTCGCACTTTTCCTTTCATTTCCATCAAAATTAAAGCGCTGTTTACTATTGGGCTATCCAATCCGCTCGTTTTGATGATCAAGTCTATGTGCTGCGGCTCTTTAGAGATACATTCCAGTATTTTGGCTTCGGTTGGTGAAGAAGGCAACGTTTGTTTGTTGCTGATTATTTCTGCCAGCCCGGTTAAATTTAAAAATTCAGTTATGTCTGCTGCTTGAGTGACCAGCTTAGCGCCCATTTTTATTAAATTATTTGGTCCGATTCCGGTAGGAGAAGTGATAGGGTGGGGAATAGCAAAAACTTCTCGGTTATAATCCAAAGCGCATTTGGCGGTAATAAGCGCGCCGGAAGTTTCGGGCGCTTCGACAACCAGTGTACCTAAAGTTAATCCGGCAATAATGCGATTGCGGGCCGGAAAAGAATAGTTGGTCGGCAGAAATCCGGGCGGGTATTCGGAGATCACTGCTCCGCCGCTGGCAATAATTTGTTCAGCTAGCTGACTGTGCGTTTGCGGAGCAACTGTTTTTTTATTTACTCCGCCACCCAAAACGGCCACAGTGATTCCTTTATTATTTAAAGCAGTCTGATGAGCAATACCGTCTATTCCTAGCGCTAAGCCACTGACAATAATCATTCCTTGCTTGACCAGAGGAGCGACAATTTCTTCGCAAGCGAGCTTGCCGTAAGCGCTAAATTTTCTGGTGCCAACAACCCCCAGAGCCGGCACAGAACTGTCTGGTAATTTTCCGCGGACAAAAAGCGTATGAGGTGGGTCATTAATTTCTTTGAGCAGCGGCGGATAGTCGCGTTCATTTATGGAAATTGTTTGAATACCTTCTTTGTTCAACCGTTCAATTATTTTTTCTACAGAGTTTTGTTCTCGCCAGATTAAAAATTCATTGGCAATATTTTCCTCTAATTGAGCGGCAACTAAATCTGGCAGTTCGGCAGACCAAAGTTCTTTTAAATCAGAAAAATAAGCCGCTAATTTTTGGTAGCGACTGTAGGTTATTTTTGGAAAATGCGCCAAAGCGGCGTGGTAGTTGTTCACAAAATTAAACCAAAGTCTCAATTTCTTTAATCACGTTTTCAATTACTTTTTTTAGCTGTTTCATTTCTGTAGAAGTAAATCTGCCGATAACAAAATTTACGGTATCTTTTATTTTATTCTGATCTTCCGGAGCAATACCAACGCGGATGCGAGTAAAGTTTTTTGTTCCCAGATGTTCAATAATAGATTTGACGCCGTTGTGTCCGGCCGGCCCGCGATTGGTTTGGATACGGGTTTCACCCAGCGGTATATCTTTGTCATCATGAACAACAATTATATCTTCCGGTTTTAGTTTATAAAAATCCATTAAAGCTCTGGTAGCAACTCCAGAACTATTCATGTAAGTCAGAGGTTTGGCTAGCAGCACTCTTTTTTTGGCCACTTCTGTTTTGGCCACTTCGGCATTAGCTTTTTTATCAAAAGAAGCTGCTGCGCCCGAAACAGCAACTAATTTATCAATTATTAAAAATCCGGCGTTATGGCGGGTATCTTCGTGTTCTTTTCCCGGGTTTCCTAAACCGACGATTAATTTCATACCAATGGTATGCGAGTCTTAAAGATTAATTTTTCGGCGCAATTTGGTTAATTTTATCACAATCGGTGAAGCAAAAAAACCGAATCTTTCGCGCAATTTATTTTCGATGTAGCGCACATACGAAAAATGAATGGAAGTTTGGAATTTAATCATCATCTCAAACATTGGCGGATTGTTGTGGATTTGGTGGAAAGCGTAAACTTCGGGGTGGCGAGTGCCTTTGCCGCGGGATGGGCGATGGTCTTTAGTAACTTTTTTGAAGAATGCTTTTAATTCATCTTCAGGAACAATAGTATGGCGTTCTTCCCAAGCGCGGAAAATTAAAGGAAAAATTTGGTGAACTTTGTATTGTGATTTAGCGCTGACAAAAATTATCGGGGCAAAATCCAGGTGAGGGAAGTCGGCGTAAATTTTGGCTTTAGTTTCATTTTTAAATTCCTCGGTATTTTCTTCGGCCAGATCCCATTTGTTTATAACGATAATTGTGCTTTTGGTGTTTTCTCGCAAGAAACCGGCCAGCTGTTGGTCTTGAGTAGTAATAGTTTCATGGGCATCCAAAATAAACAGCACCACATCTGCTTTTTTAATCATGTCGATACTTTTGCCAATGCCGGCTCTCTCTAATTCTCCGGAAACTTTGGATTTTCTTCTGATACCGGCAGTATCGACAAAGACCAAAGATTTGCCATCAACTTCTACCAGAGTATCGTGCGGTTCACGAGTGGTATGCGGTAGGTCACTGACAATTACCTGATCTTTACCGATTAAAGTATTAAAAAGAGAAGATTTGCCGACATTGGGTTTGCCGATCAAAGCTATCTTTATAGATTTTACTTCCTTGGAAGTTTTTGGTCGTTTGGCAGTTTTGCCGACTACCGAGACTTTGCCTAATCGTTTAAAAACTTCATCCAGTAAGTTGCCGATATTTGAGCCGTTGGCTGCCGAAACTGGAAATGGTTCTCCCAAGCCAAGTTTGCGCCACTGGGCTTCATGAGCTTCTAAGCGAAATTTTTCACTGTCAGCTTTGTTGGCTACAAAGATTATTTTATTTTTATCTTTAATTAAAAGTTTAGCCAGTTCGCGTTCTTGCGGTAATAAGCCGGCTTGGACATCAACCACAAAAATAATCAGGTCTGCTTCTCCAATGGCAGTTTTTGTCTGTTCGACTATTTCTTTTTCCAGGAGTACTTCTTCGGAAAAGGTAATACCGCCGGTGTCTACCAGAGTAAAATCTTTTCCACGCCAGTTGGCTATGCCGATGTTCCTGGTTCTGGTGGTGCCGGCAATAGTGGAAACAATTGCTTTATTTTGGCCAATAATCTTATTGAATAAGCTTGATTTGCCAACATTAACTCGGCCTACCAAGGCTACGGACGGTAAGTTTTGGTCGTTAATTTTTGCCGGTGTAGCCATAGGAAGTAGTTGAAGGAATGAATAAACAGAGTAGCGGTATTTTGTTCTTAATTATCTTGCTGACGAGCTGGAATCTTCTCCTAAAACAATTATTACATCGCTAAAATCATTGGAGTCATTATACGCTTTTTGCAGCCATTCTGGCAAATTAGCCGTAACATTAGCATGAAGCTTATTGGTTAAATTGGTAATGATTGTTTGCGGGACGTTGGTGTTTTTAATATAAATAGTTGTGGCTGAAATTGGTCTTTTGGCACTGTTGCCAACAGCCGAAATTACTAAGCTGTCTTTTTCCAGCTCTTGTTTTTTGACTGCAGCTAGTCCAGCTTGCCAAGTTCCGTTTTGAATTTCTATATTTATTGAAGGAGTTGTTGTTGCCGGAGCCGGTTTATTTTCAGTCGGAGTTGGAGTTGAAATTGTATTAGCTGATCCAAAGATATTGTTTATAGCTGAATTTATGTCGCCGAAATCTCCGGTTTTTGGTACCAATAGATAGGCATCATTTTCACCTCTGGCTGATTTTAAAAATCCGTTTGGTGAATCATCTAAAACCAGAGTTTTTATATTTTCGGTATTTATTTCTTTAGCCAAGCTTGTCAGGTACATTATTTGTCCAAAGTTTAAATTAGTAATAATGTGTTTTGAAAGAGAACTGACAATTTTTTGTAGAGTTATCGGGTTTAGGTAAGTGTTGGTCGAAAGCATTTTTTGCTTGAAGGCGGCTATGACCAGTTGTTGGCGTTTAGCTCGAGCAAAATCCGAATCTTCTCCGTTTGAACCATGGCGAGAACGGGCAAAATTTAAAGCGCGTTCACCGTCTATTTGCTGTAAGCCGGCATCAAAAGAAAGTGTTTGGTATGAGTCCTTTGGACCAGGGAATTGAGTGTCAACAAAAGGTCGTTCGACATTTACAACTATACCGCCGACAGCGTCTATGATTTCTTTAAAAGCGGTAAAATCCACTCGGGTATAGTAGGGGATTTTTATATTAAATGTTTGTTCAAAAATTTTGCGAGCGTATTCAGCGCCGCCGTCGGTTTGTTCGGCTTCACCGAAAGCATCGGCATTATTTATTTTTCTAACGCCATGTTCATTTATTTTTACCGCCAGATCACGCGGGATAGATATCATTGCCACCTGGTTGGTACTCGGTTTAATGCTGAGAATAATATTTGTATCGCTTAAGTACGGTCCGTCATGCCCGCTGCCGCCGATACCAAGCAGCAGGATATTTATTCTGTCTTCTTGCTGACCAATCAAGATGTTATTTGATTTGAAAACAAAGTTTCTGACAGTCTGCAAAAAACCGATTTTTTTTGGTTTGAGAGTGATTGGGTCATAGGCAACCGGATCGTTCGGCCATTTGGCTGTCGCGTAGTTGCGGAAAATAAAAAATCCAAAAATAATAGCTAGCCCTAAAATTAAAAATGCCAACCATTTGATTTTGCGGTTGGAGCCAGGAGTGGGAGCGAAGTTTTGCGGCTTAAATGAGTTTGTTGGTTGTTGTTCAATTGGTTGTTCTGCAAAAAAATTTTTCATAAAAATGTTTTCAGTGTTGGTAATTTTATCATAATTTTTTTTAAAATGCAATCTTGTCAATAAAAGTTTTTAAACAAAAACCGGAGGTGTACCTTGCTTCCAAATATATTTAGAAACAAAGTACATTGCCTCCGGTTTTGGTGTCGTCCTTTCCCGCCGGTTGTGCCGCTGGCTTTGTTGCGGCGGGATGGAATGGTGCTGAGAGTCTCAGCGTAGTAGGTATTGCGGCCTGAGTTCAAACGGGTTGAAGCTCGGCAACAAGTAGTAATACCAATCCCAGTGAATCTCGTTCTCACAGGACAACGAGGGCGTCCTGGTGAAGAAAGAGCCTGTCACGGGATCAGGATAAGCGTTGACCTGCACGCTTTCACCTTGGCAGGTCTGATCATCGTACCCAATATCCTCGGCATCGTACGTATATTCAATTTCGTACGTAATCAAGTATGTAGCTTGGAGGCGGGGAAGAAGCAGTGCGGGTTGTTCTTGTGCACGGAGCTGTTGCTTCAAACAAACGTTCTCATCGTGGTATTGCTGGAGCAAGTTTATCTTCAGCGTAATGACGTAAAACATCCAGGCGCTGTTTCCCAACACCATGGTCAAGACCAGCGTCAGGACTAGGTTGAGAGGCCATTTCCTTTGGGGATTGGGATGAACTTCTTTGGTGATCTGGCTTTCGCTTTGCTCTGTAGACATGGCTTCCTCTTCGCGGGTGTAGGGTGAAGATCCAGGAACAAATTTATCGTATCATGCTGTTAAACAGCGGTCAAACATTTTTGACTGGTTTGTTATAAACATGCTATTATTATAGTAATATAATCAATTTTAATCATTTATATATGCCGGTAAATTTAAATAGAACAGATGCCAAAACCGGAGAGGTTATTTTTGATTGGGTGGTAAATGAATACGAAAAACATGATAGAAGCAAGGGCTGGTACGCTATTATGGCTATAATTGGTATAGCGCTATTGCTTTATTCCATAATATATGGTAATTATCTATTCACGTTGATAGTAGTGCTTTTTGGAATTGTTTTATTTCTGCAAGATATGCAGGAACCGATGGAAGTGCAGTTTGCCATTACCGAAGCCGGTATTGTGGTAGGCAGCATTTACTATCCGTTTAAAGAGATTAACAATTATTGGATTATTTATAATCCACCAGAAGTAAAAAATATTTATTTTTCAACGAAAAGTCTGTTAAAGCATCGTCTGCAGGTGCCTCTGGCCGATAATGACCCTCGTCCAATTCGCGATTTTCTTAATCAGTTTTTGGTAGAAGATTTAGAGCAGGAAGAGGAACCATTAAGCGACCGGCTCGGCAGGGTGTTTAAGCTGCACTAAGCAGAAGTTGCTTTGGCAAATAAAAGTAGAGTCCTCGTCGTTCAATGGATAGGACACTGGCCTGCGAAGCCGGAAATTTAGGTTCGACTCCTAACGAGGACACAACGCTCAGCATTGTAGTTGGCGCGCTAAGCATGCCACAACACAAAAGGCAGCTCTAGTGTATCTAGCGCTGTTTTTTGTTTTTTACAGTTTTTAGGTTATACACAGTTTGCCTACTAGTTGAAAAGTTAGTCAGTCAGTTATTTTTGTGGTATAATACTGGCAATTAGCAGTTATGAACTAGTGATTAATAACTTTTATTAGTTTATTAATTATTTATTGATATTTGTTAATTTATTTTCTTATGATCACTCATCGTGTTACTACCAAGCTGGCGCCCGAACCGTCAGTAGGTTTCTATCGTACCATCGCTCTGTCTTTTTTGGTCGTTACCTTGGTTCTGTTAGGGATAATTATATTTTTCACTTCAAAAAAAGCTACCATTGTGGTGGTAGCTAAGACAGATAATAAAAATATCAATTTAGATATAAACGTGGAGAAACAGAAAGCTGGCAATACTTCAATTCTTGGCATGGTTACTACTACTGAATTTAATTTATCACAAAAATATTCTCCAACCGGCAACAAAACAATCACCGGATTGGCTGAAGGTTCGGTAACCTTGCATAATGATACTAGCGCCGCCCAAACTTTGGTAAAAACAACCAGGCTTTTAACTACCGGCGGTGTTTTATTCCGTTTATCCGATAGAGTTTTGGTGCCGGCTAACGGCAAAGTTTCAGCCGCTGTCTATGCCGATCAACCTGGAGCTTCCGGAAACATTGGACCAAGTAAATTTACTATTCCCGGTTTAAATGAAGATAAACAGAAAGTTATTTATGCCGACAGTGATAAGGATATGTCGGGAGGAGTAAGAACAGTCGGAGTTTTAACTGCCGATGACTTAAAATTAGCTGAGTCGGACTATGTAGAAAAAGTAAAACAGCAAGTTAATTCTTCTTTAGCTCAGGCCGGATCATTTAATCAAAAATTAGTTTTTGTGCCTAGCCATAACGTAGTTTCGGATCGCAAAGCCGGAGAAGAAGTCTCTGAATTTAATCTTTCCGGCACCAGCACAGTGGTAGTAGTATTTTACAATAATGACGACTTAAAATCAGTTTTAGAAAAAGAGATGTCTGGGCGAATAGATTCCGGTTCGGAAAAAATCTTGTCTGCCAGTAAAGAGCCACAGATTACTTTAGCCAGTTATGATTTAGAAAAACAAAAAGCTAGGTTCTCTATTTATCAAGATGTTTTGGTAACTTTGGATTCCAATGCCGACAAATTAGTAGCCGGGCAGTTTTTTGGAAAAAATAAAGATGAGATTGAAAGGTACATTTTTGGCTTAGGACATGTAGTGGGGGTGGATGTGAAGTTTTCTCCTTCTTGGATGAGGAGCGCTCCAACTTCGGCTGATAAAATTCAGGTAATTGTCAAAAATGTTCAGTAGTTATTGACAGCCAACCCTGAAAAAGATAGACTTTATTTAGGTACGTTTGCACGAGATTACCACTCTCGGAGTATCTACAAATTAAATTTATTCACCCTGTTAAATTATGCCAGAGGCATACCGGCTTTCGCCGGATTTAACAGGGTAAAGTTAAATTTTCGGGTGGAACCGTCTTTCATTAAATATAAAAATGAAGACCCCGATATGCGCTGTTTAGTGTGTATTGGGGTTTTTGTTTAAATAAAACTTATATGAAAATACCTTTATTATATGGGCCACGTGTTACTTTAAGATCCCTTGAGTTGTCTGACGCTCCTCGTTATGTTCGTTGGTTTAAAGATAAAGAGGTTATTCGTTATTTGTTACTACAAACAGGGATTACATTAAAAGAGGAACGAAAGTATATACGCAGCTTGGCTCATAATAAGGACCATTTTAATCTGGCTATTATTACTGAAAATGGCAAGCATATAGGAGGTAGTGGTACAACCCTTTATCCAAAGGACAAACGAGCTGATATTGGTGTAGTAATTGGAGATAAGGCAGAATGGGGTAAAGGATACTCCACAGAGGCTTTAAATCTAATAGCTGACTATATTTTTCGCAAGCTTAAATATAATAGACTGGAGCTGACAGTATCAATGGATAATAAGGCGGCTTTAAAAGCATACAAAAAAGTTGGGTTTAAATTGGAGGGTATTAAGCTCAAGGTTCATCGGAACTTGATTACCAAGAAGTTTGAAGATAACGGTTTTATGGCTATTTTATCTAAAGACTGGTTAAATAAACACAAATAATTATTACTATGGACAAACAAAACTTAGAAAATATTCGTCATTCCGCCGCGCATATGTTGGCAGCCGCAGTTTTGGAACTATATCCGGGAACAAAATTAGGTATCGGTCCGACTATTGAAAATGGTTTTTATTATGATTTTCTTTTTCCTGAAGGTACAATTATTTCCGAGAGCGATCTGCCAAAAATAGAAGAGGTGATGAAAAAAATAATTAAAGGCAAACATGATTTTTCCGGCCGTAAAGTAACTGTGGCGCAAGCCAAAGAAGAAGAGGCAGACCAGCCGTTTAAATTAGAGCTTATTAATGAGTTTGCCGTAGAAGGCAAAGAATTAACTATGTATGAATCCGGTCCATTTAAAGATCTGTGCCGGGGCGGTCATGTGGACAATACCAAAGAGATCCCGGTTGATGGTTTAAAATTATATAGGGTAGCCGGAGCTTACTGGCGCGGCAGCGAAAAAAATCCGATGCTGACACGCATTTATGGATTGTTGTTTTCCGCTAAAGACGAGCTAGACGCTTATTTATTGCAAATAGAAGAAGCTAAAAAACGGGATCACAGAAAATTGGGCATGGAGCTTGACCTGTTTACTTTTTCCGATTTAGTCGGAGCCGGCTTGGCTTTATGGACGCCAAAAGGAACATTATTAAAAGATATTTTGGATAATTTTGTTTGGGAACTACGCAAAGAACGAGGTTACCAAAAAGTTTCCATTCCGCATATTACCAAAAAAGATTTATACGAAACCAGCGGCCATTGGGATAAGTTTAAAGACGATCTATTTAAAATTACGACCCGTGAAGGCCACGAATTTGCCATGAAACCGATGAACTGTCCGCATCATACGCAAATTTATAATCATTTATCACGCAGTTACCGAGATCTGCCGCAGCGTTACTGTGAAACCACCATGTGTTATCGTGATGAGCAGAGTGGAGAACTCCATGGCCTGTCTCGAGTGCGCGGTTTTGCTCAGGATGATGCGCATGTTTTTTGCCGAGAAAGCCAAGTAAAAGAAGAAATGTTTAAAGTTTGGGACATAATTGAGAATTTTTATAAGTTTACCGGTTTTGGTAAATTAAAAATTAGACTTTCTCTGCATGACCCGGAGCATTTTGAAAAGTACTTAGGTTCTAAAGAAGTTTGGGAAAGCAGCGAAAATCAATTGCGTGAATTTGTTAAAGAGCGGGGAGTGGAAGCGTATGAAGCCAAAGGTGAGGCGGCGATGTATGGTCCAAAAATAGATTTTATCGCTAATGATTCTTTGGGTAGGGAATGGCAAGTTGCTACTATTCAAGCTGATCGTAATCAACCAGAAAGATTTGACCTAACTTGTGTTAATGAACAGGGAGAAAAAGAGCGTATAGTTATGGTTCACGCGGCTATTATGGGCTCAATCGAAAGATTTTTATCAATTTTAATAGAGCATCATGCCGGCGCTTTCCCGGTTTGGCTATCTCCAACTCAAGTGTTGTTAGCTCCGGTATCAAGCAAGCATGTAGAAGGTTCGAGACGGTTAGCGCAAGAATTATCTGCTGCTGGCATACGAGTGGAAATCGACGAAGCTGATGAAACTATTAGCAATAAAGTTCGTAAAGCTGCGGGACAAAAAATTCCTTATATTGTAGTGGTAGGAGACAAAGAATTATCCGGCGAGCCGTGGATGATACGAGTGCGTGGTCAGAAAGATCAAATCAAGCTGGTCAAAGAGGAATTTATCCAGAAAGTAACAGGCGAAATAAAGGAAAAAGTTGTTTAGCTTTGGTTAAATAAAAGTTGGATTAATTGACAAGTTATTTAAAAGTTAAGTAATATAATATATATTATTAAGTATAAACATATGAGCGAAGTTAGGAGTCCTTTATCAGCCGATGAGATAAGAAGACAAGCAAAATTTAGAGATGAGGCTGTAAGGCCTCCGAAAGATAGCAAATTGCCAGAAGTAAAACCTAGTGAAGTAAAAACTTTTGAAGTAGACGAGGCCGATTTAGCGGAAGTAGAAGACACAGGTGATCAGGGAAAAGAAGTTTAAATTTTAAAATAAAAAGCATCCGACTAAATAAGGATGTTTTTTATTCTTAAGCTATGAAGAAATTGCCAAAAGTTATTGTGATCCTTGGGCCAACCGCGTCTGGCAAAACAGATCTTGGTTTGGAGTTGGCAAAAAAATTTAACGGTGAAGTTATTTCCGCTGATTCGCGTCAGGTTTATAAGAAAATGAGTATTGGCACTGCCAAGCCGGCCGGTGTTTGGCAAAAAGAATCATATATTGTTGCCGGTATCTCGCATCATTTAATGGATATCGTAGACCCCAGCGATGATTTTAGTTTATCGGATTACAAAGCTCTAGCTAATGAGAAAATAAAGGATGTATTAAGCAGAAAAAAATTGCCGATAATAGTTGGTGGAACAGGTCTATATGTCCAGACTTTGGTAGATAATTTGGATATTCCAAAAATTCCGCCCAATAAAGATTTACGAGAAAAATTAGAGCAAAAAACTTTGCCAGAGCTGGTAGCGATGCTGGAAAAAATTGATCAAGCAACAGCTAAAAAAATAGATTTAAAAAATCCGCGGCGTGTTTTACGGGCACTTGAGGTTTGTATTTTGAGTGGCAAATCTTTTTTACAGCAGCAAACAAAATCAAAGCCGCTGTATGATGTTTTGCAAATTGGTATAAATTTACCTTCTGAAGAATTGTATAGCCGTATTAATAAGCGAGTGGATAAGCAGATTGCTGACGGATTGATTGAAGAAACAAAACAATTAGCGGCTGGCTATGGTTGGGATCTGCCCAGTATGAGCGGTATTGGCTATAAACAGATAGGGTTTTATTTGCGTGACCAAATGTCGCTTGCTGAAGCGGTGGAACTATTAAAGCGCGACACTCGGCGTTATGCCAAAAGACAGATGACCTGGTTTAAACGTGACAGAAGAATTATTTGGCTAGAAAACCCCGATAAAATTTTGGCAGAAAATTTAATACAGAAATTTTTATCGGAATAATTTTATTGATTGAGGTTAGTCTCGTCTCCTAAAAAATCTAGTTTTTCTCCGCTGATAGAATCTTCCGCTTGAACATGGGCTTTAGAAATTAACATTTTTTGAGTCGGATTTACTTTGTTTAAAGTAATAGTTATCGGCAGCGCCAAGGTATCAACGCTCTCCGGCATTTCCGGAATAGTCCAAGTTATTTTTTTACTGGTGCGGTCAAAAATAGCCGATCCGGCTGAAGTAGAACTTGGTATTTCCACAGCAGCATCTCCATAAACATCAGCGGAAATAGTTAAATTTTTTAAAGGATGAAAACTATTGGTTAATATCCAGCTGATTTTATGTTTTTCGTTATTACTACCAGAAACAGAGTCGCGAGTCTCAAATTTTAAATCGGAATTAACGGTAATTACTATTTGATTGCTGGAATAGACATGGGTAATATTGTCGCCATCTTTAAAGCTTATCTCGGCTACAGCCGTAATTTTAGCGCCGGTACTGGCATCTGCTGAGTTAAATGACTGAGCGTCTTTGATTGGCAGTTGGACATCGATGCTAACTGTTTGGTTTTTGCCTAATTTAGCCAGTTCGGGAAGTTTAGTTTTATCCCAAACAATTTCGCCTCGTCTTAGATTGTCATTAATTTGGGTACCATGCACATCACCGTCAAGCTTGTCTTCAATTTTTGCCCAGTTTAAGAGACTCTGTTTTTTTATTGCCGGCGCATCCAAAGTAATTTTTAGAATAGCATTTTTTAAGTCTTGAGGGCTTTGGTTTTTTAAGGAAAGAGTCATGTTTAAATTGTCTCCGGGTTGGTCGTTGAAGTTAACTAGGGAACCGTTAATAGCTAAGTTAAAATCTATATCATTTTGGGTTAGTTCGGTGGTAGTCTTAGCATCAGCCAAAGAAAAATAGTTGCCGTTATTTACTGTGGAAAGAGAAGCGGAGATATCGCCCGCAGCGAGAGTAGAACTGGAAAATTTACCGCTTAGTTTAAATGTCCAGCTGTCTGCGCCAACCGAAGTAGAGGAACTTGTTTTATTTGGTTCGATAATCCATTTATTGTCTTTGTTTAAAGCTGGAGAAGAGGAAGTGATAAAAAAATTCTGGGGCCAGACAGGCTTTAATTCCAGTTTGCTTATTTCCGATTGCTGTTCTTTTTTTATAGTGAAAATATATTCCGCGCCATTGCCGGTAATTGTTTTACTTGGTCCTGTGATAGCTAGTGAAAATGGCGATTTGTCTATGTTGATATCTAAGAAGGCCGCTTGTTGCAGTTGGGAGTTAAAGTTTTCCGGTTGGTAAGTTAAAAAAGCTCGCCAAGACTTTTTTTGATTAAGCGATCCATAAGTTAAGCCCGTAATATTAATTTCCTTTTTTTTGTGAGCGCCAGTATCGTTTAATTGCCATTCGGTATGACCGGGGTTTTTGGCAGCTACGTCACTGGAGATAAACACAAAACCATCAGGGTATTGGATGTTTAAAGTGGCCTGTTTTAAAGGTACGCTTTGATTATTTTCATAAATTATTTTGTAACTGGCAGCTGTGCCGGACATTACATTTTTTGGACCGCTGATGTTTAGAGCTATCTGGTCGGCAGAGAATTTTTTATTATTAGGCATCAAGAAAAACCCAGCCCAAGCAGCGGCAGCCAGTAAAGCGCCGACAAAAATGACAATAAAAAAATTTTTAAGTCCGGAGTGGCTTTTTTTAATTTTAATTTTTCTCATATCAGGCAAGCGCCCTTCATTATCTTGATAAATTTGCGTTAATTGTTGGGAAAGTTTAGTCTGTTTATTTGAGTTAGTTTCTATTTTTTTAGCTGTTCTGGGTTTTGAGCGTCGCGGTTTTGGTTCCTGGTCGTTTGTTTCGGCAAGGGGTTTAGAAGAGAATGATGGTTCTTCAGGTGACATAAAATAAAATTAAGTAGTATTAATTGCTATTTTTTTTCATTACTAAACTCCAGACATTGTCGGTATTTAATTCGGTTTGGTTAATGGCTGCGCCGTTTGTTGCTAGTGTTATTCCGTTGCCGTCTTGCCAGATAGGAGACCAGCCTTCAGGATAAATTATTTGGCTATCAAAATTACTGGTAATACCGGATTGTTTTTGCGCTACGAGCTGGTATTTTGAAGTTGGTATTTCGGATTGGAAAATTTTTGCCCAGCTGCTTAGGTTGGCGTCAGTTGGCTGTTCCCAAGCTTTAAACGGCAGTTTGTAGATAAATTGGACTTGATTAGTCTGGCCAGGTTCGGTAATTATCCAATTAGCAAAAGCTGTTTTACCAAATTCGTCGGTAATACGGGTGCCGGACTGGCTATCAATGCTAGTTTCTTTTTCTGTGTCGCTAAGCATTGCGTCTTTTTTATACCAGTTTTCCGGAGCTTTGAATTTTTGTTCATCAGGCCAGATAAAGCCGCTAGCCTTTACCAGTTCACTGCCAGCTGGCACATAAAGTCGCAAGTAGTCTATATTGGTTTGGCCATACATTTTTTCTTCAGGGTTGCCAGTATGTTCTCTGGTGATAACTACGCTATCTAAAATAGTGCCGTCCGGCTGAACCACAGCTTGATGGCTGATTGTCTGTTTTATTTTGGCATCACTTTTTTGTCCTTGGATATTGGTATTTACAACGAGTAAATAATCTTGGTCTGGATTGGTTTTAAAAATCTCACCGCTCCAGCCGAATTCTTTGATGGTGTTTTCGGTATTTTCGTCGGTAAAATAGGATTGGATCTCTTTTTGCTGTAAAGCTTCCTGCAGGTTTGTCAGCATCGGCAAAATAGCGCCTGCCTTCATTTGTTTGAAATTATCAATAAACACTGGCGCTAAGTCAGAGATAACTTGCTTTGGTTTATTTTCTTTTTTTTCTGATCCGTATTCGACAATATTTTGAATTGTATCCAAAGCATTTTTTTGATCAATAACGATATTATGATTTTGTTCGGCAATTGGTCCTATTATGGAGAGAAGTCTGTTGAGTACATTGGCGTTTATCGAAATAACTCCGTCGGCAGTTAAGTTGCGGCTGTGGCGGTAAAACCAGAGTATTTTTTTGGCACTGGCTGGAAAATCAGGAAACCAGTTGGCATCTTGGAATTCCCAGCGTTTGTTGGACAACAAAAGAGGAGTAGGTGGAATTACGTATTCGGTTAGTTGTCCTTGCAGATCGTAAGTTCCTCCGGCTGGAATATCTATTTTTACTATCTGGCCGTCTTTAATATCGAGCAAAGCAAAACTGCCCATAAAACCTCCGGTTGGCCGCAGTTCAGCCGGGTTTTGGAAGATTAATAAATAGCGGCGCAATCCTTGGCCGCCAAATACTTCTTGGATGGTGCTATCAAGTTTGGCGATATTTTCTAAATCACCGACATAAGCGTTAAAAAGTATGCGGAATTCTTTGAAAGTACTTTGATATTCAAAGGGCAGAACATCGGAATCAACTTTTTGTAAA
This sequence comes from Candidatus Udaeobacter sp., assembly GCA_035473115.1. Classification (GTDB taxonomy): domain Bacteria; phylum Patescibacteriota; class Patescibacteriia; order Magasanikbacterales; family GWA2-37-8; genus XYD2-FULL-39-9. The sequence continues at coordinate 66,880 of DATION010000005.1, read as the reverse complement.
TCAGCCAAAGCTGTGCGGTAGTGAGGCAAGGAGTATTCCAGGTGGTTGCCAAGGGATTTCAGGTTTTCGGTGATAGTAGAACTGTTGGTATTAATTTCTGATAAGCCTTTGAGCAGGTAAGTATTGCCCAAAGAGATTTCTTGGCCGGCGGTAATTAATTTTTCTCGGCTTTTAATTTCATTGTTCATTATTGGCACTGCGGCGGCGATTTTTTGTAAAAGCTGGTGCTGGCTGTTTAAAACAGTGACCGCTTGATCAAAGCTTTGTAAGGCGTTGGTTAAGGATCCTTGAGCGCCAGCAATGTCGCCTTTAATTAGCGCCGAGGTGGAATCGTGCAGAGATGAAAATCCGGCAGTGCTGTGGTTGGCCACGGTGTCAGCAGTGGATTTTAGATCAAAATAATAGGTGCGGGCTTTGGTTGGGACAAATAATACAAATAAAATTAACAAAGCGGCGCTAACCAAATGTTTGGGAGCGGCAATGGCCAGCAGCTTATCGGCGATAGTTTTGGTGTTTTGTTTAAAGTTATAAAGCTTTGGCGCAGATGTTTGTTTGGCAAAATTTGCAGAGGTTATTTCTTTTGGAGATGGTATAGACGGAGTGTTGGCAGAACTAGTTTTTGTAGAAAATGAAGGCGCAAGATTTGGGGTTTTATTTTTGGCTGATGAGTTCTGATAAAGATATGAGTCAGTTTCTTCTGCGGGTGCGACCGCTTCTATGGTTTCATATAAATTATCTTTGTGTTCTTTGAGATTAATGAGATGAGGGGATTGGTGGTCATTGTAGTTGACATGGTGCACAAAAAATTTAAGCGGTTGAGATGCCTTTTTTTCTGTGCTTATGGAAAGCTGCGCCGGTTCTGGGAATGTTTGCTTGTTAGTTGGGCAAGTTGATTTATTATGGCCAACTTTTTGGCAGAGAGCGCAGTGCCGCAAGTTTAGTTTTTTTGCTCGTTTAGGCATTGATATTTACTATCAAAAAATACACACTTATTATACCACTTTTTTGGATAATGGACTATGTGCATAGATGACATTTTTCATGCCTGTAATAAAAGTTTGTTCGCTAAATTTTTTGGCTGTTTCATAGCAGTTATTTTCCATTGTTTTAGCCAAATTCGGAGTCATTTGGTTAATTGTTTCGCGTAAGTTGGCTAAATCAAAATCTGGTTCAAGCAGCAGGCCGTTTTTGTTGTCATTAATAATTTCTAATAATCCGCCTTCAGCTACGCCAATTACCGGTTTACCGGCTTGCATAGACTCAACCGCACTCATGCCAAAATCTTCGCGGATTGGGATATAAATGGTGGCTAGACATTTTCCGAGGTAATTTAATAATTGTTCATCATTTATCCAGCCAAGAATTGTAATATTTGGGTGGCCAGCGGCCAGGCTTTTGATTTTTTCCAGATCCGGGCCGCTAGAAGCGATAATTAATTTTTTATCCGGCAAACCAATAAACGCTTCGACAATTTTATCGACTCTTTTAATCGGATACAGCCGCGCCCAAGAAAAGAAGTATCCTTCGTTGCCAAGATTTTTAAATGGCAAAGTATCACAAGGCGGATAAACTACGACTGAATTTAACCCCAAATATGTTTTTATTCTAGCTTGGGTATTTTTGGAGTTAGTAACAATTGTATCTAGTTTTGTGGCTAAAAATTTAAAACGCCAGCGATTGAATAAAACAAACGGTACGAAGATTATTTTTTTCCAGAGCGGGTATGAACTCAAGCGTTCTTCATAAGCATCGTATAAGTGCCGCGGCGGAGTATGCATATAGGCGATATTTTTTTTATTTTGTAATCGTAAAAGCGCTATGAGGCAATCGCCGCTATAGATTATAGTGTCGTAATTTTGAGCAAATTTGGTTTTAAATAAAAAAGAAAATTGTACTTGCAGATACCTAAATCCGGGTAGGCGCGACCAAGGTTTTTCTTTGTATAGCTCAATTGTTTTTATATCACTCTCTCGCGGATCAAAAGCGTCTTTGGCGATAAAAGCCGTAGCAATATCTGCGCCAAGGTTTTTGGCTAGGCTAATTACGAGCCTTTCGCCGCCGCCTTTATAGAGGAAATAGTCGTGAAGAATGAGGATTTTTGGCATAAAATTTTAAGTTGATTTATTTAAAATATCTAGCCATTTTTGAGCTGCGGCTTGCCAACTAAATTTCTTAACCTGCTCTAGTCCTTTTTTTATAAAATATTCTCGTAGCTTTGTGTCAGAAATCAGTTTTGTAATTGCTGCAGCGATTTCAGCTGGGCGGTTGGGGTTAATTAAATAGGCTGCGCCTTCGGTAATTTCCGGCAAAGAAGATCGGTTAGAAGTTATTACCGGCACACCGCAGGCCATGGCCTCCAAAACCGGAAAACCAAATCCTTCATAAAAACTTGGATAAACAAACAGTTCAGACATAGAGTATAGAGTTGGCTTATCTTGCGCATCCACATAACCGATAAATTCGATATTATTGCGCAGCGGTGAAGCCAAAGCTCGAGCGTATATTTTTTTATTTTTCCAGCCTCGGCCACTGCCGGCAATTACCAAAGAATAGCCCGTTGTAGTTTTGGAAAATTTTTCAAAAGCTTCAATTAAGCCAATGATATTTTTTCGCGATTCAACCGCTCCCAAACAGAGAATAAATTTATTTGGTAAATTATATTTTTTTCGTATGTCATCCTGAGAGAGTGAAGCGACCGAAGGATCCCTTTGGCTTGGTTTAAGGGATTCTTCGCTACGCTCAGAATGACAGACGAAAATTCCCGATAAACCGCCGCCCGCAACTTTTATTTTTTCTGCTGGGATTTTATAATAATCCACAATATCCCGTTTGGTATTTTCCGAAGGAGTAATTATAAAACTGGCTTGTTGACACTGTTTTTTTGGGTTTATTGCCCAGTGCCATAATTTTTGTTTTAAGGAGAAAAATTGTGGAAAAAATTTAAATGATAAATCATGGACAGTTAAAATATTTTTTGTATCTTTGGATAAGGCCGTAAAATTAAAGTTGGGTGAAAAAAAATAATCCAGCTTGCCGTTGCGGGAAATTAATTTATCCAGTTTTGGCCAGCCAAATATTTTTATAAAAGCGTTAAATAGTTTGTTCGGCCATTTGGTGGCTACATAATGAATATTGCTTCCTGACCAAAGTGGAATATGGGCAAAGACATCTGTATGGGAATTATAAAAAAGCCAATACTGGTTTTCTTTATCAAGCTTAAAAATAGCGCTCAGCAGTTCGTGGGTATATTCACCCACGCCGGCGCGCAGCGGAGACATTAAGCAACGAATATCAATGCCGATCTTTTTCATAATTAACCGATTAGAGATTGCTGATTAAATCCTTTACTGAATTCTTCGTATCGGTCGGCCACATATTTTTGCAGGTTGGTTTTAAAGTATATTGAGCCAAATTTGGCGGCCTGTTCGCGGATTTTACCGCTGTCCCAATTTTCATAATTAAAATGCAAAAGTTTGTCCAGCAAAGACTCCCAAGTTTGCGCATGAAAAAATACTCCGGTTTCATTGTTAACAACCGTTTCGGTAGCTCCGCCCTGAGAAAAAGCAATTACCGGCCGGCCGCAAGCCATCGCCTCTACGGCTGTAATGCCAAAATCTTCCAGTTGGGGATGGATAAAGGCGCGCGCGCCGGCCAGAATACCGTATTTTTCTTCATCAGAAATTTGTCCCAAAAATTCTATATTATCTTTGGCTATTTTTTTAAGTTTTTTCAGTTCCGGCCCGTCGCCAAAAATTTTTAGCGGCCATTTTAGCCGGTTAAAAGCTTTAACAATCAAATCAAACCTTTTGTAGCCAACCAGTCTGCCGCCAGCGGCATAGTAGTCGCCGGTTTTTTGCAAAGAGCAGGAGGTAAGTTCGACCGGAGGATAAATCACTTCGCTTTCACGGCGGTAATATTTATTGATTCTTTGTTGAACAGTGCGTGAATTGGCCACGAAATGGTCTACTCGGTCTACGCTCATTTTGTCCCAAATTCGCAGTCGATGAATAAAATGAGGCAAGATAAATTTAATGAAATTATTTTGTTTTAAATCAGCAATGTAGTTGTGGTTGTCGGCCCACAAAAAGCGGGGCGGTGTATGGCAGTAAGAAATATGCAGTGTGTTTGGCCCGGTAATTACACCTTTGGCAAACATGCTAGCCGTAGAAATTACCACGTCAAAATCTTTTAAGTTGTGCTGTTCGGTAGCCAGCGGCATCCAGGGCAGATACCATTGATAAAACGAGTTGCTAAAAGGCAGGTTGGCTAAAAAAGATTCTTGAATATTTTTGTCATCAAAAAATTTTATTTTATTTTTATCATGGAATAAAACAAAAATTGGCGCTTCCGGCCATATTTCATGCATGGTTTTTAAAACTCTTTCGGCGCCACCATCTTGCGCCAGATAATCATGTACCAAAGCAATGCGCATATTATTCTAAATAATGGAACCTTTTCTGGTTAAAACAATAAATGGAGTTTTAAATAAAATAATTAAATCCATATATATACTCCAGTTTTCAATATAAAATGTATCTAAGTTCATCTCTTCTTCAAAGCTTAAATTACTGCGTCCGGAAATTTGCGATAAACCGGTAATGCCGGGTTTGATGGCCAGGATGATTTTGTGTCGGCGTTCATAGCCGCTTACTTCGCGCGGCTGATGCGGGCGCGGCCCAACCAAGCTCATTTCACCTTTTAAAACATTAAAAAATTGTGGCAGTTCATCCAGGCTCCAGCGTCTGATAAATTTGCCAAACGGAGTAATACGGGGATCATTTTTTATTTTGTAAATCGGGCCGGATTTGCTGTTTTGTGTGGCAATGAGTTCTTGTTCTTGGCGCAAAGCTTCTTCGCCTTGCTGGCCGAACTGTGGGCCGGTGCTATCTTTTTTATACATTGAGCGAAATTTTAAAGTGAAAAATTTTCTATCGTTTTGGCCGACGCGTTCATTTTTATAAATTACCGGGAAGCCGGTCTCAATGATAATTGCTAAATAAATCGCAACCAGCAGCGGTAAAAATAAAATTATTAAAAATAAACTGCCAACCACATCAAAAAATCTTTTGATAATTCTATTCCAGCCGGTCAGGCGAGTCAGGCGCAGTTCGATAATTGGAATGCCGGCAATTGTGCTGACGGCCATATTGGTAGAAATAGTAGAAAATAGATCCGCTGAATATTTAAAAATAATATGATGTTCATTGGCAAATTCTATCGCTTGCAGAACTTCGAACTCATTGGCTTTCGGATCAGTAAAGATTATCTCATCCGGATTATTTTTTAAAATAGATAAACTTGTCTGATCATCAAAGTGCTCATAGATGCTAACTAATTTATAACCCAAACCCGGTCGTAAATTGATAGCTTCTTTAATCTGTTCAGAGATAGCTTTTTTGCCGATTAAAACTGTTTGTCGTAAACCAAAACCGGCTCGGTATAAAAGTTTTTTTAAGCCGTTCATTAAAATTCGTCCGATAGAAACATAAATTATCGCTAAAATCCAGCTGGCCAGGACTAAAAAACGGGAATCAAATTTTTGCAGAGTAAAAAAAACGTAAATAGTAATAGCGGCAAAACCGGTCGAACAGGCAAAGATCACCCGCGTTAGATCACTGGCCAGCTTGCGATTGGGATAAGTATTGTAGAGTCCGGCCAAAGCAAAAATAATAATCCAGCCTAAGGCGGTAAGTAAAACCAGAGGCCAGTATTTTTCCCAAGCTAAATTAAATAAAACCGGGCGGATATTTTGGCTGGTGGCGGTAAAACGTAAAGTATAAGCGGTTATTCCGGCTAGAGTAATCATTATATAGTCCAGAGGCAGCTGGATAAAAGCTAAAACAAGTTCCAGTTTTTTCATATTCTAAGTCTTTAATTTTAGCCTATTTTACCGCAGTTTTATCCTTTAAGCAAGCAAGTTTTTGACTACAAATAAGATTGACAAAACCATTAATTCATGCTAATATATTGGCGTATAGCGATGATCGCCCTGTCACTTGGTAGGGAGGAAAGTCCGAACGTTCCCTTGGTGAAAACTAAGGAGAAAGGTAGCGGGTAACCCCCGTCGGCCGCAAGGCTCGAGGTGCGAACAGAAACGTCTCTTTTTGAAAAGAAAGAGAAAGCAAACCTCAAATTTTTGGGAAATCAAAAATATTGCTTAACTTTCGATGGAGGTAATAAGTCGAAAGGTGAAACGTCTAAATCCTTACTTGAACGCAAGAGCAGAGCCACGTCCTTCGCGAAGGGCGTGGTAAAAAGTTCGCTCGCTTGAGGTTGGTGGCAACGCCAAACCCAGAGAAATGATCATCTCCCGATTAAAATTGGGAACAAAATTCGGCTTATGCTATAAAAAAACACTCCGTAATTGCGGAGTGTTTTTTTAAGATTATTTTTTGTTCTTTGCAACGGTAACATCATTTTTGGTTTTGCCCTCAGCAAAAGATTTTATGTTATCTATCGTCACATCAATAATTCGTTGAATGGCTTCGGTGCTATTGAAAGCATTATGCGGAGTCACAATGGCGTTAGGATGGGCAATAATGATTTTGTTTAAGAGAGTAGTTTTAATTTTACAGTCTTCACAAGAAATCACCTGTTCATGATTCTGAATTAAATTTTCATCTTCCAAAACATCCAGCCCAACGCCAGCTAAATGATTACTTTGCAAGCCCCAGACTAGAGCTTCGGGATCAATCAGACCGCCGCGAGCCGTATTTATTATGTAGGCTCCATTTTTGGTTTCTTTAATATTTTTTTTGTTTATTAAATGATAAGTTGTGGGTAAAAGCGGTGTATGCAAAGAAATAATATCTGACTTGGCTAAAAGTTCAGGTAGAGAAACATATTTAAATCCCAGTTCTTTTTCTAGTTTTTTATTAGGAAAAGCGTCAAAAGCCAGTATATTTAATTCAAAACCTTTGGCCATTTTTATTAGATGAGCCCCGATATGTCCTGTGCCAATTACACCTAAAGTTTTATCTTTTAAATCTATACCGCGCAGTCCTTGGAAGTCATAAGTGCCTTCTTTGACTCTTTTTACAGAAGGAAAAAGTTTACGAGTTAGGCCTAAAATTAAGGCCATGGCATGTTCGGCTACCGTATTTTCTCCGTAAGCGGGTACATTGCAGACAGGTATGTTTTGTTTCTTTGCCGCAGCCAGATCAATGTGGTCAAAGCCAGTGCTCATGGTGGCTATCATTTTAAGATTAGGCAGTTTATCTGTTATTTTTTTATTGATCTGAGTTTCGATAAAAACAGCTAAAACTTCGGTTTTAGGATCTAAATTTTTTTCATTAATTTTTTCGCTAAAAATGGCTGTATCGAATTTAGACATTTTAGCGCTGATATACTCTTTCATTTCCGGCCAGATGCCGTAGAAGGAAACTTTGAGTTTTGAGGGCATATATTTTAATTTAAATGTATTATAGCTTTTTTATGGTTTATACGCAAAACACCAACCCCTCTACGCTTTTTGACCGAGCAAAAAGCGTAAGAAAAACTCGCCGAGCGGATGTCCTTTGTCTCGAACTGCCAACTGTTCTGTCTCTCTTTTGTCCTGAACTCAACCACCTGTCTATAACAGGTGGTCTCAAACAGCAGGACAAATCCCTTTCGTCAAGCGAAAGGGACCGTTCACCATCACCGTGGCCAGTTCGGCCAAAGTCCATATGCTCGGATCGAACGACGGACAACGGACAATGGACGGTTCGGGCGAGCATTGGAATTATGAAGTTAGCAGACAGAGATGAGTTGGAGCGGTCTTTAAAAGAGCTCTCGTGCTGTTTGAGCCGACCGTTGGAAACGGTCGAGCGAGTTCACGAGAGCAGCGAGAACGAGTCCTGTCTGGCTCTGAGTAATTCCGCCGCTCGCAGTTTCTTTAGGTCCTTTTCTTTTAAAAGAAAAGGACAGGTAAACTTAATTATGAAAAATAAAAAATCCTCTGATTTAAAGAGGATTTTTTATTTAGTATATTTTTATACTTCTATAATCACCGGCAAAATCATCGGCCGTTTTTCAGTTTTGGTAAACAGGAACTGGCCAACATAATCTCGCAGTTTATTTTTTATATTATTGGTATCAGCCCAAGATAACGGATCCGAATCGCTGACCGTTTTCTTCACTCTATGGCGCAAGTCTTCGATTAATTCTTTATGTTCTTTTAAGAATACAAAGCCACGGGAAATAATATCGGGATTTTGGATTAGCTTGCCAGTCTTGCTATCTACAGTGGCAATGATTACCACCATGCCATCTTCGGCCAGTACTTGGCGGTCGCGTAAAACAATATTAGTTTCATCACTTACGCCCAGACCGTCAACAAACACATGGTCGGACTGGATTTTATTTTTTGTCAGCACGCCCTCACCTTGCTTAAATTCCATTACCTGGCCATTATCAGCGATGAAAATTTTATCTTTTGAATAACCCATAGCTTCGGCAATTTTGCCGTTGTAGCGCAAAAGGAAATGATTGCCGTGAATTGGTACAAAGTATTTTGGAGCAAGCAGACGAATCATTAATTTTACATCTTCCATTTTAGCGTGTCCGCCGGCATGCACATCCATCATTTGGTGATGAATAACTTCAGCGCCTTTGCGGAAAATGGTGTCTTTGAGGCGCTGCACCATACGCTCATTGCCGGGGATAACTGAAGATGAAAACACTACCGTATCGCCGGGAATAAGTTTTATTTCTCGGTGTTCGCCGTTGGCAATGCGCATTAAAGAAGCGTTTTTTTCTCCCTGAGCGCCCGTACAAATGACTACCACTTTGTTATGCGGATAATTTTCCAATTGACGCATATCCACCAAAGTTTTTGGGTTAAATTTCATGTATCCCAGTTCTTTGGCGATTTCTACGTTGGTTTTTATACTAAAACCGCCGAGCGCTACCACTTTGCCATGTTTTTCGGAAGCTTCAATGATTTGTTTGATACGAGTAAGTAAAGAGGCAAATGTACCGATAATAATTCGGCCGGGAGATTTAGTGATAATATCTTCCAAGTTCATGCCGATTTCTGATTCAGAGATTTGGTGACCGGGCTGAGAAGCGTTGGTACTGTCGGATAATAATGCCAGCACGCCTTCACTGCCGATCTTGGCAATTTTTTGCAAGTCAGCTGGCTGCTCGCCAGTTGGCTGATAATCAAATTTCCAGTCGCCGGTATGGATAATTGTTCCTTCCGGAGTTTTAATGACCACACCCATTGAATCTGGGATATTGTGATTCAAGTGGAAAAATTCTAACTGAAAAGCGCCCAAACTTAATTTGTCGTTTAAGCCAACATTATGCAAGCTTAAAGGTCGCAAGCCTTTATAATCTTCCTGGCGTTTTTTGATGATAGCGTTAGTTAGCGGCAAACCGTAAATTGGCGGATAGCCAAGCATGGGAATAAGATGAGGAATGCCGCCGATATGATCGTAATGGGCGTGAGTGATAACTACGCCGCGAACATTTTTTTCTTTGCCTTTAAGATAGCCCATGTTGGGAATGATATAATCGATTCCAGGCATATCTTCTTCCGGAAACTGTAATCCTAAATCAACGAGAATGATATCATCGCCGTATTCAAACATTGTACAGTTGCGGCCGATTTCTTCCAGACCGCCGATAACAGCCACTCGCAGTTTTTTGCCGCTATCAGGCAGGGAAGTTTGCGCTTGATGCAAAGTCTCATTTTTTAAATTTGCTGAAGAAGCCTCAAACATTTTTGTTTGCGGTTTAATTTGTCCGGTGGAACTAGCTTGAGTTCTGCCGGTATGAAATACTCGCCGTTGTCTTTGCGGGTATCTGGAAAGACCGTTAGTAGGCGGTCTTAGCGGGGTCGAGTTCTGCGTGGTGGTCTGATCTTTTGTCATATTTTATTAATTAAGAGGTTTAAATTTTAAATTAAGAGAAGAAATTTGTACTGCTCTTGTGGGCGAGGAGGGACTCGAACCCTCAAGGATTGCTCCATACGCTTCTGAGACGTACGCGTATACCAGTTCCGCCACTCGCCCTGAATTATTCTAGCAGTGTTCTAAATTATTTTTTCCACTGACGTTTTGTTTTGATATACCAGTTATTTAAATTATTAAATCGGTCAGCCGGAGAAAATATTTGTTGGAAAGTTATACCTTTGATCTGTTTGTTGGCTAGGAAATTATAAGTTGGTGTGTAAAGGAATACGGCTGGAACCTCTTTGGCTAAAATTTGTTGGAATTTTTCGTATAGATCAGCTCGGATCTGTTCATTGGTTAGAGCGCGAGCATCTTCTAAGATTTTGTCAGCGCTTCTGTCTAGGAACAAAGACAGGTTTAATCCCGGATAATTGATTTGCGAAGAATGCCAAAATGGATATGGATCTGGGTCATTACCCACAATTTCTCCATAAAGCAAAGCTTGATAGTCTCTGTTTCGCAAAGCTTCTCGAGATATCTGGTTGGTATCAATCGCTTCAATTTTTGTTTTTACGCCCACAGCGCGCCACATTTTGGCGATAGTTTGAGCGACTTGTTGGTATTCCGGAGTGTCAGCGGTAGTTAGGGTAATTGCTAAGATTTCGTTACTGCTATTTTTTCTGTAGAAACTTTGGTCCGGGTCCATTTCTTGGCGGACAGTATCACTGATTTCTTTGGTAATTTTTTCCATATCTGGCGGAGTGGTAGTGGCCTCAGTTGAGGAGGCAGAGTTTTTTGCCAAAGCATCAAGTTCGGCCTGTTTATTTTTTAGAGCCGCATCATATTCGATCTTAAAGAAATCTTCCGGTTGAATTTTTTTCCAGTTTTTTTCTAAAATTTCATTTGCTTTTTCTATATTAAATTCCGGAAAGGCGATTGAAGAGTTATAACCGATTTCATTTTTTAGAATTGGAGAATTTATTATTTCACCTTCACTGTTAAGTCCTTTGGTTAAAACATCTTGTTTATTAATGGCTAAATTCAAAGCCAAGCGCATGGAGTTATCTTTTAAGACTGGAGCTGCATCTTGGTTAAAAAATATAGCTGTATATTGGGGCAGAGTGAATTTGTATAGCTGAAAATTTTTACCGGCGATTTTTTTTGCCGAGTCATTTGATAAAAAGCTGGCGGCCATTATGTCTTGGCTTTTTAGAGCGCTGGCTGCTGCGGTATAATCTGTATAAAATTTAAAAGTTAAAGTTTGCAAGTAAGGGCTGTTTTTGTAGTAATTTTTATTTAGATCAAGAGTATAGCTTTGAATGCCGCCGGCGGAATCTTTGGCTAATTTGCTAAATTTCCACGGACCTGAACCAACAGGCTGCAAGTTTGTTTTGGCTAGTTTGATAGCCGATGGGGGAACATTAGACCAAGTATGCTGCGGTAAAATTCCAACTGTAAGACTGTTTAAAAACGGAGCGAATGGTTCTTTTAGAGTAAAACGAATCGAATAATCACCGGTGCGCTCTATCTGCACGCTTTGAAAAGTCGTTAGTAGTGGACTGCCTACTTCCGGGTCTTGGATTGATTCAAAAGTATAGATTACATCATCAGCATTGAGCGGTTCGCCATCTGACCATTTTAGGTTGGTGCGTAAATTCACATCGTAGGTTTTTCCATCTTGGCTGACTGAATAGTTGTCGGCTAAGTCGGTGATTAATTTTTGCTGATCATCGTATTTAAATAATCCGGAATACATTAAAGAAGTTAAATCAGCATCTACATCATTGGCAGAAGCAAAAAGTGGATTGATATATTTGGGTTGGCCAATCAGAGCTTCACTGTAATCTCCGCCGCTGGCTGGGATTATGGTGTTATTTTGGATAAACCAGACAATTCCCCAACCGATGGCTCCTAAGAAAAAAATTGCCAGCGCCGTGTTTAGAGCGATTTTTTCAGTTTTTGTCAGAAAACTTCCCAGGTATTTAAATTGCGACCAGCTGGGAATGGAACTTAGGCGGATTTTTTTTAATAATTTTCGATCAAAATTAGTAGAGGGCAGAGCGGCACTCCGATAACCTTGTTTTTTTTTAATCCAAAAAAATAGTTTGGACCATGGCATAGAAGGCTTTTTTATTTACAACTGTTATCTGGGATTTATTCCCGAGAGTTAAAACGACGAAGAGCTGGCTTTTTTAGAAGGCCAGTCTAAGTAAAGAAAGACTAAAAAATACTATAGAGATTATAATCGTGGAAAAATACAAAATTTTATCTACACCGCGTTTGGTGCTGTAGATATTGCTGGAACCGCCAAAAACTCCGCTCAGGCCGGTGCCTTTTTGCTGCAAAAGAATTACTGTTACCAGTAAAGCGGCTAAAATAAATTGAATGATATTAAAAAAATTTGCGGACATAATATTTAGGAAGCATTTTAGAGTAAGTTCATTGTATCATTAATCAGAAAGTTTGTCAACCAGGCTGGGCACTGGTTTATAGTAAAAATTTAGCGAAACAACCTGTTTATTAATATGGTTAATGTTTTGTTGTTTGTTATATATGTAGTATAATATTACCATAATTTAGCCTTAATTTTACACTGTTATATTTGTTAATCTATGCGTTGGTATCAAACAGGGTGGGGCGTAGCCCTTTTAGGTTTAGGTGGTTTGGTGCTTTTTGTTGTGCTTGCTTTTGGCGCTATTACCGTTAAATTTTGGTGGCAAATAAAACATGGTCAAGGCAGCTTGTTGCAGCAGCAGGTCTATGGTGGCTTTACCGCTTTGCAGGGCGGCAACCAGAGCCAAGAAAAAATAGATAGGTCTGTTTTGGAAAAAGGCGATTTTCCTTATTTAGGCAATCCTAACGCACCCATAACCATAGTGGTTTTTGGTGATTTTCGCTGTCCGTTTACCAAAGAAGTTTGGCCGACAATGGAAAGGCTGGCCAATCAATACGGCTATAAAATAAAATTAATTTTTAGAAATTTTCCGGCCAAATCTCTTCATCCCGGCACTGACAAGTTATCACAAATTGCCGTCTGCGCTTACGAGCAGGGGAAATATTGGAAAACTCATAATTATTTGTTTGCTCAGCAAGATGCTTTGCCGGTCACTCTTTCGCCGACAGATATAGCCAACCTGGCTTCGCAAAATGATCTGGATTTAGATAAATTACAAAAATGTTTAACCAACAATCAGACTGCCACCAAAGTAAATCGTGATTATGCTGATGGTTATAGGTTTGGCGTAGGTGGGACACCAACTTTTTTTATCAACGGCCAAAAAACGCAAGGCGTAGTGCCGTGGGAAGCATGGGAAAAATTGGTTAAAGAATTGTAAAAAATTTGCCATTATAATTTTATGTTAAAAAAAATAACAATCAGCGCAATAATTTTATTTAGTTTTTTTATCTCTTTTTCGGCCAGCGCCGCCACTACCGATCCTAATAGTCAGTTGCCCGAACTTAACCCTTTTTGCTGGCATAGAAAAGCTTGCGAGACAATTAGGAAACAGTTTGGGGCGGCTGACAATAGCAGCGGGTTTATTTCTGACGCTTCGGCTGCTCCTTGCACAGGCGGCGAAGGCGATGATCAGTGGGGTAAATGTTTGCCGGCCGGAACAAGCAAAACCGAAATTTCTTTTGGTGGTAAATCAGAATTTTCCAATGTCGGCGAATTTATAGTTTTAATGTATAAATACCTTTTAAGCATTGCCAGTATCGTGGCCGTGATTGTGATTGTTATCGCCGGAGCGCAATGGATCACTTCGGGCGGCAATAGCGAAGCTATCAGCAGCGCCAAAAAAAGAATTGGCGGAGCTTTTATCGGTCTTTTTATCGCTTACATGTCTTATTTTATTCTAAACACAATTAACCCGGCGTTAGTTAATTTGCGTCTGCCGCAGGTTTGGCTGATCAGATCACAGAGCTTGATGCCGGAGTTTTGCGCTGACATTGAAGGGGCTAACAGTGGCACAATTAAATTTATGTTCGCCGCTCCCAAAGAAACGCAGACTACGCCAATTTCTACTGCCGCTGCCGCCGGCAAAGAGGACGGATTTAAATGGATAAATCCAAAAACTGAACCGCAGTTTGCTTGCGGCAGCAGATTTTTTGCCGAAAATGGCGGCGAGACTGATTGTCGGGGTGATATTTGTCCGATAGAAAATGGTAATCAAAAATCTTGTTTTTCTGAAGATGGAAAGTTTTATGAATGTGGTGATGTGCGCTTGGCAGGCAGAATATCTTATACCAGTCCTTTAAAAAATTGCGGCTTCTTTGAAGGAGCTATATCAAATCAAGCCGGTGATCTTGGCGGTCCATGGGATTGTCCACCAACAGGCAAGATTCAGCTGATGGTAGTATGTAAAGATCTAAGCCAACTGGTTCATAATTGGGGCAGTTCGCATCAAGCCTTAACAGATTTTCTTACCACTCTTGAGTTTGGAGATGATGGCAGAGGCACAACGGCTGAAGGTCGGTATGCGGTAAGTTCAAAAGCTTCCGATGTTATCAACGAAGCCATGCATCGTTGTGATCAGTTTGGAGCTGGCAACGGAGCAGATGGTGTCAAAGGGTTTGTGGCTGATTTTAATATGATAAAAAATTCAATTGTTGTCGGTAATAAACCGCACTTAATTGGCAAAGGCGGCGTTGATTTAGGTAGGTACTCAGCTATGGCTGATTCGGTTTATAAAGTTGACCAAAAATATTTATTTTCTCTGGATGAAATTATCAAAGGCGCACGTTTAGATTTAGATGTGGCTGGCGTGGAGGATTCTGGCAATGAAATAACCAACAAAAATAAAGCTTATTGGGAGAGCAAATATCGATAATAAAGTTATTTTATGAAAGCCTCGCCAATTCAGTTGGCGGGGCTTTTTTGGTATTGGCGCTCTATGGGTTGACAAGACATTAAAAAAATGGCTATAATGACTCGTCAACATTTTTGTCTTTTATTCATACTTTTTCTGTAAATATGCCAAATCAACACGATAAACTCATCATTAAAGGCGCTCGTGTTCATAATTTAAAAAACGTTTCTTTAGAAATTCCTAAAAATAAATTGGTGGTAATTACCGGTTTATCAGGTTCAGGAAAATCCAGCCTAGCTTTTGATACTATTTATGCCGAAGGCCAGCGCCGTTATGCCGAATCGCTTTCTTCTTACGCCCGCCAATTCATGGAAGTGCGGGATAAGCCGGACGTAGATAGTATTGATGGTTTGTCACCAACTATTGCCATTGATCAAAAAAGTTATACGCAAAATCCTCGTTCCACTGTCGGTACCGTCACCGAAATCTATGATTATTTGCGTTTGTTGTTTTCTAAAATCGGCCAACAGTACTGTCCGGATTGTCATGAAGCTGTGCGTTTTTATACGCCCGGATCTATTTTGGAAGAAATTCGCCGCCGAACCAGAAAAGATGGGGAGCTGCTGGTGCTTTCTCCTTTAGTGAAAGCGGCTAAAGTTAAAGCCGGCAGTCTGTTGGAAAAAGTAGAAAAATCAGGCTATGAATGGGTGCGAGTAAATGGTGAATTGATGAAAATAAATGATTTGGCCAAGTTTAAATTTTTTGAGGATAAAACATACAATGTTGATTTGATGGTAGGAAAGATTGAAGATGTTAAAAAGCAGGATTTAATGAAGATGGTAGAAGTGGCTCTGGATTTAAGCAATGGTTTGGTAATAGTTTCTAATAATAAAAAAGATGAAACTTTTTCTACCATTGGCTTATGTCCAAAGTGCGGCAAAGTAGTGCCGCCGCTTGATATGCGCAGCTTCAGCTTTAACAGTCCTTATGGAGCCTGTCCGCGCTGCACTGGTTTGGGCATTACCCAAGAAGTAGATGAACAGTTGGTTATTCCCAATGATCGTTTAACTTTGGCCGAAGGCGCGATTCAGCCGTGGATGAGAATTACCGGCAATCAAAATTGGTATCACAAAATTATTGCCGCTGTAGCCGAAAAGCATAGTTTTTCTATAAATACTCCGGTCAAAGAATTCGATCAAAAAATAAAAAATATAATTTTGCAGGGCACTGGGAATGAAGAATATATAGTTGATGGCAAGAAAACAGTTTTTTCTGGTGTTATTCCCAATTTATTGCAGAGACATCTGGAAACCGATTCCGAGTATGTACGCAAAGAGATTGAGCAGTATATGCGAGAAACTGTTTGTCCGGTTTGCGAAGGTAAGCGTTTAAACAAAAATTCTTTGGCTGTTAAAATAGGCGATTATAATATTGCTGATTTATCGGCCTTAAGCATTGAAGACAATATTGCTTTTTTTAAAGTAATGCCGACAAAAATTTTGAACACTGTGGGTTCAACCGGACTAAGCCAAGCTCAAAGAACCATGATTGCCAAGCCTGTCTTAAAAGAAATCTTGCAAAGATTGGAAAGCTTAGGAAAAGTGGGTCTGAATTATTTGGCTTTAGACAGATCAATGAATACTTTATCCGGCGGAGAAGTGACCCGTACCAGATTGGCTACTCAGCTTTCTACCGGGTTAATTGGTGTTATATATATTTTAGACGAACCAAGCATTGGTTTGCATCCAAAAGATAATAAAATGTTAATCGAAACTCTCAGATCGCTGCGTGATATGGGTAATAGCGTGATTGTGGTCGAGCATGACAGCGCCATGATGGAAGCGGCAGATTATATAATCGATGTTGGCCCGGGGGCTGGTGTGGGCGGCGGACAGATTATGGCTCAAGGCACAGTAGCGCAGATAAAAAAGACAAAAAATTCTTTAACCGGTGATTATTTATCCGGTCGGGAAAAAATAACTTGCGCCCCAGAAGCTGGTAAAAAATCAGCTGATAAAAAATCATTAAAAATAATTGGTGCTAAAGCTTTTAATTTGCAAAACGTGGATGTGGAAATTCCGCTGGGTAAATTGGTTTGTGTAACCGGAGTTTCCGGTTCTGGAAAATCAACTTTGGTGATAGATATTTTGGGCAAAGCTTTGTCTAAGCATTTTTATCGCGCCAAAGACGAACCGGGTGAGCATAAAGATATTAAAGGCATAGCTAATATAGATAAAGTCATTGCCATTAATCAATCGCCAATTGGCCGCACCCCGCGTTCCAGCCCAGCCACTTATACCGGTGTCTTTACTTTAATCAGAGATTTATTTGCCGATCTGCCGGAAGCAAGAATGAACAACTACGATGCCGGCAAGTTTAGTTTTAATGTCAAAGGCGGTGGCCGCTGTGAAGCTTGCGCTGGTGAAGGCTATATGCGAATTCCGATGCAGTTTTTGGCTGATGTTTATGTGCAGTGCAATGAATGTGATGGCGCTCGCTATAACAAAGAAGCTTTAGAAGTCCACTATCGCAATAAAAATATTGCCGATGTTTTAAACATGACCGTAGATGAAGCCCGAACCTTTTTTAGCGATGTATCAAATATTGCCGATAAGCTTAACATTTTGCGCGAGGTCGGCTTAGGTTATATGCATTTAGGTCAGCCAGCGACCAATTTATCCGGTGGTGAAGCCCAGCGGGTAAAGTTAGCTACAGAATTATCGCGCAGCTCTACTGGCAGAACTTTATATATTTTAGATGAACCAACTACTGGTCTGCATTTTGAAGATATTAAACATCTTTTGCAGGTGCTTAATCGTTTGGTAAGCAAAGGCAATACCGTGGTGATTATTGAACATAATTTGGAAATAATTGCTTGTTCGGATTGGATAATTGATATGGGTCCGGGAGGCGGCCGTCATGGCGGCCGGTTGGTTGCTCAAGGCACGCCAAAAGAAGTAATGAAAGCTAAAGATAGTTGGACAGGCAAATACCTAAAGACAATTTAGATTTGAATATAAACTAAAAACCTCCCGAGTAGGAGGTTTTTAGTTTGGTATTTTTTAAGCTACTTTCTTTTCTTTCATTTTTCGTTTAAATTCCGGATCGCGTAAGAAGTTTAATTTAGCGCGGCTAACTTCATATTGTTTTACTACTTCGATTTTGCTGATAGCAGGGGAGTGAATAGGGAAAATTTTTTCTACACCCACACCGCTGGCAATTTTGCGAACGGTAATTGTGCCGCCGGATTCTTGGCCGTGTTTGGCGGCAATAATTATGCCTTCAAAAATCTGGACACGTTCCTTTTCTTCTCCTTTAGTATTGGTTTCTTTGATTTTTTGGTGAACTTTGACTACCATTCCCGGTTTATAGGCGGTAGTTGCTGTAGCTTCTGTCATAAAAATAATAACTTAGGTTTAACTGTTTGTTGGCATATCTTAGCCTATTATTTATTTTTTGTCAACTGGTAGGCTATTTCCTAGGTGTTTTTTGATAATTTTAGCTATAGTGTCTACGGTTTGGTCTAGCTTTCCTTCATAGTTAGTAACCTGATAATCATAGTCTTTGGCCTTGGCTATCTCTTCCAGACCGATTTTCATTCTATCTTCAAGCATCTGTTCGGTCATGCCACCGCGCTTTTTAGCCCGGTTTTTTAGGATTTCCATGCTTTCTGGCAGAAGAAAACATGATAAGTTGGCTATTTCTAATCGGTCCAGGCTATGTTTGCCGTTGACATCGATATTAGAGAAAACCAGAGAATGCTGCTTTAAGAGATTTGATAAATAATTTTTAGGAGTGCCATAATAATTGCCGGCAAAATTATTGTATTCCAAAAAATAATCTTGTTTTATTTTGGCTTCAAAGTCTTCTTTAGAGATAAAATTATAAGTCACGCCTTGTTGGTCGGTGGGGCGAGGCGAGCGTGAAGTGGTAGTAATAAGTCGAGTGGAGTTGGGAAATATTTTTACTAAATGTTCTATGACTGTATCCTTGCCGCCACCGGTTGGTGAAGAAATTATTACAAATAAACCCTGATTGTCCGACATATTACTTTAATAATTTTAAGAATTCATCTAACTCCTTTGGTAAAGGGGATAAAAATTCCTGAGTTTCTCCGGCCAGATCAACGAAGCCGAGCTTGGTGGAGTGTAAAAAAAGCCTACCTAATCTTTCGTCCCAAACTCGTTTTTGTTTTTTTTGAAAATATAGCGGATCGCCAACCAGCGGGTGATTGTAGGCCAGCATATGAACACGAATTTGGTGCATACGGCCAGTATGGATTTTTATCCGCAGCAGAGAAAAATTTACATAATTTTTTTCTACCAAAAATTCTGTTTTAGCTTCTTTGCCGCGCTCGGCTTCACTAGTGGGGATAGCAGCCATGCGATCAGATGTCTCGGATCTAGATATCGGGAAGTTAATTTCGTCCCAATTTCTTGGCATTGGTCCATGAACCAAAGCGATATATTCTTTGGTAATGGTTCGGTTTTTAAATTGCTCTTTTAAGTGGTTGAACATTTTTTGTGTTCGAGCAATTACCATTAGTCCGGAAGCTTCTTTATCGAGTCGGTGAACTATACCCGGACGCATTGGATCATCGCCAACTTTTTTTATGGCTGGATATTTTTTGACTATAAAATTAGCCAAAGTATTTTTTTCTTCGGCCATAGTTGGGTGAACCAGCATGCCGATAGGTTTTTCGACTACAACATAATCCGGAGTTTCGGCAACAATTTTTACGTCAAATTTTATTTTGGCTTCTGATTTTTTTTCGGAAGCAGCGGCCGTGATTTTGCCTTTTTTTATTTCAATAATCGCGTCAGCTCTCAAATTGTCACCAGGTTTTTTTGGTAATTTATTATTTACGAAAACTTGTTCCATCTCAATCATTTTCTGGACTTGTGAGCGGGTTATTTTTAATTTTTTGGCTAAAAAAACATCAAGCCGCTGGTCGGCATTGGTTTTTGAGACTTTTATGTTGTTTAAAATTGAGGTTTTCATTAAGTGAATTGTAGCATTTTGCTTTAAAATAGTAAAGAAAAGGCTTATTAAAAACATTGTCCCGCCAGGTCCGGAGACGTGGCGGGTGGGAGGGGGAGGCGGAAATCAAAATTCATTTATCACCAATAGCTCTGATTGTGGATCAGGAAGAGGTTCCACCTGTAGCACCTCGATGCTGTAGCTATTGGTGAATATCGTTTCCCAGCCCTTAGGCATTCCTAGCGATACCTTTACCTTTGTTCCTTCAGGGAATTTTTCAAACCACCCTTCATTTTCCAATTGTACCATTATTCTGCCTTCTATCCCAAATGGAAACGAAGGTTCGACTTCGATCACTATTTGATTGAAAATGAACAAGTCTTCCGCGTCAATACTGATTATGATCGCTGGTTTCATTAACCACCGGTTAATTTTTTTCAAAATCCACCAGTTTAGTATTGGCCAGCTATAGTCAATTATTACCTGCCTTGCTATCACCCCTTGTAATTGATGGATTTCCCATTTTCTGCCATCGGGAGGAGCTTCCCATTTAACTGACATAAAATACTCCTTGTCTGGGTAAGTAGTGGAGATAAATTTATTATAGCTGTAATACTATATAAAGCAAATTTTATTTTTAAATAAAAACATTATATCTGTTAGAGAACCGGAAAATGAAAATAAATTTTCATTTTCCGCGAACTACGCAGATGCATCTGTTTTTTAGAGAAAATACAAGTTTTGTGCGCCTGGATGGAATCGAACCATCTGCTTCCACCTTATAAGGGTGGCACTCTAACCGATGAGTTACAGGCGCAATTTTGGAGTAAGTATAGCATTATTTATAATAATTTCAAGTCTTAATATAGCATTGCCAAACGTATTTTAAGCTGTTAAAATACCATTACTTTTTATGGGTATGAATACAGAAATTTTCCTAAAAATTAATGGTTTATCAGGCAAATCCAAGTTATTGGATAGTTTTGGTCGAGCTGGCGCAGAATTAGTGGTAGTGGCAATGGTTGCCTGGTATGTTGCCAGTGATTTAATAGATCGCGCGCCGGACAAAAGGTTGGTATTTTTGCCTTTGATTTTTTTGGCTGTAGCTTGGGTAGTTAGCTGGCTAATAAATTTTTTGATCGGCTTATCTCTGCACGAGCCTCGTCCGTATATTTCTTATCCGCAAACTAAACTTTTATTTAAACCGCTTTCAAGTTGGAAAACTTTCCCTTCCGATCATAGCATGTCTGCTTTTCTTATCGCCTTTATGGCTTTTCTTTTTCATCTGCCCGGCGCTTGGGCTTTGTTAATAATGGCTTTATGGGTAGTTTGGGGAAGGGTTTATGCCGGGTTGCATTATCCATTAGATATTTTGGGTGGAATTGGCGTAGCGTTATTTGCTACAAGTTTAGCCTATTGTGTAATGAGTTTCCTATGAATTTGAATGCTATAATTTTATGCGGTGGTTTATCTACTCGTTTGGGAGAAATTACCAAAAGCATACCAAAAATTTTACTAGAAATTAAAGGCAAAACAGTTTTGCAGTGGCAACTGGAAAAACTAAAAAGTTTAGGTATTACCGAAGTTGTTTTGGCTGCCGGTCATCTGGCTGAAGTTTTGCACGAAACTGTTGGTTTGCACAAAGACGGAGTAGATTTAATTTATGCCATTGAGCAAGAAAAATTGGGTACTGGTGGCGCCATTAAGCATGCTTGGGAATACCTGTCTAAGCAAAACGATCCAACCATTATCTTAAACGGTGATGTTTTAACTACTATAGATTTGCCGGATATGGCAAAATATTTATTGCCGGAAAGCGACGGAATTATTCTTGGGTCAAAAGTAGAAGATGCTGCCAGTTATGGAACTTTGGAATATAACAAAAGTTTTCATCTTAAAAAATTCAAAGAAAAAGAAGGCTTGCACCAGCCGGGTTATATAAATGGCGGAATTTATCTGTTTAACACTCAAGCAAAAAAATATTTTCCAGATCAAAAATCATTTAGTATTGAGTATGATGTTTTTCCAAAAATGACTGATCTGTATGTGTATGAGTCAGATAAGCCGTGGGTAGATATCGGCGTGCCAGAAAGATTAGAATGGGCCAAAGAAAATTGGGTTGAGTAAATATATTTAACCAATACTAATTTTCTTGTAGCCAAATGCCCTGCGGGCACTCTCCTGAGGGTGCGATGGCCACTGCAAAAATCAGTATTGGTTAAACTAGCTAATTTTTTATGTCATTCAATCAAAAATCAATTTTGATTTCCATGTTTATCTGTTTAGCCGCCGCAGCTAGCAGTGTTTGGTATTATCAAAGAGTTCATCCAAAATATGTTCCTTTGCCTCCGCGAGAGGAAGTAGTTTTAACTATTATTCCCGGCTGGAATTTACGGCAAGTGGCCGATTATTTGGTTTTAAAAGGTTTTGCCAGCACTACCGAAGATGTTTATAAAATTTCCGGCTCTCCGGCCAAGGTTTATCGTTCTGATTTTGAAGCCAAGCGTTTGTTGAGCAGCGTTGAAGGAGTCTGGAATTTAAAACCGTATAATTTAAGCTATGAAGGCTATTTAGCTCCAGAAACTTATCGAGTTTTTGCAGATAGCAGTCTGGAGAGTATATTTGAAAAATTCTTAAAAGAAAGAAACGGTGAATTAAGCGTAGATGTAGTAGATGTAATAGGAACAGCACAAAATCATAGTTTTCATGAAATTTTAACCATGGCCAGTATTATTGAAAAAGAAGTTAAATATCCTGAAGATAGAGCGATAGTGGCTGATATTCTATGGCGCCGTCTGGCCAAAGGTTGGGCCTTGCAAGTTGATTCTAGTGTCCATTATGCAGTCGATAGGACTGGTGATGTGTTTACTACGGATAAAGAACGGGATGTTAATTCACCTTGGAATACCTATAAATACAAAGGTTTGCCCCCTGGTCCAATTTCTAATCCGGGACTAGACTCGATCAAAGCAGCTATCTATCCGGAGAAAAATAGTTATTGGTATTTCTTGTCGGACAAAGACGGACATATGCATTACGGCCATACTTTAGATGAGCAGAATGCCAACAAAGCAAAATATTTACGAAAATAAAATATGTTGACTGCAGATTTTGATTATAATTTACCAAAACAATTAATTGCTCAAATTCCACTTGAACCACGGGATAGTTCGCGGCTGATGATTGTTGGTCGAACTGGAAAAAAGATTAAGCACAAACATTTTTTTGATATTGTTGATTATTTAAAATCAGGCGACTTGCTAGTTTGGAATAACAGCAAAGTTTTTAAGGCTAGGTTGCGCGGTACTTTGGTTTTGGATGAAAAAATAGTAAAAGTAAAAAAAGGAATTGATTCTACCGATAGAATTTTAAATGTACCATCAGTAGAAATTTTTTTGATTAAGCCCATGGAAAATAATAGGGTTTGGAAAGTTTTGGCTAAACCCGGCAGAAAGCTGCGTTTGGGAATGAAAATAGTTTTTGCTCAGGATTTTAGCGCCGAAGTGATGCTAAAAGAGAATGATGGCACCTATTTAATTGAGTTTGCTGAAGACGATATGTCGGTACGGGCTAAAGCCAATAAATATGGCGAAGTGCCAACGCCTCCATATGTAGAAAATCAATCTTCAAGCGAGAGATATCAAACTGTCTATGCCAAAGAAGAAGGTTCGGTAGCTGCGCCTACAGCTGGATTTCATTTTACGCCCGAACTTATAGAAAAATTAAAAGCTAAAGGTGTAGAGTTTGCCGAAGTGACTTTGCATGTTGGCTTAGGAACATTTTTGCCGGTCAAAACTGAAAGTCTAGAAGAACATAAAATGCATAGCGAATGGGTGGAGGTAACTGCCAAAAATGCTGATTTAATAAATCAGGCTAAGGCTGAAGGCAGGCGAGTGGTGGCGGTGGGCACAACTACAGTTCGTACTTTGGAAGGTGTTGCACTTGCTTTTGCAGGAAAAAATGAAGCAGGTCCAGTTGTGCGTCCATATACCGGTGAAATTAATATTTTTATTTATCCTGGTTTTAAGTTTAAAGCGGTAGATGCTTTAATTACTAATTTTCATTTGCCAAAATCAACTCTGTTAGCGCTGGTGTCTGCTTTTGCTGGGGACAGAGAATTCGTATTAGAATGTTATAAAAAAGCGGTAGAGGAAAAGTATCGGTTTTTTAGCTTTGGCGATGCGATGTTTATTGCTTAAAGTAGTTAAATGAAAAATAAGTTGATAAAATTATTTTTAGTTTTTATAAGCATTATTTTATTTTTCTTCACTTGGGCGCCATGGCTGAATAATAAAAAAATAAGTAACAAAATTTATAATGAAAATGCAAAAAGAGATGGTACATTCCATACAAACTGTCAGTATAAAATATCGTGGGTTCCTTTTGGAAGGATTGGTACTAGCTGTGAAGGAGGTCCGTATGCCGTGTTTTTCTGGGAAAGCTAAATAGTTTTTAAAATAAAAAACCGAGCCAATTAGCTCGATTTTTTATTTTGATTTAACGAAATCACGTCGCGTGACGTCCTTTGAAACGCGACGCTGTATCTTTTTATCCTTCAACCGTTACACCCATATTCCGTGCTGTGCCTTCTACCATACTCATGGCTGCTTCAACTGTATGAGCGTTTAAGTCAGGCATTTTCTTTTCGGCGATTTGGCGAACTTGAGCTTTGGTAATTTTGCCAACCTTATCTTGCAATGGTTTGGCAGAGCCTTTGGTGATGCCAGCCGCTTTTTTGATCAATTCCGGAACCGGTGGAGTTTTCATTATAAAGCTAAAGCTGCGATCTTCGTAAACAGTAATGATAATTGGCACTACTTCGCCTTTTTTATCCTGAGTTTTGTCATTGAATTCTTTAACAAAAGCTTGGATATTCACACCGTGTTGACCTAAAGCTGGACCGACTGGTGGCGCTGGGTTAGCAGCTCCGCCCATGATTTGCAATTTGATTTGCGCTGTAATTTTTTTGGCCATATAAATAAATGTGGATTGAGAAGCGTCCCTGGAAGGAACCAATCCGTTATTAACAATTTTGTTAATTAAATCTTTTTAACCTGCATTGCGTCAAGTTCTACCGGCGTTTCGCGACCGAACATCGTGATAAGAACTTTAACTTTGCCTCTTTCTTGATCAACATTACTTACTTTGCCTTCAAAGTTTTTAAACGGTCCATCAGTGATACGTACCGGAGTATTAACTTCAAAGTCAATTTTGTGTTGCGGTTCGGAAGCGGACATTCGTTTTACTAAACCATCAACTTCAGCTTGATCAATTGGGGTTGGGGTAGTGCCAGAGCCAACGAAACCGGTAACATTAGGAGTATTGCGAACCACATACCAAGAATCGTCCGTTACAATCATCTCTACTAAGACGTATCCCGGGAACATTTTTTCTTCCACCACTGAACGTTTGCTGTTTTTGATTTTTATTTTCTTTTCTTTAGGAACCAAAATATGAAAAATTTTGTCTTGCATGGCAAAAGACTCGATACGTTGCTCGAGATTGCTTTTTACGTTTTCTTCGTAGCCGCTGTAAGTGTGGAGCACATACCAGCGTTTGCCAAGGTTGAGGGTCTGTTTTGCCATATACAATGTGTTTGTCATCCCGAGTGAGGCCGTAGCCGACGAGGGATCTTTACTTTAAAATGAATAGATTCCTCACCCCCTGAGTGGGGATTCGGAATGACAGTTAAATTACTTTAAAAATAATGTGCTTACGCCAAAGTTAAATATATAGTCTAATAAGCCAAAAAATAGAGCCATGCCTACGCTTAAGGCTATTACCATTATGCTGTAGTTAATAGTCTGGTTTTTGGTCGGCCAGGTAACTTTTCTCATTTCCTGGTAAGCTCCGACAAAGTAGTTTTTTATAGCTGTAAACATACGTTAATTTATTTGGATTTTAAAACAGCCTTGCGGCTGTCTTAATTTGAATACTTTAATAATACACTGGAATTAGAAAAAAGTCAAGAGCACGCCTAGTGAAGATGGATAATTCAATTGTTCCTATTTTAGAGTGGTAGTGCAGTTAACGTTTGGTTTAAAAATACAATGAGAGGTTTTTAAGTCGTCAAACGTGCAGCTGATTGAAGTAATTCTTCCTTTAAAAGAATCATTTAAATATGTGGCTAGGTCTTTATTTATAGCTTCGCAAGTCTCAGTTGTATTTTTGAGAATGGAGGCCATCTCTTTTTCTTTCTTATTTATATCTTTTGTAGATAAGCCTTGTTTTTTCAAACTATTTTTTGTAAAGCTTGAATATTTAAAGCTGTTTTTTACTACTGTAGAAATAAATTTACATTTTCCCTCACCGCTTTTTAAGATTTTATAATTTTTAGTCGCTGTTTGAAGTGACATCTGTAAAGGGTCTGGAGCGCTATTTGTTACTATAGCTGTGCCAGAATTGCAATTTTTTATCTGCGAGATTAAACAGGTAGTTGTTTTGCAAGTTTTTAATTCCTGAGACTGTTTGGCATATGCGGGCGAGACTAAAAGGAAAAGACCTAATAATAAATAAAAAATTTGTCTTTTCATAAATAAAAGCTAAATATCCAAATTACTGACACTCTTAGCATGAGTCTGGATAAAGTTTTTGCGTGGAGCCACTTCGTCACCCATTAGAATCTCAAATACTTCGTTGGCCAGCTCGGCATCTTCGATGGTAACTCGCTTCATTAAGCGGTTTTTTGGATCCATAGTAGTTTCCCAAAGCTGCTCCGGGTTCATTTCTCCCAAACCTTTATAGCGTTGAATATTTACTTTAACACCGGCAATAACGATAGATTGAACTTCTTCTTCACTGCCTTCTTTATTGTCCACAGCTTCTTCTTTTTCCGCAGCTGCTTTTTTCCCTTTAGCTTCAATTTTGGCATTTTTACTTTTTTCTAAGCCAGCGAGAATTTTTTCTTTCTCTTCGTCGTTATAAGCGTAATGCATTTCCTTGCCGTATTTAATGCTATAAAGCGGCGGTTGAGCAATCAAAATATGGCCGTTGGTAATAAGAGGCAAGTAGTAGCGGTAAAAGAAAGTAAGCAGCAGGGTGCGGATATGCGCGCCGTCAACATCGGCATCGGTCATGATAATAATGCGGTGGTAGCGTAATTTGGAGATATCCATCTGTTCGCCGATATTGGCGCCCATAGCGATGATAAGGGATTTAAGTTCATTGTTGGTCAGGATTTTGTCCAGACGAGCGCGTTCGACATTAAGAACCTTACCGCGTAGTGGCAAAATAGCTTGGTGTTCACGGTCGCGGCCTTGTTTGGCGCTGCCGCCAGCGGAATCTCCCTCTACGATAAATAGTTCGGACTCTTCGGCACGTCTGCTGCTGCAGTCGGCCAATTTACCTGGCAGAGTAAATCCTTCTAATGCGCCTTTACGCAAGATAGTATCACGGGCAATTTTGGCTGCATTGCGAGCGCGAGCGGCCAGCAAACATTTGCCCACAACCCCTTCAGCGTCTTTAGGGTGTTCTTCCAAGAAAATTAAAAACTCATCGTTCATTACCGCTTCCACGGCAGTTTTTACTTCGGTATTACCGAGTTTAGCTTTGGTTTGGCCTTCAAATTGCGGCTCGGTTACTTTTACCGAAATTATACAGGTCAAGCCTTCGCGAACATCTTCACCAGTTAAGTTGCTATCTTTTTCTTTTAAGATATTTTTGTTGCGAGCGTAGCTGTTTAAGCTGCGGGTAAGAGCGGTGCGAAAACCGGCAACATGGGTGCCGCCTTCCGGATTATAGATATTATTGGTGAAGGCAAATAACGATTCGGTAAAATCATCGCTATATTGCAAAGCGATTTCCACTTTTACGCCTTCGTATTCTTTTTCCACATAAAAAACAGTTTCGTTTTTTACCTCTTTGTTTTGGTTTAGGTGGCGTACGTAAGAAGCGATACCGCCTTCAAAATAAAATTGGTAAGTTGGGTTTGGGAAAGGAATAGCGGTTTTGTCATCGGTTTTTTCCGTGCCGGTTCTTTTGTCGGTAATAGAAATACGAATGCCTTTGGAAAGATAAACTTGTTGGCGAATATGATCCACAATAGTTTTCCATTCGTAGTCGATAGTTTCGAAAATAGTTTCATCAGCTCGGAAGGTGATGGTGGTGCCTCGGTCTTTGCAAGTGCCGATTTGATGAACTTTTTTTACCGGATTGCCGCCGTTTTTATATTCTTGCAGCCAAATTTTACCATCGCGATGCACTTCGGCTTTAACATGAGTTGATAAAGCGTTTACTACTGATACACCCACACCATGCAAACCGCCGGAAACTTTGTAGCTGCCAGCATCAAATTTACCACCAGCGTGCAATTTGGTAAGTACCACTTCTAAGGCGCTGACACCCGTTTGCGGATGAATATCTACCGGAATACCACGGCCATTATCTTTTACTTCTATATAATGGTCTGGCAGTAAAGTAATATTTATTTGCGTACAAAAACCAGCCATGGCTTCATCGATGGAGTTGTCTACAACTTCCCAAATAAGATGATGTAAACCAACTGGACCGGTAGAACCGATATACATACCCGGGCGGCGGCGGACTGCTTCTAGGCCTTCTAAAATAGTAATATTTTTGGCGCTATAACTGGCATCGGCTTTATCGGAGACTTTAGCCTTTACTTTTATAACTGGTTTTGGCTCTTCTTTTTTTTCTGGTTTGGCAGTTTCTATCCTTCCTTTAGAGACTTTCTTAATAGGCATAATTTTGAAAATTGTTATTTAACAAAAATATTTTAACATAGTAACAGGCGGTTAGCAAGGTCTAATTTGCATCAGTTTTGCTTGGTGTAAGTTATTTTCTGGAAGGTTGGAGAGGAGGGAATCGTTAGTGAAAAAAACCTGCCCCGCCATTTCTCTTCGGAGGAAGGCGGGATTTGTTTGTATTGACAGATTTAGATTAATATTGTATACTTAAATCAGTAAAATTTATTTGTGAATTCTTCCCAATTTAGAGGAAGAAACCTTGCTTCGGTTCTGACCGAAAAGGATAAGAAAAATTTTTTTGTTATTTATAAAATATTATGACTAAACACGAAAAATCAGAAGAAAAAGATTTAGAAAAACAAGATTTTAAAACCTTGTTTTCGTCATACGCTTTAACCATCCCTAAAGTTGGCGACGTGGTAAAGTGTAAAATTATTTCTATCGACAAAGGTGAAGTGCATGTTGATATTGAAGGTTTAACCGTGGGTGTAGTCCGCGGCCGCGAACTATTTGGTGAAGCTAAAGAATACGCTAATTTAAAAGTTGGCAATGAAGTCGAAGCAACAGTTTTGGAATTAGAAAACGAAAACGGTGAAATGGAATTGTCATTCCGTATTGCCGGTTTTGCTCGCGCTTGGGACAATGTTCGCAAGTGGATGCAAGACAGTATTACTATCAAAGCCAAAGTTTTGGCTGCCAACAAAGGCGGTTTGATGGTACAGGTAGAAGGTTTGCCTGGTTTTGTGCCGGTTTCTCAATTAAATCCGGAGCACTATCCGCGCGTTATGGGCGGAGACAAGAATCGTATTTTAGAAAAATTGCGTGAACTTATCGGTAAAGAAATGGAAGTAAAAGTTATTGATGTTAATGAAAAAGAAGAAAAATTAATCGTTTCCGAAAAAGCAGTTTGGGAAGACGCTCAAAAAGCAGTACTAGAATCTTACAAAGTTGGCGATGTAGTGGAAGGTGAAATCAGCGCCCTCACTTCATTTGGCGCTTTTGTAAAGTTTGGCCAGGACTTAGAAGGCTTGGTTCATATTTCCGAGATTGCTTGGCAGCGTATTGATCATCCAAAAGATATCTTGAAAGTTGGCGACAGAATTAAAGCGCAAATTATTCAGTTGGACAGATCAAAAATCTATCTATCCATCAAACGTTTGGTAGATGATCCATGGAAGATGGTTAAAGATAAATATAAAGTTGGCGACAAAGTTGCCGGCAAGATTTTGAAGATTGAACCGTTTGGTTTGATGGTGGCCTTGGATAAGGATATTCATGGTTTGGCTCATATTTCGGAACTTACCGATGAAGGCACTGGCAATATTGGTGATAAATTCAAAATTGGCCAGACTACTGACTTTGAAATTGTTTCTTTGGAACCGCCAGAGCACCGCTTGGGTTTAAGACTTTTTGGTGTAAAAGGTAAAGTGAAAAAAGTGGAAAAAGTTGAAGCGCCAGCCGAGGCAGAAGAAAAAGAAGAAAAAACTAAAGCTCCAGCCAAAGAAAAGAAAAAGGCTGCTAAAAAGTAATCGTTTAACTCAAAACATCTTCCGTGCTGCGGAGGGTGTTTTGTTTTGGGCTAACCCTTGCTTTTCTGTAAAAAATAAGGTATATTTTAGAAACTGAAAGTTTATATTTAATTACTATAAATATGCGCAATTTCTTAAAAAATTTCTTGATAGTTTTTTTGGCTTTATTTTTGATTGCCGGAGTTTTGGGGTTAATAAAAAACCAGCAAGATAAAGCTCCAGAAACAGTTAGTATCAGTAAAATGGTAGAAGAAATAAATGCTGAGCAGGTGAATAAGGTTATTATCCAAGGAGATAATCTAAGTTTGCAGTTAAAAGACGAAAAAGCAAAGCAGCAGACTGTCTTAAAAGAACCAAACGGAACTTTTGGCGAAATTATCAGAAGTTATGGCGTGACCAGTTCTTCTTTAAGCAAATTATCTATCGAAGTTAAAGGCGAGAGCTCGTGGAAGTTTTGGCTGGCTAACTTATTGCCGGTATTACTGCCACTGGCTATATTTATTTTATTTTTTTACTTCATGACTCGCGGCGTGCAAGGTATGAATAATAAAGCCATGGGCTTTGGCCAAAGTAATCCGCGCCAGACTGGGCCAGATGATAAAAACAAAAAAACTTTTGCCGATGTGGCCGGAGCCAAAGAATCCAAACAAGAATTAGTCGAAATAGTTGATTTCTTAAAAGATCCAAAAAAGTTTACTGAAATGGGCGCCAAAATTCCTAAAGGAGTATTGCTGGTCGGCAGTCCGGGAACCGGAAAAACTTTATTAGCTCGAGCGGTAGCCGGAGAAGCTAATGTGCCGTTTTTCAATATGTCTGGTTCCGAATTTGTGGAAATGTTTGTGGGTGTGGGCGCTTCCCGCGTGCGTGATCTGTTTAGTAAAGCCAAAAAAGATGCTCCAGCGATTGTCTTTATTGATGAAATTGATGCAGTAGGCAGACGCCGCGGCACAGGTATGGGCGGAGGTCATGATGAAAGAGAGCAGACTCTAAATCAAATTTTGGTGGAGATGGATGGTTTTGACCCTAATCTGGGAGTAATTGTGGTCGCTGCTACCAACCGTCCGGATGTGCTTGACCCAGCTTTGCTCCGACCAGGCCGTTTTGATAGACGAGTAACTCTGGATTTGCCTGATATAAAAGATCGTGAAGAAATTTTAGGCATTCATGCTAAAAATAAACCTTTGGCTGAGGAAGTTTCCTTGCGCAAAATTGCCGAACGCACACCCGGATTTTCCGGAGCTGATTTGGCTAACTTGTTAAATGAAGCGGCAATTTTAACTGTCCGCCGCGGCCTGAAAAAAGTTGGTGAGTTAGAAATCTTAGAAAGTATTGAAAAAGTTTTGCTTGGTCCGGAAAGAAAAAATCGCGTTATCAGCGAGCAAGAAAAAAAGATGACTGCCTATCACGAAGCTGGCCATGCGATTGTCGGTCATTATTCTATTCATTGCGATCCGGTCCGTAAAGTTTCCGTAATATCTCGCGGCAGCGCCGGTGGTTATACTCTTAAAATGCCGACTGAAGACAAGTATTATCATACTTTGGCACAGTTCAAAGATGAATTAGCCATGATGTTGGGCGGTTATGTAGTGGAAAAAGCGATTTTTGGCGAGGAAATGATTTCTACCGGTCCGTCATCTGATCTAAAAAATGCTACTCAAGTTGCTCAAGGCATGGTCACTCGCTATGGTATGAGCTCTCTGGGAACACGCACATTTGGTGATCATCAGGAAGCAATTTTTTTAGGCGGCGGTTCATCTGAGCAAAAGGATTACAGCGAAAAAACTGCCGAAGCTATTGATAAGGAAGTAAGCGCTTTCTTGGCTGAAGCTGAGAAGAAAGCCAAAGCAATTGTAGATTCGCATCGCACGCAGCTAGACGAGATGGTTAAAGAATTAATGGTAAAAGAAACAATTGAACAAGAAGATATTAATCGTATTTTAGGGCCGAGAGAGTAACAAGCTGAAAAACAGATCCTCCCAACTTTGGGGGGATTTTGTTTTTTATGGTATAATAAATAAACTGAATTCATTTCGTTTATATTAAGATATATTCTCATTCGTTCGAAAATGATTAAACACATTTAATCATTTCGCTCACTCATTTCATTATATGGGCTAAAGCCCATATATACTCATTCATTCGAGAATGAATCAGCAAGCTATTCATTCTCTCATTCATTTCGTATATGAAAGAGCCAACTTATCGCCAGACCCTTTCCCACGCTTGGGATGTTGTGTGGCACAACAAAGCCCTATGGATTTTGGGGTTATTCTCAGTTTTGCTGGGCCAATTTGGATTTAGCGATATTTTTGGAAAAATTTGGGCCATGTTGGAAACAACTTTGGCCGGACAAACCAACTTTTTTTTACCCGTAATTAACTTAAATTGGTCGGGTGATGTACGCAGTACTCTAGGAATTGTCTGGTTGGCAGGTATAGTTTTATCAATAGTTATTTTTTTAATTTTTTTAGCGGTCACTTCTCAAGGGGCGCTTATTTTTTATGCGTCCGAATGGCTGCAAACCAAAAAACACCCCAAACTTTCCAAACCATGGGGACGAAGCTTGAAAAATTTTTGGAGCATTCTTTTGGTAAACGTACTTCGACAAGCTTTTCTGCTTTTATTGTTAGCTCTATTTTGGCTGGTATTTAAAAATTTTATTTATTCGCCCAACTTTATTTGGAGCTTAGGCCTAGCGGTTGCTTTGACAGTGGTTTTATTGGTATCTTTGTTTGTTTCCGTGATCTTTATTTTTACCTTATGCGCTTTAGTTATAGATAACAAAGGGTTTAAAGCGGCAATTGCCAAAGCCTACAATATATTTTCCCAGCATTTGCTCGTCTCTTTGGAAGTAGGCGTCTTATTAATGCTGCTTAACTTTTTATTACTTATCGCCGCTATAGTAGCAGCATTTTTTGCTTTCTTACCGGCTGTGCTAATTTGGCTTTTGGCTGGTCTTACTAATTTGGTTGTTTTGGCTGCAGTTGGTTTTGCGGTCGGAGTTTTTCTATGGGTAGTATTAATTGTTTTAATAGCCGGATTTTTTAACGCTTACACCACGAGCGCCTGGGTATTTTTATTTGTTAAAATGCACAAAGAAGGAATTAATAGCCGAGTGATTCACTTTTTTAAACACATGCTCGGTAAGTAGGCACAAATTTTTATGAGTGACTTTCCTTCAATCAATAGTTTGCTTGGTAAATCTGCCAAGAAGCCAGTAGTAGGTGTACCTCCGTCTGGAGCAAGCGCTAATAATTCTAATGGCAATAATAATGCTCCGGAAAAGTTTGCTAAAAAAATTCAGGAAATTGATCTGCGGACCAAAGAAGAAGTGGTGGCCAAACAGGCAGCTGCGTTTGGTTTGCCATATATTGATTTAGCAGTTTTGCCGATTAGTTCTGAAGCTTTAAGAATAATCCCGGAAGATTTAGCCAGAGAAAAAAAGATCATCTGTTTTTTTAGTTCGCCTGAAGAAATTCGTTTAGGATGTGTGGATTACAATAATGAAATTGAAGAGCTGGCTTATCAAATTGGCGAAAGGCATCATGCGCGGGCTGGGATATGCTTAATTTCGGAAAATAGCTTTGCTAAAGCGATAAAACTCTATGCTAATTTGCCCATTGTTAAACCGGTCAGTAAAGATATCAATATTACTGATGAAGAACTGGAAAAGTTCAAGGCCGGTGTGGTTGATTTTAGAAGTTTAGAAAAACAGTTTGCTAATATTTCTATTAGCGATATTTTGACTTTAATGATCGCTTCGGCTTTAAAGGTAGATTCTTCTGATATTCATGTGGAAGCTGAAGAAAACGGCATTGTCGTGCGCTATCGTATTGACGGCGTTTTACACGACGTCGCAACTTTGCCCAAAGAACAATGGAAAAAATTTATTTCCCGCATCAAATTATTAGCAGCTTTAAAAATAAATATCACTGACCGGCCGCAAGATGGGCGAGTAACTTTAAAATTATCTTCTGGCAGCTTGGATATCCGTGTCTCCACCATGCCGACAGTTTTTGGTGAAAGTGTAGTAATGAGAATTTTGCATAGCGGCCAAAAAGGAGTCACTTTTGATGAGCTGGGGTTGCGCGGCGATGTTTATGCCAAATTGAAAAAAGAAATTGAGCGGCCTAATGGCATGGTAATTACTACCGGTCCGACTGGTTCGGGAAAAACCACTACCATGTATGCAATTTTGCGAACCTTGAATAAACCTGGTGTTAAAATTATTACCTTAGAAGATCCGGTAGAAATTAAAATGGAAGGCATTAATCAAAGCCAGGTGGATTATAGTCATGATTATACCTTTGCCAAAGGTCTGCGCAGCTTGCTGCGTCAAGATCCGGATATCTGTATGGTTGGTGAAATCCGTGATTTAGAAACTGCTGAAATTTCTATTCAAGCCGCTTTAACTGGCCATCTGATTTTATCTACCATTCATACCAATAGCGCTTCGGGAACTATTCCACGTTTTTTGTCTATGGGCGTAAAGCCGTTTTTACTAGCGCCAGCTTTAAATTCGGTAATTGGCCAGCGTTTGGTGCGTAAAATTTGTTCATATTGTCAGGAAGAAGAAACGCTCACAGCTGAGCAGATGGAGCGGGTAAAGAAAAATCTAGAAGCTTTGCCGGCAGTAGAAAAGAAAAATGTTGATTTAAAAAATTTGCATTTTTATCGTGGTAAAGGCTGTGAAGAATGCAGTGGTTTAGGCTACAAAGGCCGAGTAGGTATTTATGAAATTTTTACGATGAACAAAGAAATTGAACAAGCCATACTGAGCGCTGAAATTTCTGAATATGCTATTCAAGAACTAGCTGTTAAAAGCGGGATGGTGACTATGGTGCAGGATGGGTTATTAAAAGCTTTAGAAAAAATTACTACTGTTTCGGAAGTGTTTAGAGTGATTGAATAATTTGAATTTCGTTGAGTTAAAAAAGAACACCCATAAAATTTTATGGGTGTTCTTTAATATTTTTTTGAAGACCGTCCTCGTTATAATTACCAAGTTGATAATCATAACGAGTTGGGACGGCCTTTGATAAGGTCCTGTCACAGATCGTTTATGCTGTTGGCGGTCAGGTAGTCTTTCTTCTGAAGATTATTTCAGGGTCTTGGGCTATCCTCTCTATTAGAGTTTGTATATCTGGTAAATGTCCCCAGCTTACTTCCGTAGTGTACAGGTACCGTAAGGTATTAATGCGGCCATCATCAATATTCTGGCTCTGAACCATTTTGAGTGCAGCTATGAGGTGCTCCGGTAATGAGCTTTGGCTCATTTGTACACCTTCTCGAATACCGGAGTATTCTTCAAAGTAGTGCCTAACAATCAGGACTACGGTGAAGAAGCCAGGAATATGCTCGCAATCAGTTCTCCTGATTTTCGCAAGGCGAGCAAGAAGTGTTTCTTCAAGTGATTGTCCAGACATAGCGCTCTCCTTATTTGACAACTCATCTTTAGAGTTGTTGCTTCAAGCTGTTTTTTGTAGCAAAACTCCCTATTGCTATATTTACTATTTTATAATGAATACAGCGCTAGGAAGTTTATGCGGATAAAAAGAGCAACAAATAATAGTAACACAAATTATGAGTTTTGTCAATGTATCAAATTTGCCTTAACATAGCTATTATATTGTCTATTTTATGCTATAATAACCGCATTATTATGCTAGATTTTAATACTTCAATATCCGAACTGGGAGGAGTGGGTAAAAAAACAGCTAAAAAATTTGCCTACCTTGGAGTTAAAACTGCCAAGGATTTGTTGTATTATTTTCCTTTCCGTTATGAAGATTACCGAACTATTTTACCGATTGCACAGTTGCAAGCCGGACAAATGGTAACTATTTGTGGTCAGGTAGAGTTGATTGCCAATAAAAAAAGTTTTCGCAGCCGCAAAACAATTACCGAAGCTTTGGTTTCGGATAAGAGCGGTTCATTGCGAATAGTTTGGTTCAATCAACCGTTCATAACCAAAAATCTGCAAGTCGGAGATATTGTCTATTTGTCTGGGAAAGTTCAGGTTGATATGTTGGGGCCAAAGTTGACCAGTCCAATTTATGAGAAGTTTTCTAAAGATAAAAATACTCACACTGCGCGCTTGGTGCCAATTTATTCGACTACTCATGGTTTAACGCAAAAGCAGATTCGGTTTTTGATTAAACAATCTTTAGATTTAGCGGATAAAATAAAAGAGTGGCTGCCGGAAAGTGTTTTGGAGCAAGCTGATTTGGCACCGCTAGCAAGCGCTTTGCGAGGTATTCATTTCCCCATAGATGATAAAGATCTCAAATTAAGCACTGACAGGTTAAAGTTTGATGAGTTATTTTTAGTTCAGCTGCAAGCAGAGCTGGCTAGGCAGGAAAGATCAGCCGCGCAAGCTGCGCCAATAATTTTTAAGGAAGATAAAATTAAGGATTTTATACAATCTTTGCCATTTACTTTAACTAAGTCACAAAAAATTTCTACTTGGGAAATTTTACAGGATATTGCTAAAACCAAACCAATGAATCGTTTGGTTTCCGGAGATGTTGGCTCCGGAAAAACAGTGGTGGCAGCTATAGCAGCGTATGATGCTTTTTTAAATGGTTATCAAGTAGCGCTAATGGCGCCAACAGAAATTTTGGCTCAACAGCATTATCAATCTTTAACCAAATTATTTAGTAAGTTAAATATAAATATTGGTTTGTTGACTGGTAGTCAAACAGCTAAAGTAAAAAAAGAAATTGTTGGCCGGGTAAATAGCGGAGAAATAAATATTATTGTTGGCACGCATGCTTTATTGACAGACAATGTTAATTTTAAAAAACTCGGCTTAGTAATTGTAGATGAACAGCACCGTTTTGGCGTAGAGCAAAGAAAGTTAATCAAGCAAAAAGGTTTGGGTGTACATTTTTTGAGCATGACAGCTACACCAATTCCTCGGTCTTTGGCCTTGGTTATTTATGGAGATTTAGATATTTCTATTATTAATGAGTTGCCGCCGGGACGGAAAAAAATTATTACTCGAGTGGTTGAACCAGCTAATAGAAGCAAGGCGTATGATTTTATCCAAGAGCAAATCAAAAAAGGCAGACAAGCCTTTATTGTCTGTCCGCTTATAGAAGAAAGCAAAGATGCTGAGGAAGACAAAAAGCCAGCTGGTTTAGATTTTTCTTTATTTGGCGTTGAGAAAAAAACTGTGATGGCTGAGTATAAAAAATTATCAGAAAATATTTTTCCCGATTTAAGGATTGGTTTTTTACATGGCAAACTAAAGCCTCTCGAAAAAGAAGGAGTAATGGCTAAGTTTAAATCGGGTAGTTTGGATTTATTGGTCGCCACTTCCGTAATTGAAGTTGGGATAGATATTCCTAATGCTAGTATTATGATGATTGAGGGCGCGGAAAGTTTTGGTTTGGCACAGCTGCATCAGTTTCGTGGTCGGGTAGGCCGGTCGCAGCATCAATCTTATTGTTTATTATTTACCAACACAAACTCTCAACGATCTTTAGAAAGATTAAAGTTTTTTGAACAAACCAGTGACGGCTTTAAATTAGCGGAAAAAGATTTGGAAATACGTGGTCCAGGAGAAGTTTATGGCAAAGAGCAAAGCGGAGAAATGAACTTGCATTTAGCCAAATTAACCGACAGAGATTTGATAAAAAAAGCCCGCGATGCGGCCAAAAGTATTATTTTAAATTTAAAAGATTTTCCACAGGTTTTAGCAAAAGTAAAAGATTGGGAGAATAAAACCCATTTGGAATAGGGGTCTGGAAATCAAAACTAAAATAAATAATAATTTTTTGTGTCCAATGAGCATAATCGCATGGCCACTGCAAAATTATTATTTATTTTAGTTTTTAAATTTAATAGGTGCCAATTTTAGCAGTTTCCATCGCGCCCTCGGGAGGGTGCCCGCAGGGCATTTGGAAACAAAAAAATTAGCACCTATTAAATCGTTCACTTCAAAACCTGTTCCACCAATTCCTTTACATTTTTAACTGAAGCAATTTTAAGACCTGAAATTTTAGTTGGATTTTTTAAAGATGGAATAACAGCAAATTCAAATCCCATTTTTTTAATTTCGTTTAAGCGTTTTTCTGTTTGCGAAACCGGCCGGATTTCTCCGCCTAGTCCAACTTCTCCAAAGGAAGCAATGTTTTTAGAAATAGCTTTATTTTTTAAAGCTGAAGCCAGAGCCAAAACTACTGCTAAATCTGCGGCTGGCTCGGAAGCTTCCAGTCCGCCCACGACATTGAGAAAAATATCATAAGTATCGAGCGGTAAGTCAGCGCGTTTTCCTAAAACTCCAACCAGCAGCTGCAAACGATTTAAATCAAATCCTGAAGCTCGTCTTTGCGGATAGCCAAAGTTTGTTTTGGTCACCAGAGCTTGGATTTCTATTAGCACTGGCCGGCTGCCTTCCATTAAACAGGTAATGGTTGATCCGGGCACTGCCTCGCCTCGTCCGGCCAGAAAGGCTTCAGAAGGGTTTTTTATTTCTTGCAGGCCATGGCTTTCCATAGAGAATACGCCGATTTCGTCGGTGGAGCCAAAGCGGTTTTTGGCAGCGCGCAAAATTCGAAAAATATGATATTTATCGCCTTCTAAATATAAAACTGCATCGACCAAATGTTCTAAAGTTTTTGGTCCGGCCACTGTGCCTTCTTTGGTTACTTGGCCGATAAGAATTATCGTTTTATTAGTTGATTTTGCCAGCTCCAGAAGTTTGGTGGTACAGGCGCGGACTTGGTTTATGTTGCCAGCTTCGCCTTCCACTTCGGCCGCATAAACTGTCTGGATAGAATCAACAATTGCTAAATTGCATTCTTTATTTTGTTTTATAGTTTCAATAATACTTTCTATGGCAGTAGAATTGCCGAGTTTTAAAGTATTAGCAGAAATTTTTAAGCGTTCGGCCCGCAGTTTTATTTGTTCCACCGATTCTTCTCCAGAAATATAAAGAGAATGGGGGATGATAGCGGCCAGCTGCAGTGCCAAAGTTGATTTGCCAACACCCGGTTCGCCGCCAAGTAAAATAATAGAGCCAGGTACTAAACCGCCGCCCAAAACTCTATCTAATTCCTCAATGTTTGTTTTTAGTCGGGTAAATTTTTTACTGTCTATTTTTTCTAAAGTTGTAGTTTCAATTGTGGGGTAAGCCAGTTCTTTTTTAGACACGGCAGTCTGCGCAGTGGCTTGGATCTCAGTAATTGTGCCCCATTTGCCGCATTCTAAACAGCGCCCAGTCCATTTTTGGAATTGAGCGCCGCAGTTAGAACAGGAAAAAATGGTATTGCTTTTCATAGGTACAGGTGAAGTGAGTCAGAATTATATTTTTATTTTGGTCGGAAAGTTTTTATTATCGGCAGCATTTTATCTCCGCATTCTTTTTTGATACAGAGGGAGCCTCTAAAAGTTGCCAAGCCAGCGCTGCCTTGTATTACCTGCGCATTACCGCCAGATCCCCAGCCGACAAAAATAGCTGTATGATTTCCGCCAAAAGCGTTGCCATTATAAACCCAAATGGCATCCCCGGGTTGTAATTGGTCTGCCCAAGCATCTGGCCAGCCGGGAATATTTTCACCAAAAACCAATTTTTGTACATCAGTTATCGGTACTATTGTGCCATCGGTATGGGTAACTAATGAGTTAAGAATGATAGCTCTTGGCAAGGAATGAACCTCTTTGTCTCCCTGAGGTTCACAGCCATGATTAGTTAAAAGGCAGCTTGAGTTAGGATAGGCGGCAGTTATTACTCCAGCTAGATTATAAATTTCTCCGGCCGTTCGGCCACATGATCCCATAGCTATACCGCATTCAACAGCTGCGTCGGCGATTTGTAAAACACGTTCGGCCGGTGTTGCTCCGGTGATAGTTGATCCAGAACCTATTTTTTCAAAAAATTCTTTGGTGCGCGCCGATAACTTGTCATTGCTTGAGGCGCTGGTTAGAGTTATTGGGCAGCTGGAAAATCTTGGGGTGTATGTACCTGGAGTTGCTCCGTTATCCGTTTTGGCAAGAGTATCTCCCTGAGTTGTCTGCATTTGCAACACTGCTGGCAGTTCCACTCTTTCTACCACCTTAACTTTTAAGGCTTTAAATTGGACCAGAGACGGATTTATGTTATATAAAATAGCATAGGATCCCCAGGCGATAAATAGTCCGATTATGGACTGGAAAATTTTCTTGTAAGCCTCACCTGTACCTTCGCCGCCGCCAGACACAATAACTCTCATTCCTTGAATAATTATTATTACGACGGCCACGATGCTGACTATGGCAATCCCGAATTTGTATAAAGCGGAAATTAATTCTTGTATCCAAGGAACGTAGATGTAAGTGCCAGTATCATCACTGCTGGATGCTAAGTCGGAAAAATTAAGTCCGGGAATATTTATTTCTAGCAGTGGCTTGCGCTTGTTGCCCAAGACATCAGCTTGTAATTTAGAAAAATTAGTTGGGGCTTGGGTTATATCTTCGCAGCCGTTGGCATCACATTTTGCTTCGGCAGCTGGTTGAGTATTGCTGGCACACTCTTGGATGGTATTACAGGGTTCAGGTTTAAATTCCCAGCTGAAACCTGGCCCGTAGGAAGTGCAGTTCTCTGGTCTCGTATGCCAACATTGTTCAATAGAATTTTGAATAAAAGACCCATCACCAACAAGAGTAGACTCGATTTTTTGGCAGCAGCCTATTTCGGAAGCATTGGCGTTGGGGTTTATTTTTAAGACAAAATTAGCAAATAAAAAAAAGATAAAAATCAAAAATATTTTTATTGGCAGTTTATTTTTTTTCTGCATATTATTTGGCGGTAAAGTTTCCCAGCATCTGTTCAATATTTACTTCTTTGTCAGTATTGATTAGTTTGTTGTTTACAAAAATTGCCGGCAGAGATCTGATGCCTAATTGGTCGGCAGCCTGAACCGAGTCGGCAATAGCTTGTTTGGTGGTCGGGCTATTGAGGCATTGGCTAAATTTGTCTAAATCTAAATTTAAACTAAAAGCAATTTTTTTCAAACCCGTTTCGGATAGATCGTTGCGTTGGCTGATTGCCGCATCTAGGAACTGCCAGAATTTTTCTTGTTGACCGGCGCAGTAACCAGCTTGATGAGCCAGAGTGTAGTTTGATAATACTCCAGGCTTAGGATCATCTTTCCAAATAAGGCGAATGTCTTGAGGGTGCTTGGTAGTGAAGTCTTTTATGGCTGAATGCAAAGTTAGGCAGCGAGCGCAGCTGATATCGACAAATTCAACTACTGTCAAAGCTGCTCCGGGGTTGCCCAGGGTCTGTTGAGAGCCGGAGTCTGCTATAAAAGTGGTATTATTGGATATTAAAGGCGCGGTAGTTCGGTGAACAGTGATTTGCCGGGCGCGAATAATTTGTTTATAAAAAAGAAAACCGGCCATAATTACCACAAGAAGAAATAGGAAGTAAAATTTTTTCATAAGCGAAATGAGTGAGTGAAATAATTAGCTTGCCAAATTATTTCCGAGCGAATGAGTTTATATAAACTTTTTAGTTTATATAATTTAGAGTTGCGACTCAAAAACACCGGTTTTATTTAAATCGGTAAAAATTATCTTATTATGTCCAGGGTCGTAAGAAATATTGGTAATGTTGTAGTTACTGTTTAGAGGAATAGGGGATTTTAAGCCGGTTTTTAAGTCTATCTTGTA
Source organism: Candidatus Udaeobacter sp. (assembly GCA_035473115.1). Lineage (GTDB taxonomy): Bacteria > Patescibacteriota > Patescibacteriia > Magasanikbacterales > GWA2-37-8 > XYD2-FULL-39-9. The sequence goes on along the minus strand of DATION010000005.1, from coordinate 25,322 downwards.
TAAATCATCATAATTGTTGGCGGCAATATCGCGAGACATGCCCGCGCCAGTCGGCAGATTTTTAGGGACAGCGCAAAAGGCAGTGTCATCATTGCTAAAAGTGCATTTATCCGCCCAAGTGTTAAGTTTTAGTAAACGGCGATTATCGCCAATGCTGTCGCCGTAAGAGTCAACTAGCCATAGCTCTGGTTTAAAATCACTGCCGGCGCTGTAGACGCTATATAATAATTTTTTGCCGGTTGTTGACCATTTCGGTTCAAATCCGGATCCTTCGACGATAGCTGATTTAAAATTTTCTCCGTTTAAACCAACAAAAAGAACTTCGCGTCTTTCTCCGCCTTGGGGAGCGCCCGTTTGAGAAAAAGCTACTACCTGCTGGCTAGGTGACCAATCTACGGTAACTTTGTCGGCATTATCTCCCATTGGTTCAATTAGCCTAGCTCCGGTGCCGTCATTATTAACTATTACCAGCCAGCGGTTGGATGGATCTGTGCCAATACTTTTGGCTGCAATCTGGCCGCCGTCTGCCGAGAAAGAAAAATCTTGCCAATGTTTTGGTAAAGTTACCTGTTTGTTGGCGTCAAAATTGTAAATTATTTTTGAATTGTCCGGGTATTCTATAACTGCTTCGTTTATGTTTTTTGCCCAGGTAACTTTTTGAGCGTTATAAAATACTTGATCGGACAGAGTTTTAATCTCGCCGCTGGGCATGGCTCGGTAAAATTTACCATTGTTTGCATTGTAAAATCTGAGGTCACCGCCGGTGTTTAAAGATGGGTAGATGGCGGTTTCTGAGGTAATCTGTTTAACAGCATCCGGTTTATAGTAAGACGGAGTGGTAGTTTCGATAACACCCGATATTGGCAGAATTTCACCATTTGGCCCTCTGGTTGTGCCAGGGGTAGTTGATGGCGCATGGCCAGAAACCGGCAGTTGCCCGGTGGTGGTAATATTGCCAGCTGGCAGTTGCGGAGCTTGGCCAATTTTGCCAGTACTAGTAAAAATAAAATATAATCCATAGCCAATCAGGCCTACAAGAGCGAGAAAAGATATTATTAACAGGATTCTTTTAGAGAGAGACATAGTGAATTTAACAAGCTTAGCTTACTTTAGAAGATATTATACCATAAAATCTTAAAAAGATACTTGTAATCCAGCCGCTAACGCCACTTTTTAACTTGTTTTTCAAATTTGTTAAGCGATTTGAGTTGTTTTTTTAGATTTACTTTTCTTTTTGCTTTGGCCAGCTCAGCATCCCAGACAGCTCGTTGTTTTTTTAATTTTTCAATTAGCTTTATTAGGTTTTGAGTAAGTTTGCCTTTGAGCAAAGGAAATTTGCCCATCATAAAGAGTACTGTCAAAAATGGTACGTAAATCGGCATTATTAAAAGCAGAATGATCGGAATTATGATGGTTTCGAGTGTTTTGGCAATCAGCTTTACGGCAGATACTTGGGAAATGAAAAGAGCATCCAAAAAAGCGGCAAAAAATTTTAAGCCGGTTAGAGTGCCGATCAAGCTATTAACTGTAACGAGGATAGCCGTTAAAAAATTAACTTTTGCTTCATCAGCCAAGTTACGCGCCTGTTTTTTTAGCTGGTTAATCAGGCTGTCAATAAGTTGGTTTATTCTAGGCTGGAAAATTGAGAAAAAACCCATTACTCTTGAGTTTTTAAAATCAGTTAGGTCTTTTTCCAGTTCCTCCAGTTCTGTTTGCAGAGCTTTTCTTTCCATTTGTATTTGTCGAAGCTGTCGTTGTTTATCATTGCTCAAGTTGGCAGCTGCTTCAAATTGCTGTTGGTCGTCTAGTTGCCCTTGTGAATAATCGTTTTGTGGAGAGGTTTGTTCGTTTTGGTTAAAAGATGATTCATCTTCCGGCGGAGCATCTGTTTCTTTTTCCGGTTCCTGAGTGGAAGGCTGAACGTTGTCATTGACGCCGGATTTGCTAAAATCAACCGCGCTCCAAGCTTTATCGGCAGCCAAAGAATCGCCCGCTTCTTGTTGGGATATAGTATCTAATTTTCGAGCGGCAGATCCCTCCGGCATAATAGGAGAAAATTATTTTACTGACAATTTATTTTGCTGCAAAACCAACTTGTGTTGAGTTTTTATTTTATCTTGCATGATAATTTCAGCCATCATTTTTTCTACCTGATTTCTGATTTGGCGGCGGACTTCGCGGGCGTTATTTTTTTCGGTCAGCTGGCCGACAAACCAGTCAAAGATTTTGTCTTCGGCTTTAATAGCGGTGTGGTATTGCTCTAGCTGTTTATTCAAATCAATAATTTCCAAAGCGGCAATTTTGGCCAGGTCAGCTTTGGTAAGATTGTTGAAAATACAGATTTGATCCAACCGGTTTATAAGCTCGGGAGAGAAAAATTCTTTTAGTTTTTCTTTGATCCGTTTTTTGTTTTCGGAATTATTGTTATTGTTTTCAAAGCCGATATTATTTTTTTTCATTTCTTCTCCGCCCAGTGAAGTGGTCAGGATAATCACAGCGTGCTTGAGGGATATTTTTTTGCCGACTGAGTCGGTGATTTCGCCATTTTCCAACATCTGCAAAAGAAGTTTAGTTACATCTTTATGGGCTTTGTCGATTTCATCTAGCAAAACCACGCAGTAGGGATTCATTTTAATCCGGTCAGTAAATTGGTTGCTTTCTTTGTAGCCAATATATCCGGCTGGGGAGCCAAGCAGTTTAGAAACACTAAAACTTTCGTTAAACTCACTCATGTTGAGCTGGATAAAAGAATTTTGGTTTGGATACAGTGTTTGCGCCAAAGACTTTGCCAGTTCGGTTTTGCCCACGCCGCTTTCGCCGACAAACAAAAACGAAGCCAGTGGGCGATTTGGGCTGGAAAGTTCCAACTGCGCTTGCTGGATAATTTGGGCGACTTCATGCAAAACTTCATCTTGGCCAATAATGCGTTTTTGCAGTTCGGATTCAAAGTTGATTAAATTATTTGATTCAGCGGAATCATGTCGCGCAGCGTCCATTGAAGCGCGGCCTTGTTTTTTAATAAATAAATCACGAATCGGCGTGTCGATTATTTTTGCCAATTGGTTAATTATATCTTCTTCAGTAATAACCGTTTCTGTTTTGGCAGTTTTTTGCAGAGCAGTTTTTTCTTTGTAATATTTTATTTCCTGCTCCAGAATTTTTTCTTTTTCTTTTAGTCTTACTGCTTCGTTAAATTTATCATTGCCAGCGGCAACTTCTTTGGCAGAAATTGTTTTTTCTAATTCTTGCTTCAGGCGCCATAATTTGGCTTCGGCCAGAGTCGGTTTGGTTTTTAAACGTTTAGCTGCCGCAGTTTCATCCAAAAGATCAATGGCTTTGTCTGGCAAAAGTTTGTTGGTGATATAACGATCAGCCAGTTGCACAGTTTTGGCTATAGCTTGGTCAGTAATTTTTAAGTTATGAAAAATTTCGTAGTTACTTTTTATGCCGCTAAGAATTTTAATCGTGTCGGCCACCGATGGCTCTTTGACATAAATCGGCTGGAAGCGTCTTTCGAGAGCGGCGTCGCTTTCAATATGTTTTTTAAATTCGGCCGGAGTGGTGGCGCCGATGCAGCGAATTTCGCCGCGCGCCAAAGCTGGCTTTAGAATGTTGGCTGCGTCCATGGTGCCTTGGTTGGAGCCAGCGCCGACAATGTTGTGCAGCTCGTCAATAAACAAAATTATATTTGGGTCACTGCTGACATCTTCAATTACTTGGCGCAAGCGGCCTTCGAATTCACCGCGGTAAGCTGTGCCGGCAATAAGCATACCCATATCTAGAGCGTATATTTTTTTGTTGAGCAGCGCGTCTGGCACTTCGCCGGCAGCGATTTTTTTGGCCAGACCTTCAACAATAGCTGTTTTGCCCACGCCCGGTTCTCCCAAAAGAATCGGGTTGTTTTTGGTGCGGCGGCACAAAATCTGCATCATGCGTTCGATCTCTGTTTCCCGGCCAATTACCGGATCAATGTCAGCTTGAATATCAGGATTAGTTAAATTGGCCGCAAAAAAATTTAGGGCTGATTCTTTTTTCTTATTTTTTTTGTCTGTGGGCAAAATTTGTTGCAGCATAGCGTCGTCGGATAAGCCTTCTTGCATATGACTAATTACTTCTGGTATTTCAGTAATTTGCGGAAATTGGGAAGCGGTGGCTAGTACAATTTCCAGCTGTTCGTTTAGTTCGGTTTTTTTAACTTTATTTCCGGTAAGCAGCTCTTCTATTGATGAATCGTTAAGGTTAAGCAGAGCGGAGAGTAGATGTTCGGTGCCCAAGTAGTTGTGGCTATTTTTTTGGGCGATGACCAAAGCTTTTTCTAAAGCAGATTTGGAGTTTGCCGAAAATGGCGAAGGGTCAATTTTTGTTGTTAAATTAATTTCAGGTTTTAATTCAGCAATAATTTTTTCGATATTTTTTGTATCCAGTTTATATCGGTTTAAAATTTCATTGGCCACAGATCCTTTCTGCATAGATAAAGCCAGCAAAAGATGAATCGGTTCTACCGAAGGATTTTTTAGGTCTGTGGCAATGCGCACGCTGCCAACCAGAACTTCACGCAGGTGAGTGGAAAATCGGTCAATGATGTTCATGTTTTTAGTTTAAATTTTGACTCATTATGTTGCTTATTATATACTAATTTAAGCTAAAAAGTCAATTATAATTTTTTTATGCAAATCGCCAAAAACATCTTTAAAGCCTATGACATTCGAGGAGTTTATCCTAGTGAATTAAACGAAGAAATTGCTTACCGTGTTGGTCGGGCTTTTGCCGAACTTATAAAAAAAGAAGTCGCTAAAGACAGTATTACTGTAGCGGTTGGCCAGGACATGCGCGCTTCCTCGCCATCTCTTTTTGAATCTGTAGTCAAAGGCATCACCGACCAGGGAGTAAATGTGGTAGATATTGGTTTGGCTTCCACCCCAACTTTTTATTTCGGCGTCAGCTATTATGGCTATGATGCTGGTTTGCAAGTTTCCGCTTCGCATAATCCAGCGCAGTATAATGGTTTTAAAATGACCCGCGCTGCGGCCGTGCCCATTAGCGGCGATACCGGTATTATGGAAGTCAGAGATATGGTAGAGGCTAATGAATTTCCCGAAGTTGTCAAAAAAGGAAATGTTTCCAAACTAGAAGGAGTTTTGGCCGAGCAAATAAAGTATGCTTTGGGTTATGCTGATTTGCAGAAAATAAAACCGTTTAAAATTGTGGTAGACACCGCCAATGGCATGGGCGGGCCGCTAATGGCAGAATTGTTTAAATATTTGCCTTGTGAATTAATAAAAATGTATTTTGAGCTCGACGGCCGATTTCCTAATCACGAAGCTGATCCGCTAAAAGACGAAAACAATCATGCTTTGCAGCAAAAAGTTTTGGAGACTGGCGCAGATTTGGGAATTGCTCTAGATGGCGATGCGGACAGAATATTTTTTGTAGATAATAAAGGCAAGACAATTGAGCCGGCAATTTTGCGCGGTATTTTGGCCAAGATTTTTTTGCGCGATAATCCAGGCGCTAAAGTGGGTTACGATATCCGTCCAGGGAAAATTACTATAGATATGATTGAGGAAGCAGGGGGTGTGCCGGTGGTAACCAGAGTAGGTCATTCTTTGATAAAAGAAAAAATGCGCGAAGTGGAAGCAGTTTTTGCCGGTGAATCTTCGGGGCATTTCTTTTTAAAGATGCCGCACGGAACATTTGAAGTTCCGGAAATTATGACCTTGAAGATTTTGCAGGAGTTGTCGGGAAGCGGAAAAGAATTTAGTGAATATGTTACGCCGCTGCAAAAATATCATCAGTCCGGAGAAATCAATTTTGCCGTTACCGACAAAGAAGCAGTCTTTAAAAAATTAAAAGATAAATACGGCGCTAATTTGCAATATGATTTTGATGGTCTGAGTTTCCAGTGGCCGGATTTTTGGTTTAATGTCCGCGCTTCCAATACGGAAAATAAAATGCGTTTGAATTTAGAAGCAGTCAGCGAAGAAATTATGAAAGAGAAAGTAAAAGAGATTAGTGGTATAATACAATAATAATTAATTATTATTAATTTTCTGGCAGCCCCCCTAAAGGGGACAGGCAAATGCCCTGCAGGCACCCATCTGAGGGTGCGATGGCCGCTGCAAAAATCAATAATGATTTGACCTTAGTATTAATTTATTTTTATGCGTGAAGGTTTTAGAGGTGGAATGGAAGTTGAAAAAACCCAAAAAAGAGAAACTCCCACTAAATTTCGAGAAAGAGTAAAGAAAATAGTGGATTTTTTCTGTCGTAATTTTCAGGTGGAAGGAAAAGAAGAAGTTAAACAAGAATTGAAAGAAAACCCGAACGCTAAATTTGTCATTGCCACGTCGCATTTTTCTAATCTGGATGCTCCCGCAACAGTGGAAGCGCTGGGGGATATTTTAGACATTCAAGTTACGGCTGAGTCAGTTCATTTTAAGCGAACTGCCGCGCAAAATTTATTATTTAAATTGGCTGGAAAAGAAAATTTTACTCCTTTATCGTATGAGAAAGGCAAGGGTGGCAACAAGCATGGAGTTTTTAATCCAGCAGATTTCGCCGGATTAGAAGAAGGTATTGAAAAAGGAAAAACTCCCTGGATAGCTGTACATCCTTGGACTAAAGAGGAAGAAATGCGTAAAGCAGGCATAGGCGCTATTTATTTAGCCCACAAAAGCGGAGCTATGATTATTCCCGCAGCTTTGGAATATAACGGCGGATCAGTTAATTTGGAAGGGCCTTGGGAATTAGCTAAAGCTGTGGCTGGTAGGAAAAAAGCCGAAGGTACTTATCATGTAGGTAAGCCTATCAAATTACTGCCTTTAGATGTTTCAATTATTGCTACAGTTATGAATAAGCGCAAACAGGGAGAAGTTGTGACAGCCGATGAGGTCAAGGAATTTTCCAGAGTTTCCAGAAGATTAAAAGAAGATGCCGATACTGTGGCCGCAGCCATTGGTACAATGTTGCCAGCAGAGCGCCGCGGTCCATATCAAGAAACTCCAGAGGTTGAAGTTGATGAGGAAGATATTATTGAAGAAGTTGAAGCTTTATAAATAATTAATTTTAATTTATGTCCAAAATGTCTTCCACGCCAGTTAGCCCAGCCGGTCGTTGGTTATCTAAAAGAGAAAGTATTGGCCGCCAAAACCAGGAAGATCAAAAGGATGTTGATTTTAATAAGCGCCAGCAAATTTCTGCCCGTATAAAACAGACCGGATTAAAACCAAAAATGATTATTAAAGCCAAGTTAGAAGATGATATGCGCGCCTTTGAGTATGTTGTGCAGAAAATTGGCAAAGAATCCGGCGAAGTGTTTTTAAAAAATGAACGCAACACTGTGCGTAAACTTTCAGTATTTGATAAATTGTTTGGACCAAATCCGCAGACACGCAGTCGTTAATTTAATTATCAAAAAAATTTCTGCCAGTTTTGTAAGCTTCAATGTAGCTTGGAATAGTACTGAATAAAGGCTGAGGTAAATTATCCATGTCATACCAATCCCAGCCCTCACATTTTTCTGGCTCCATTATTTTTGGTTCGCCACTTTTCCAATCGGCTATAAGCCCAACATCAACATAATGTTTAGGGGCGTATTCTTTTAGATTATATAATCTAAGAAATCTAACATTTTCTATTTCCATACCTGTTTCTTCCATTGTTTCTCTTTTGGCGCAATCTGCAAAAGATTCCATATATTCCATATGGCCGCCTGGCCAAGCATAAGCACCTTCGCCATGGGCGTTTTTTCTTTTGCCTAATAAAACTTTACCATCTTTAAAAATCATTACTCCGACCCCGACTTTTGGGTATTGGTTGTTTTGATCCATAATTATATTATTTTTGATAAATCTCCATTTATTATAGTTGGTTTAGTTGCTTCAATTTCAGATTTGTAATACTGAATTTCAGGGACAGGATTATAGAGAAAAATTTTTTTCCCAGTGAAATACCCGGCTGCTAACTCAAAAAGCGTGTTGCCTCCAATATAGTTGGGTATGCCATGACGTTCCATATTTATTACCAGAAGCGCGTCGGCTGATTTCATGGTTTCCCAATCGCGCCGCATAGCATCCTCGTTAAATTTTTGATCAAGTTTTATTCGTTCTTTTTCTTCATCATTCTGTCCGGGGAAATCATTAATAAAATTTGAAAGAATTGGCTCGTGGTTGAGTGTTTTAAGATTTTTAGCAATCTCTAGCATTTTTTCACTAAAGTGCATGCTACCAATAATTCCTATTTTCATATATTTTCACAATTAAGCCATCTCTCGTAATTTTTTAATACGTTCCATTATCGGCGGGTGAGTGGAAAATAAATCAGAAACTTTGCGGCCGGCAAATGGGTTGGCCAAAAAAAGATGCGCGGTTGCTTGACTAGCACTTGTCATCGGTATATTTTCGGCAGCAATTTTTTCTAACGCTTTGGCTAAACCTTCGGGGTAGCGAGTGAGTAGTGCTCCAGAAGCATCAGCCAAGTATTCACGGCGACGAGAAATCGCCAGCTTAATTAGTTCGGCAATAATAGGGGATAAAATTGCCAAAATTATTCCGATAATCATAAAAATAGCGCCAATATTTCCGCCTTCACGATCGTTGTTGCGGCGAGGCAGCCAGCGGCTGCGTAAAAATATATTAGAAAGTATCGCGATAGCGCCGACTAGCACGGCTACCAAAGTCATAAACCGAATATCATAGTTTTTTACATGAGAAAGTTCGTGTGCCAACACGCCTTCTAATTCTTCGTTGGTTAGTTTGGCTATCGCGCCAGTGGTAACGGCAATGGAAGCCAATTCTGGTTTGCGGCCGGTCGCAAAAGCGTTTATGGCTTGGTCTTCGATGATATAAATTTTTGGCGTAGGCGTGCCATTGGTTATAGCTAAATTTTCTATTAGGCGATAAACATAAGGATTATCTGCTTTGGCAATTGGTTGGGCGTGGCTGGACCATAAAGCAATCTTGTCCCCCTGAAAATAGGAAACAGCGGTCATGCCAAAAGAAAATAAGATGGCAAAAAACACTCCGCCATAAGAACCAGTGCCGGAAGCTTTGTCAAAAACATAACCCAAACCAATAATGACGGCGATAAAAATCATCATCAATAAAACAGACTGTCTTTTATTGGAATCTATTTGGGAGTACATAATTATTTAGTTGCTAAGCTCAGTCTGATTAGCTGTGCGGATACCGGAAATTTTGCCTTTAGTATTTATATACATGCTGTAATTTTCTCCCGGAGTTTTGTTGGCATAACAAAAAATTTCTGTAGAGCCACCATTATCAATCCATCTTAATATACCTGCGGCTACAGAGTAAAAAACTATATCTTTTGGTTTAACACCATTTTCAAGAGCAGCTCTAAATAATTTATTAGGGGTTTTTATATCCACCTTTTCATCTAACTGCAGACCAACTTTTCCTTTTTTTTCTTTTCCATCTACTTCGTCTTCTGTTTCATTTCCTTCCGCAGCGATCTCTTTTCTCATTTGAGCAATTGCTGAATCTTGATCTTTCGGTTCAGTAAAACCTCTATATATTCCATTGTATTCAGTATTACGCATTTCCATATTGGTTCAATTAAAACTTAACCTGCACATTTTCTTTTTCCGCAGCCACAGTTTGGAAGAAGTCGTATTTTTTAAATCCAAGTGAACCGGCAATCATATTGTTAGGGAAGACTGCGATTTTAATATTAAAGTCGCGCACATTGCCGTTATAAAATCGGCGGGCAGCCTGGATTTTATTTTCCGTATCGCTGATCTCATCCTGTAATTGCAAAAAGTTCTGACTAGCTTTTAATTCCGGGTAATTTTCAGTTACGGCAAACAGAGATTTTAAAGTTTGGCTCAGCTGGTTTTCTACCCTTTCTTTATCCATTAAAGTGGCATTTTGACCCATATTCATAGCTGCAGTTCTGGCTTCAGTAAGTTTTACCAAAGTTTCTTGCTCATGAGTCATGTAGCCTTTGACTGTAGCTACCAAATTAGGTATTAAGTCGTAGCGGCGTTTTAATTGGACATCAATGTCACTAAAGGATTCGTCGACTCGGTTTTTGGCGCGGATCAAACCATTATATATGGCCACTAACCATAAAGTTAGTACTGCGATGCCTGCCAAAATAACGTAAAATGCTTGCATATTCCTTTAAATTATTGAATTAAATATTCCTATTGGCTTTTTTATAATCTTACTATATAATATCCGAAGTGAGTGATAAGTAAGAATTTATTTTTACTTGTCTGAACGAGGTCATTATATACCGTAGTATATAATGACTGGTATTGTATAGTAAACAGGTTAATTTATCAATAATTATGATAACTTTTTTAATTTTTATCGCAGTTTTGGCTGTTTTGGTCTTATCTCATGAATTTGGGCATTTTATAATTGCTCGCGGCAGCGGCATGAAGGTCTATGAGTTTGGCTTTGGCTTTCCACCCCGAATTTTGGGAATACAGTGGCAAAAAAATTCCAATGGAGAAAAAAAATGGAAGCTAGTTTGGGGTAAAGGCAAACAGATGGTAAGCGACGGATTAGAATCAGGTCTGCCATTGCCAAGCGAAGCGGAGGAGGGAACTTTATATTCTTTAAATTTAATTCCCCTAGGTGGTTTTGTGCAGATTAAAGGTGAAAACGGCGAAGAAGTTGGTCCAGACAGTTTTAGCGCACAGAGTTTTTGGAAACGAGCCGCAACTCTGCTTGGCGGGGTAACGATGAATGTGGTTTTGGCTTTTATTTTACTCTCTGTAGGTTTAATGTTGGGTTTGCCGCAGGCAATAGACAATTTGCCTGTGGGAGTAAATGTAAAAGATAAACATTTGGAAATTACCCAAGTTATGTCTGGTAAACCGGCAGCACTAGCTGGGATACAGCCCGGAGATGTAGTGGTCAATGTGGGCGGAATGGAAAAACCAAGTATTACTGAAATGCAAAATTATGTAAATAATTTTAAAGATCAAGATGTTGAGATAACCGTAAAAAGAGGTAACGAAAGAATTACTAAAAAAATTCATCCGTTTATTTATCCGGATACTGGCAAGGGCGGTTTGGGCGTTGGGCTAGTTGAAGCCGGCACAGTCAGCTATCCGTGGTACAAAGCAATATATTATGGATTTTTGACAACCGGTTTTTATCTGAAAGAGATAGTTTTATCTTTCTATTATTTGATCGCTGGTTTATTTGCCGGCCGGGGAGCGGGCGAAGCATTGTCCGGTCCGGTTGGTATAGCGGTAATGACTGGCCAAGTAGCCAAGCTTGGTTTTAGCTATCTGTTAAATTTTATGGCCGTACTTTCTTTGAACCTGGCGATCTTAAATATTTTACCCATCCCAGCTTTGGATGGCGGTAGATTGTTATTCTTGATTGTTAGTAAAATTAAACTTCAATCAGTTTCGCAAAAGTATGAACAGATTGCCCATGGTGTTGGCTTCGCAATTTTAATGATTTTGGTGGTAGTTATTACTGTAAAAGACTTAGGTCATTTCAAAGGTTTTTTTGTAGATTTGTGGAATAGAATAATTTAGTATGCAATCAAAATTCGCACAACTAAAAACCGAAGCGCTGTTGGCTTTGCAATCCATAAAAGATAAAATGCAGCTGGAAGAATTAGAAATTAAGCTTCTGGGGCGTAGTGGCGGTGAGCTGACCAATCTGTTAAAAGGTTTAAAAGATTTAAGCGACGATGCCAGAAAAGAAACTGGCCGTTTGGCCAACGAAGTGAAAAAAGAAATTGAGGACGCTTTAGCCGCTAAGAAAAAAGAACTCTCGGCCGCCGGACTTAATGAAATGTTAGAAAAAGAAAGAGTCGATATTACTCAGCCAGCTTTGCCAAAAAAAGCGATTGGCCATTTTCATCCCAATACTTTAATTCAGGATGACTTGGAAGATTTTTTTACCTCCATGGGTTTTATGGTGCTTGACGGTCCGGAACTAGAAAGTGATTTTTATAATTTTACCGCTTTAAATATTCCCGAAACTCATCCGGCTCGAGATATGCAGGATACTTTTTATATCAAAGGCAATGCTGATTGGGTAATGCGTACTCATACCACTTCAGTTCAGGTGCGAGCCATGCAAAAATATGGCGCGCCGCTGCGGGCCATTGTGCCGGGCAAATGTTATCGCAACGAATCAACTGATCCGCGGCATGAACATACTTTTTATCAGCTTGACGGCGTAGTGATTGATAAAAAAATAAATTTTAGTCACATGAAAGGCGTGTTTCAGGCAGTGGCCGATCATCTGTTTGGCAAAGATACCAAAATTCGTCTCATGCCAAAATATTATCCGTTCGTGGAGCCGGGCGTGCGCGGAGAAGTAACCTGTTTTATCTGCGCTGGCAAAGGCTGTCGGGTATGCAAAAATTCCGGTTGGCTAGAAGCAATGCCAGGCGGCATGATTCATCCTAATGTGTTGCGCGCCGGCGGCATTGATCCAAATGAGTATCAAGGTTTTGCTTTTGGTTTTGGTTTGACTCGTATGGTGATGCTTAAGTATGGCATAGAAGATGTGCGGCTCTTGGAAAGCGGCAACATGAAATTTTTGGAACAATTTTAAAATATGTTAATTTCTTACAATTGGCTAAAAAAATACGTTAATCTACCTGATTCAATTTCGGCTGCGGAAGTGGCTGAAAAATTAAAGGCTAGTACCGTAGAAGTTGAAGGCATAGAAGTTCAAGGCAAAAACCTGGAAAATATTGTCGTGGGTAAAATTATAACCTGCGAAAAACATCCCAACGCCGATAAATTAAAATTATGCAAAGCCGATGTTGGTAACGAGCAATTACAGATTATTTGCGGCGGCAGCAATGTAAAAGATGGAATGCTGGTGGCTCTGGCCAAAGTGGGCGCCAAAGTAAAATGGCATGGCGAAGGCGAGTTGATAGAATTAAAACCGACCGCTATTCGGGGAATAGAATCTGCGGGCATGATCTGCGCCTCTACCGAAATCGGTTTGGGAGGCATGTTCCCTTTGCGGGATGAAAAAGAAATTTTAGACCTATCTTTTATTGTGGGCAAAGCCAAGCAGCCGCATGGACTAGGCAGTACTAACAAAGGTTTTGTCGCGCCGCACCTGGCTTCCCACAAAGATAAATTTGTTGGCCGTCCGCTGGCTGAAGCTTTGGGATTGGATGATTCAATTTTGGAAATAGATAATAAATCTTTAAGTAATCGCCCGGATCTGTGGGGACATTATGGGATTGCCCGCGAGGTGGCGGTGCTTTTTAATAAAAAATTAAAAGAATTTAAAACTGGCAAAATCAAGCCTAGTAAAGAAATAAATTTAAAAGTAGAAGTTGAAGACACTAAATTATGTCCGCGCTATATGGCGGTGGCAGTTTCCGGGGTAAGTGTAGAGCCATCTCCGCAGTGGCTGCAGAAAGCTTTACTAGCTGTGGGGCAGAGATCGATAAATAATATTGTGGATATTACCAATTATATAATGCTTGATATGGGTCAGCCGATGCATGCTTTTGATGCGTCTAAAATTACAAATTCTACTATAGTTGTCCGCAAGGCAAAAGATGGAGAAGAGTTTGTTACCTTAGATGGTCTAAAGAGAAATTTGGATAGTTCAATGTTAATGATTGGCGATAAAGATAAAAATTTAGCTATTGCCGGAATAAAAGGCGGATTAGATTCCGGAATTACCGATGGAACTAAAACAATTATTTTTGAATCAGCCAATTTTGAAGCCGCTTCTATCCGAAAAACTTCGGCCAAGCTTGGTTTGCGCACCGATTCTTCAGCGCGCTTTGAAAAAAGTTTAGATCCAAATTTGGCAGCTTTGGCTCTGGAGCGAGCTGTGGAATTAATTGTGGAATGCTGTCCGCAAGCCAAAGTAGTCAGTAAAGTTGTTGATGAAGCTAAATTTAATTTACAGCAAGGCCCGCTGGCTATTAGTCTAGATTTCTTCCATAAAAAAATCGGTGTTAAGCTGGCTAAAAAAGAAATTATAAAAATTTTGGAACATTTAGGTTTTGAAATAAAAACCAGCGGCGATGAATTTAAAGTAAAGATTCCTACCTGGCGAGCTACCAAAGATATTTCTATTCCTGAAGATTTGGTGGAAGAAGTAGTTCGTATCTATGGCTATGAAAAAATTGCGCCGCAGCTGCCGGAGTTTTTTATTGATCCGCCTGAAGAAAATAAATTGAGACAGTTGGAAAGACAATGCAAAAATATTTTGGTTAATTCTTTGGCTTATACCGAAGTATATAATTATTCTTTTGTCAGCGGAGCGCAGATAGCAAAAATGACCGACAACCCGGATAGATATTTGCAGCTGGACAATCCGTTATCAAAAGAAAAGCCATATTTGCGTCGTTGTTTATTATTAAATTTATTGGAAAATTTAGAGAATAACCAAGCTGGACGAGACAGATTAAATCTATTTGAAATCGGCAAAGTATTTCGCGGCGAAAACCCAGGTTTGCGAGTTGAGTCAAACAAAGACAGCTTGTTGCCTGGCCAGGATACTTGGCTAACAGCCGTCTGTTTGGAGAAAAAAAATAATGCGCCTTTTTGGCAGGCCAGAGAAGTGGTAGATATTTTAGCCAAGACAGTTTTGCCTGGTTTAGAAGTTTCCAAATCAGATGCGGGCGGTATTGGCCGCCATCCGACTCGCTCAGTTAGTTTGGCAGTGGGAGAAAAAATAGTCGGTTCTGTTTATGAACTGCATCCGCAAGTAATAGAAAATTTTGGTTTAGATGGACGAGTGGCAGTAGTAAAAATAAATCTGAGTATGGTGGTTGATTTGCCGGCAGCCGGGGAAAAATATTCCGCGCTGGTGGAATTTCCAATCGTAGAAAGAGACTTGGCGATTTCGGTTAAGAAAAATATAAACCATGGCGATATTATGGCCGCTCTTTCGGCAGTCAATCCGCTTTTACAGTCGGTAGAGTTGTTTGATGTTTATGAAGGCAAAGGTGTGGGAGATAATTACAAGAGCATGGCCTATCATTTCGTGTATCAAAATCGAGAACGCACTCTGGTGACCGAAGAAGTTGATAAGGTTCATAATGAAATAATTAAAATCTTGAGAGAAAAATTTGGCGCGGAAGTAAGGTAGCTTTGTAGAAAAAATTAATTTGTGTTATAATATACACAGCTTAATTTTTAATTTGGAGGGGAATATGTTTGAATCATCAAAAGATATCTTATATCTGGTAATCGCCTTCTGTGTTTTGTGGATTACAGTATTTTTGTGCTGGATGTTTTATTACGTTACCAGAATTTTAAAAAATGCCAATGAAATCGCTGAAGAATTTCGCTCTCGTTTGCAGATTTTGACTGAAGCGATAAATTATGTGCGCGGCAAAGTAGAAAATATTCATAATTTATTAAACATGGCCGGAGGCGGAATGGCAGGAATGGTAACAGATATGGTAAGCAGAAAAGCTAAAGCTTTTATAAACAAAGAATCCGGTAAAATGAATACAGCGGCCAAAGAAGCTGTCGATAAAGCAGTCGAGGCAACAGCCAAAAAAATGAGAACCACTGCCAAGCATTTGAAGAAATAAAAAATCATTAATTATATTAATCAAATTCGATCATTGACAGGTGATCGTTTTTGTTTTAGGATAATCAATCCTTTAACTGGACATGGTGTCTGGGTAAGGGTTAGGTTAAATTTAAAGGAGGGTCGCGATGTGGCAGCGTATGATTGTTTTGCTCAGTTTGTTCTTTGGCGCTTGCCTCAATGGTCAGTCTGATTCGTCAGTGACCATTCTTTCGGGAGCCAAAGGAGATGTTTCCTCTTACTCTGTCTGTGACGGATTCATCGAAGATAACGGAGCTGTTTATGTCCAAAGTGGACAGCTGCGGGTCGAGGAAAATCGGGAAAAGGTGGATAGTCGTATCAACGACATAGCCTTGCTGATATTCAATCCCAAAACAGACTTACCTCAATGGGTATTCAGTTTCCCAAAAGTCCTAGTTCACAAAGACGCCACCTTCGAAAGTTGGATCCTGTATCCCGGTGGCATTAACGACAAGGTCTTGGAGTTCTGGCATATCCAGGGCAGACTTGGAAAAGGTGCTGAGTTCACTATAGAAGCTTACGGCTTCAATAATGATGGAACTCCTTCCTCCGCACCGTCTCCAGCCTGTAAACAGATCTTCAAATTTCAAGCAACGGGCTAACCGCTCTAACTAAGCAGTAGTCCAACCAGACCCGGGTGTAGAGTCATATCTACACGCGATTCGGCCCTCGGACCTTTGCTTGCATTGGTTCGAGGGTTTTTTGATTATATAGAGTAGGTTTTTGAAAGCCAAATTTTCGTTGATTTTGTTTTTAGTTTAAGGTAAGATAGGCGAGTTAATAAGCTTATAAACTGTCATTCCGAATCCCCATAGTGGGTGAGGAATCTATACATTATTATTTAATAATTCGGTATAGATCCCTCGTCACCCGCCCTTCGCGAAGAGCGGGTTCACTCGGGATGACAACCAATAGTATGTCTGATTTTGTCCATCTTCACGTTCACTCCCATTATTCTCTTTTAGACGGATTATCCAAAATTCCTGATTTGGTGTCTAAAGCCAAAAGTTTAGGTTATAAAGCTTTGGCGCTGACCGATCATGGCAATATGTATGGCGCCATTGAATTTTATGAGTGCTGCCAAAAAGAGGGAATAAAACCAATTATCGGCATGGAAGCCTACTTGGCTCCGGGTAGCCGTTTTGATAAAGATAAAGACGATAAATATTATCATCTTATTTTATTAGCTTTAGATTATACGGGCTACAAAAATTTAATGAAACTTTCTTCTCTGTCTAACTTGGAAGGTTTTTATTATAAACCAAGAATTGATAAAGAATTATTAAAACAATACCATGAAGGCTTAGTTGCTTCTTCGGCCTGTTTTAGCGGAGAAATTCCTTGGATTTTACGCAAAGAAGATAATTATGCCAAAGCTAAAAAAGTTGCTTTAGAATACGAAGAAATTTTTGGTAAAGGAAATTTTTATTTGGAAATGATGGATCTGCCCGGTCTGGAAGGACAGATGGAATTGAATACAAAACTTGCTCAACTATCTAAAGACACCGGCATTCCGTTAATTGTTACTCGCGATTCACATTACTTAGAACCGGAAGATGCCGAAGCGCAAGATATTTTGACTTGTATCAGAGACGGCCGGACGCTGGATGAAGAAAATCGTATGAGTATGAGCGGCTTTGATTGTTCTTTGGCTCCGGCAAAAGATATTATTAATCGTTTTAAACATACGCCGGAAGCAATTACTAATACCGTAAAAATAGCTGAGCGTGCCAATTTGGTTTTAGAATTAAACAAGTGGCACTTTCCGGCCATAGAAATTCCGGAAGGGAAAACAGCTAATGAGTATTTGCGCGAACAAGTATATGAAAAATTGCCAAAATTACTAGAAATAACGGATGAAGTGAGAAAGCGCGTCGATTATGAATTGGATATTATCGCGACCAAAGGCTACTCGCCGTATTTTTTAACCGTAGCTGATTATATTGGTTATGCTCGCAATAACAATATTATGGTTACAACCAGAGGATCTGCGGCAGGATCTATAGTTTCGTATGCTATGGGTATTGTGACAGTTAACCCTTTGTTTTTTAAACTTCCTTTTGAAAGATTTTTAAATCCGTTTCGTCCTAGCCCGCCGGATGTGGATGGTGATTTTGCCGATGATAAGCGTGACGAAATGATTGCTTATGTAACTAAAAAATACGGGGCCGATAAAGTGGCGCAAATTATTACTTTTGGTACGATGGCCGCGCGCGGAGCAGTGCGAGATGTGGGGCGAGCTTTGGGTTTTCCATACTCTTTTTGTGATCAAGTCTCCAAACTTATTCCTTTTGGCGCCCAAGGTTTTCAGATGACTATTGCTAAAGCTTTGAACCTGGAACCGGAATTAAAAAAGTTATATGAAAAAAATGCCGATGTCAAACGTTTGCTGGACTTGGCGCAAAAAGTAGAAGGCTGTGCTCGGCATACTTCTATTCACGCGGCCGGGGTAGTTATTTCGCCGACTCCTTTGACTGATTTTACTCCCGTGCAGCTGGAAACGGGCGGTGAAAGAATAATTACTCAATACGAAATGCATTCGGTGGAAGCAGCCGGAGTTTTGAAGATGGATTTTTTGGGTATTCGCAATTTATCAATTTTAGGTCACGCCGTAGAAATTATTGCCAAAACAACCGGTAAAAAAATTGATGTGCACAATTTGTATCCATGGGATGATAAAAAAACTTATGAAATGTTGGCGCGCGGTGAAACTGTTGGTGTGTTTCAGCTGGCCAGTTCCGGCATGACCAGATATTTAAAAGAACTTAAACCCACTTCAATTTTTGATATCATGGCGATGGTGGCTTTGTTTCGCCCCGGCCCAATGGATTCTATCCCCGATTATATTCAAAGAAAAAATAATCCGCAGTTGATAGAATACGAAGATCCGAGAATGAAAGATTATCTGGATCAGTCTTTGGGATTAATTGTTTATCAAGACGATGTGTTGCTTACAGCGATAAATTTGGCCGGTTATAACTGGGAAGAAGCCGATAAATTCCGCAAAGCGATGGGTAAGAAGATTCCCGAAGAAATGGCTAAGCAGAAAGAAAAGTTTTATAAAGGCGCCAAAGAAATTGGCAAGTTGCCGCCGGAGAAGATTAATAATCTTTGGCAGCGCATCGAACCATTTGCCGCTTATGGTTTTAACAAAGCTCATGCGGCCAGTTATGCGGTGGTGGCTTATCAGACCGCTTATCTAAAAGCCAATTTTCCAGTGCAATATATGACCGCTATTTTGATTGCCGAAAGCGGTGATATTGATAAAGTACCGGAAGTTATCTATGAAGCGGAAAGAATGGGAGTAAAAGTTTTGCCGCCGGACATCAACGAAAGCTTTAAGAATTTTGCGATGATTTCTCCCGAAGATGGATCGCAACCGCATATCCGTTTTGGTTTAAATGGCATTAAAAACCTGGGTGAACATATTGCCGAAGCTATTTATCGTGAACGCAAAGCCAATGGTAAATATAAAAATTTGCAAGATTTGCTTACCCGAGTACAGGATAGAGATTTGAATAAAAAATCTTTGGAAAGTTTGATAAAATGCGGCGCATTGGATTGTTTTGGTTATGATCGCGGTTATTTGGCCGGGAATATAGAAAATATTTTGGCTTTTATTAAACAGATTCATGAAAAAAGTCCTGCCAATCAAAATTCTTTATTTGCCGGCACCAATATAGATATGTCTGCCAAAATTCAATTAGCCTCAGCGCCCAATGCTAGTGAAGATGAAAAGCTCTTATGGGAAAAAGAACTGCTTGGTCTGTATGTTACTTCGCATCCGTTTACAATTTATCAAAAGATAATGAAGGATGTTTTGACTCCGCTTAAAGATTTGTCCAGTCAGTCCAGAAATCAATGGGTGGTGGTTGGGGGTATGATTGATTCAACCAAGAAAAAAATCACTCGCGGCGGCAAAGCCATGATGTTTGCCAAAATTTTAGATACTACCAGCAATCTGGAGTTGTTAATCTTTCCGAAAACTTATGAAACTACTGCTGATGTTTGGGTGGAAGGCAAACCGGTTTGTGTGATTGGCCGCACTTCCGAAGAAGAAGGCGATGATAAGTTGTTTGTAGAAAAAGCTTATTTGCTTACGCCGGAAAACGCTCCGATTTTGGCAAAGCAGATGTCTGTAGGCGCGCAAAATAATGCTAAAAAAGAAGCAGATGAATCAAAAGTTTCTTTTGATGCAAATGAATCTTTTGAAATAATAGTTAGCGCTGAGCAGTTAAAAAATAAAGCTGATGCTATAAAAAGTGTTTTAAAAAAATATCCCGGGGATAAGCCGGTGGTTTTAAAAGTTGAAGATAAAATAATTAAAACCTCGTTTTTGGTTAAAGATTGCGAGGAGTTAAAAGATGAATTGCTTACTGTCATCCCGAGTTAACCCGCTCTTCGCGAAGAGCGGGTGACGAGGGATCTATACTTTATGGAATAGATTCCTCACACAAAGTTCGGAATGACAATCTTATCTGATAGTTAATTCCCAGTTCGGGTCAGCTTGTATTTTTTGCCAAGAAGTAAAATCTTTTTTTAAAGCATGGTAGTACCCGGCTGCCGCGATCATCGCGCCATTATCCATTGCGTACTTCATTTGCGGAAGCATAAAATTAGTTTCCGGAAAGTTTTCAGTCACAACTTGCTCTAAAGTTTGGCGCAGCTTTTTGTTGGCGCTGACACCGCCGGCCAAAATTATTGTTTTCGGTTTATACTCTTGAGTAGCCTTAATTGTTTTGGCAACCAAAACATCAATAATCGCTTGTTCAAAACTGGCGCAAAAATCATTGATAGTAATTTTATTGTCTAATTTGTTATCTCGTAACCAATATAAAGCGGAAGTTTTTAAGCCGGCAAAACTAAATAAGTAATTTTCTTCTCTCATCATCGGTCGAGGAAAATTTATCGTTTTGGTATTTCCGGTTTCAGCAAATTTAGAAATTTGCGGTCCGCCCGGATAGGGAAGTCCAAGCAGTTTAGCAACTTTATCAAAACATTCTCCGGCCGCATCGTCTTTGGTTGCTCCCAGCAGTTTGTATTGGCCTGGCTTTTTTGCCAAAATTAATTCGGTATGGCCGCCACTGACAACTAGTGATAAAGCAGGGAATTGAATTGATGATTTTTTTTCTTGTAATTCTACCGAATAAATATGGCCTTCTATATGATTAGTTCTAATCAAAGGAATCTTTAATGCATAAGACAAGGTTCGCGCCGCTTCCACGCCAACCAGTAATCCGGTAATTAATCCCGGTCCGGCAGTAACCGCAATAGCATCCGGTTTTTTTTGTCCGGCTAAAGCGGTATCGATAAGCGGCACGATTTTTTCAGCATGCATCCGACCTGCGATTTCTGGCACTACGCCGCCATATTTTTTGTGAATTTCAATTTGCGAAGCAGTTTTTTCAAATAAAATATTATGGCCTTGCTCGGAACTATCTAACAAAGCCACAGAAGTATCATCGCAGGAAGATTCAATACCGAGGATTAGCATATTTGTAACCTAACTTATCTAAAATATGTTTGAGTTGTATTTTTAATTCAGAGTGTCCTTTTCCACCCTTTAGATATTTTTCTCTTTGTCGAGCATCATCTTCGCTAAGGTATGCTTCGTAGTAGATCAGCCTTACAGGACCTCTGTACTTAGTTGCTAAAACGTAACCAGATTTGTGTTTGAATACTCTTGTTTTTAAGTCAGAAGTAAATCCAATATAAAGTTTGCCATCTTTTTGGCAATGTAAAATGTACGTATAGTACATAATATTTAATTTGGCGTACGTTATAATAAGTGGCACGCTTAGCGTGCCTATAACGACGCTTAGCGTCGTGTCAGGGGAGGGAGTTGAACCCTCGACCTCGGGGTTATGAATCCCGTGCTCTTACCAACTGAGCTACCCTGACTTAATAGTAGTGATAATCATACTAAAATAATTATGCAAAGTCAATATTCATGTCATAAAATTTATGAGGCCGCCGAGACGCTTTGGTCTCGACGGCCCGTATCTGGTGTTCAACCAGCTTCCTTTTCCTCTTTGCTGGTCAACAACTTACTCTTCGTTCGACTGGTTACCTTTGGAGCTTTTGTACTCATCATGATGAATACAAAAGAAAACATAAATGCTGTAACAAAATCCGTTAGGAAATCTCCTTTTGCCGGTCCGAGCCTTGGCAATATCTCCGTCACTTCAGCTGGTCCGATAATTAGCAAAGCAACCAGCTGCTTTTTGATCAACATCCACCAGTTAAAACCTTTTGTCCGAAAGTATTTCCCCCATCTTTCGAAGAGTATGGCTGCCAAAGCAGCTGCCATTCCGACCAAGTAGCCCCAACTGAATGGGGTCTCCTTTGACCAGTGGGTAATGATGATTACCCCGTAGTAGGCAAGCAGCAGCAGAAAAAGAACGACCTTGGTTGCGACAGTTTTCATTGCAGACTCCTTTGGGTGTAAAGGTATTCTACAGTCGCACATACTTGTGTCAAGCAGATTAGTTTATTGACTTTTTAGCCAAAGTATTGTAGAATATTTTCACAAATAAAAGGCCTCATCGTCTAATGGTTAGGACATGTCCCTTTCACGGACAAAATACGGGTTCGATTCCCGTTGGGGCTACAACCATAACAAATAGGGAAAGACCATCTAAATTAACTCAATTCTTATCATGCTTAAAACATGATTTCTTTCGAAGAGCTCAAAATAATTTCTCAGACTAGATTAGAAGATGCCAAGGCGCTTTTGATTAACGGGCGTTATGACGGCGCTCTTTATGTTTGTGGTTATGCTGTAGAAACTGCGCTTAAGTCTATTGTTTGTAAAAATTTAAATCTTAATGGTGTAGTAAGTTCTGCTCATATTCCAAGCACAACTCAAGAGTTTAAAATTATAGAGTTGATTAAAACTCATGATCTAGAAGGACTTTTGAAACTAGCGCCGGCTAATTTAGCCACCGAAATTAAGACCACTAAGCTTAGTGAATGGAGTACTGTTTTGAAATGGAATCCTGAAATGAGATATGCGCCAATTAGAGGTGCTGCTATGCAGGTTGAATCAACTGATGTTGTAAATTCTGCGGAAAGTATATTACAATACTTATGGACTCAAATATGAATGATATAATTTTGAAAAAATTAAGATCAATTTTGGATGAAATTTTAATTCCTAAAAAAATAACTCTTTTTGTTGTTATAAAAAGAGATGATTCTGACCTATGGGACTTAGTAATTGGCGGAGAACAGCTTGATAATCAAGTAAATTTAAGTGAATTAGCGGAACTGATAAATAAAAGATTAGATCGAAATGAAATTATTTTATTTTCACGCCTTGTTTTATTGAATTCTACTGATTTATTCGTTAAAAATTTTAATCAGGTATTTAGTATGGAAACATCTGGTTCTATGGAAATACAGAATTCTCAAATTAATAATGTTTTTATAAAACAAGCCTACCTTCTTTATAGTAAGTTATAAAATGCCAAATGATCTTTTTCCGCCGGAACTAATTTCTGGAAGCGTGCAAAATCAAGAAGAGCTCAATGCGGCTTTGTTGAAATATAGCAATCTTTCTAAATCCCTTATTACCATAGGTACTCATAGGGTTGAAACACGTAAATGGTATGAGGATAACTGGCAAAGATTGTATAAGTATCTAGACAAGGATTTTGCTTCCAAGTTTCAACTTGAAAGTGAGCACGAAGCCCGTGCATGGGAATTCCATGTCGCATCAGTGCTTCATGATCAAGGATTTGCGTTACAAGAAAAAACATGGGATATGGGTCCAGATTTTTGTGTTGTAACCAATGATGGTAAAAAAATATGGATTGAGGCAGTATCTTGTACTTCTGGGGTTATTGACCCTGTTCCACCCAAGCCGAATTTGACAGAGGGTGAAGTTTATATAGGTGGAGGTAGTATTGAAGATTTGAATCGGCCGCGTGTTTTACGAATCTTGAACGCTATAGGTACAAAATATGAAAAGTTTAAGAAGTATGTTGTGGACAGTAAGAGTGGAGTATCTGAAAATGACTGTTTAATTATTGCAGTAAGTGGTGCAAATATTGAATTCGCTTCGCGTTCAGACGTACTCTTAAAACGGGCGGTGTTTGGAGTTGGTCCAGACGTATATCGTAAGGATCTAACAACAGGTGAGTTGATTGGGCCTTTTTACACACCAACACCAGATATTATAAAGAAAGCAAAATCCGGAGACGAAACCATGCCTACAAGTTTTATGGAGATGGATGATTTTTCAAATATTAGCGCAGTAATTTATTGCGGTCATCATGCTTATAATTGTGAGCGGAATGGACATAAAATTGGTGAAGATTTTCTTTTTGCTTATCACATGAATGCCAAAAACCCTATTCTAGATGGTTTGTTTAAATTTGGCCGTGGTATACGAAAATCTTTAGACAGTACGATTATCGATAAGAACCAATCTTAAAAAGTTTGCCAAGTGTCTCGATTAACTCTACACTGCTCTGTACTTAATGTATCAGGCTGGTGCCGTCGGTTATTTTGGGTATTCCGCTTATGCTGACAGCATATCAATGGCATTAAAAGTATTGTATGCGAAACTGGAAACTAAAAAAGGTGTTGAAAAATTAATTAATGATTTACTGGTAAAAGGTAGCAGTCGTTTTTGGGATTTAAAAAAAGTGCTTGAATAATTTACCATTTGTCTCATTTAAATAAAAATATATAAAGTTAGTTATTTATCATATTTTTTTATTAAAATAGCTGCCAAATCAAGTTTGACAGTTATTTTTTTATTATATAAACTTGCATTCGGCTCAATTTCAATCAGAGCCAAAGGAGATAGAGATGAGGAAAAAGGCAACGTTTGTGGGTTTGGTTTTTTTGGTCATGATTGCAGGATGCTTGGGAGTCGACAATGACAGAAATAATCAGTCATCTGTCACTGATAATCCGACCAGCTCAGTGAATCAGGATCTCGCCAATGGCAACTCCAAGAAACTAAACAATATCAATCTTATCAAGCAACGTGCTGCTCAAAAAGGTATTACCAATTTTTTCTTGCTAGCTTTGATTGCTGAAAACGAAACAAGGATCTCACAATGTGCACTGGACTGGAGTACCAATGGTTGTACAAATGTTGGTACCACTAGTGAATGTCCGGCAAGCCTAGGCGGTGTGTTGGGAGGAGCAAGTGATGCTCCTGTTAATGGGGATTATTGTATAAACCAGCAAGGTGGCGTCGGCATGTTTCAGCTTGATAAGGGTACTTATGCGCAAACCATCAGTGGTTGGGCAAATACGTCCCCAGGTTATGATGTCATGTCCACAACTGGTAATATCGATGCAGCCATCAAATTTGTAATCGGTAAGCTCGGATTTGCTTGCGCGGAGACGCCGGTTTTTGATGCTAACCCGAATGATGGTATCACTCCTACTCAAACTACATATACTCCTGCAGACGAGGCTCTTGTTGTGCAATGGCTCAACGGAGCAATCTTTGGTACTGCTGATTTTCAGACGTTCTTGAGTGCAGAAATAGTCTGTTATAATGGCGCTGCAAGAGGTTCTGCCGTCTACAACAGCAGGTTGAGTGATTATACGAACAACGCATCATCGCTCTACAACTACTTCGGCTCTGATTTCTGGTCAGCCAGTGCTAGCCCCACGTGTCAGAACTCCGGTCCTTTCTCCGGCTCCGGTTCAAATGGACAAAGTGGTACCAACTGTCTTGCCATTTATAGCTTTCCAGTTATTTCCGGTAATATGTATCGAATCTCGACGTGCGATTCTTTCTCAGGCGATACATAC